>SLOE01000019.1 GCA_007132715.1 Bacteroidales bacterium
GCCCTTGGCGCCAGATCTGCCGGTAGTCCGGCATTTGATATTATCCTGGTCGTGCTGAAGGGCTTTGGCTTTCTGATGGTGGTCGGTCTGCTGATGAAGTTTGTTTTGCCCAGGGTTGTCAAGCTTATGGGGAATTCTCAGGAATTATTGATTCTTTTTGCAATCTCATGGGCGCTTACCCTTGCTGCTGTGGGTGACTGGCTTGGGTTCAGCAAGGAAGTCGGAGCATTTCTGGCCGGCATATCCCTTGCATCGACCGAGTACCGTGAGGTAATAAGCGGGAGATTGACAACGCTGAGGGATTTCCTGCTGCTGTTCTTCTTCATCAATCTGGGGGCAGAGCTGGATCTATCCCTGATAGGAGAGCAGATATGGCCTGCGATAGTATTTTCCCTTTTCGTGCTTGTAGGTAACCCTGTAATTGTGCTGATCATCATGGGGATTATGGGATACAAGAAGCGTACGTCATTTCTGGCAGGTCTCGCTGTTGCGCAGATAAGCGAGTTTTCACTGATACTTGCGTCACTTGGTTTGCAACTAGGGCACATTGATGACAATACGATGGGGCTGATCACCCTGGTCGGCCTTATCACAATAGGCCTTTCCACATACCTGATACTATACTCACACCAGATCTTTGACTTCCTTTCTCCGCTCCTGAGCATATTTGAGAAGAAGGATCCTTTCCGCGAAAGCAGGATCAAGCAGCTTGAAGAGAAACAGTTTGAGGTCGTTGTGATTGGACTGGGCAGGTATGGTAATAATATAGCCAAAAGCCTGGAAAGGGCCGGCAGGAAAGTAATGGGGGTGGATTTTGATCCGGGTGCCGTTGAAAGGTGGAGAAAGAAAGGACGCACTGCGGTCTTTGGTGATGCCGAAGATCCCGACCTGCCGGAACAGTTGCCAACCAAAAAGCTCAGGGTAGTGATAAGCACACTGTCAGAGTTTGAAATAAACCTGCAGCTGCTTAGAATATTCAGGCACAACAAATTCGAGGGTCGGATCGTGCTGACACAGCACCATGCCGGTAATGCCAAGAAACTGATCGATGCCGGGGCTGACATGATATTGTTTCCCTTTGTTGACGCTGTAGGTACCGGATTCCTGTCCAAACTGGAGGATTGCTTCACCAAGGAAGTATCCTGCTCAGATAAGAAGAATGATGCTTCCGGCTGAGACTGATTAAAATAAATTGCCAACTATAAATATGCATTATGAAGGTTAATAAATCAATTAGGTTGCTGCTCCTTGCCTTAATGGTTATCCTGCCTTCCCGGCATCTATTATTTGCTGAAAACAGTTTTGGGATTGCCGACCTTGCCCGGAGACTTGAAGCACATGTGGCCGTATTTGCCTCCGATTCACTGGAGGGGCGGGGACTTGGTACAGACGGTAAGACCATTGCAAAGCAATATATAGCCGAAGAGTTCGGATCAATAGGTCTTAAACCGCCCGGTGATGATTATTTTCAGCATATGGACCTTCGAATCGGACTTGCGAGGGTGCCGGCAACCAATGTGGTGGGATATCTTCCCGGTTCAGATCCGTTGTTGAGAGATGAGTATATTGTAATCGGTGCTCATTATGATCACCTGGGTTATGAGTACCGGGATGGTGAAATTGTCATTTACCCCGGCGCAGACGACAATGCATCAGGAACTGCCGTTATGCTTGAGCTTGCCAGGCATTTTGCCTCTAACCCCGGCTCAACAGGGCGAAGTATCATCTTCATTGCATTTGATGCGGAAGAGAGCGGGTTGCTTGGCGCCGAGAGGTTTCTAACAGAACATGATTATTTTGATACCGGTAAGATCAGGATGATGTTCTCACTTGACATGGTGGGGATGTATGAGGCTAATAACGGGCTGGATTTAAGGGGTATTGGCACTCTTGACGGAGGCGTAGACCTGGCAAGGGAAGTAGCTCTAAGTTCAGGGTTGCAACTGTCACGGGTTACATCTGATATTGAGTCAAGGACAGATACCCGACCTTTCGGGGATGTTGGTATTCCTGCAGCACAGGCTTTTACCGGACTCAAATCGCCTTACCACATGCCCGGAGATACATATGAACTGCTGGATTACGATGGGATGGCACTTATAACAGGTTATCTGGCTGCACTGGTCACTGAGTTGTCGTTAATGCAGAAGTTAATACCCTCTGCCAGATTTGTCAGGCACATGAGACCCTGGGGTATCCGGTTGCATGCGGGAATTCTCGTACATCTGGGTTCTACTCATCACAGGTATCCCGATGAATTCTTTCGGGCTGATGGTCTCTTTGCATTTGCAACAGGATTGTTTTTCAGGATGCAGTTCGGCCAAAAGTTTGCTTTGCAGTGTGAATTACTCTATGACTTCAACGGCAGCCACTCTCAGTGGGGTAAATACAGGCAACACTCACTTACATTGCCGGTTAATTTCCACCTTTACATGGCCGGTGACGACGGGGGATTTGTCAGGGCCTATCCGATTGCCGGCGGGTATTTCAGGCACAGCTTTGCCGGAAGGGATGAAGGTATTGGCCCTGATTTCGGGAATTTCCATCCTTCACAGGAGTGGGGGCTCAATTTCGGTTTTGGAGTGGAGGTAATGAAGGTCCAGGTAGCATATACCTGGCGCATGGGGCTTACTGATATTTCGAACATACAGGGTACCCGTGTTTATAATACCGGTGGATATTTTACCATGGGCTACAGGTTTTAGGGTTTTATATCAACTAATTCCTAATTCTGATGAAAACCACATCAGCCTTCGGCAGACAAAATAACATGAACAAACCATGGGGGTTTGACTTCGTCGATCTCACATGCACTACTGTTCGCTTTTTGCAAAATAAGTCAGATGTGACATTCATCGGATTTGAAACACTGAGTATGAATTACCTGTTAAACATAATTAATTGAATATTAACTTTATAAACCTACTTTATGCACATGAA
>SLOE01000001.1 GCA_007132715.1 Bacteroidales bacterium
ACCCTTTCGCCGTTTATTGCCGTTATCACACCCCTAAGCAGCGATGCTGCTACTGTGGCGTCAAATATGACTGCGGCCCTCTGGGTACCTACCATGCGCGGGTCGAGCAATTCAACAGCCTTTTGTGCTGCACTTGCTGCAATCTCATCAAGAGGCTCAAGGTCAGCAAAGAAGCGCCGGCTGCTTGACTCGCCTCCTGTCCGCCTCTGGTCGCCTTTTTCGGCTACCACGCCAATACTTATCGAGCACATTGACGATTTGTAGTTCTTAGATATGCCGTTGGAATTGGCGATAAACACCTCGCCCTCCCGTTCGCCCCATGAAGCCCCGGAGCTGTGTGTTATGCCGGACTCTTTCATTGCAAGGTCTTCTACAGCAAGAGCCATTTCAATTTTCCTGTCCATGCTCACTCCTGGGATCTCCGGGTCGTAAAGACCTTCAACCCCTGTAAAGCCTGTGTCTGAAGGAAGAATGTTGCTCTCGTCGGGTGTAGTTAATTTTGCAAAGGCAATGGCCCTGCTGATGGTATTGTCAAGGGCGGCCTGGCTGAGGTCATTCGAGTGGCTGAACCCCATCTTGCCGTCAACTATCACCCTGAAGCCTATCCCGCTTGAGGCAGCCTCCTGGATTGTCTCGATATCGGCATTGCGCACCCTGACTGAAAGGTTCCTGCCTGTCTGAAGATAAACTTCGGCAGCATCGGCTCCCTGGCGGAGGCATCTGTCAACCAGTTGTACTGTTAATTCTTTATAGTCCATATATAGTTATATTTTATAGTTTCAACATTACGCACGGCTTCCGCCTACATTGATGCCCCTGATTCTGAGTGTGGGCTGCCCCGCGGTTACTTCGGCCGACTGGCCGGCTTTACCGCAGATCCCGGGTCCGAAGTCGAGGTCGTCTCCTACTGCATCGATATTGGAAATTACCCCCATGCATGATCCGATAAGTGTGGCTCCCTTTACGGGGGTCGTTTTTTTACCGTTTTCTATGAGATAAGCTTCCCGGCAGGTGAAGTTGAACACCCCGGTTACGGGATTTACGCTGCCACCGCTGAGGCTTTGAACATAAAGGCCTTTCTTTGTCGAAGCAAGTATGTCAGCCGGTTTATCCTTTCCGTTCTCAATGAACGTGTTTGTCATCCTCGGAATGGGGATGCTCCTGAATGACTCGCGCCGGCCGTTGCCTGTCCGTTTCATATCAAGCTGTTTGGAACTAAGGATGTCGGTCATGTAACCGTGAAGTACACCGTTTTCAATAAGAACATTCCTTTGAGCCTGTGTGCCCTCATCGTCATAGTTTATGGTGCCACGCAGGTGGGGAATGGTACCGTCGTCCACCATGGTGAATTGCTCGGTTGCCACTTTCTGTCCAACTTTGCCTGTAAAAGCTCCGATTCCCCTTGCAATATTGTCGGCCTCAAGGGGATGTCCTACGGCTTCATGAATAAGTACACCGCCCCAGCCATTCTCCATCACGACATCCATCATACCTGCCGGTGCATCTTCGGCACCCAGCATAGCTATCGATTCTCTTGCAGCCCTTTCTGCAACATATTCGGGAGTATACCTTTGAAACATTTCAAAACCGGCATGTTCGCTTATTCGTTCGCGCGACATGTGCCTGTTTGTGCCGTCGTCACCCATTGTCTCGACAATGAAGAACATCAGCGGAAGCTCGTCACGGAGGTAGAGGCCCTCACTGTTGGCTATAACCCTTCCGCGTGTCTGGTCGTAATAGTCGATCTTGGCCATGCGGATGCGAGGGTCATAATCGAGCGCAGCCTGGTTGGCCCTTTCCATGATCTCAATCCGCCTGGTATCTGAAATAGTTTCAAGCGGCTGTTCTACAGTAATAAATGATTCGCGCTCTGCACCGGCAATATTTACCGGAGTTATAGTATCGCTGTTCCGTGCAATATATGAGGCCACTTCCGCCGCTCTCATCAGGTTTTCTTCAGTAATTTCGTCCGTGTAGGCAAACCCGGTCTTGTCGCCCGAAATTACCCTTACCCCGGCACCTTGTGCAATACCGTAGAGACCGCTCCTGAAGAGCGACTCTTCCATAATGATCTGCCTGGAAATCCTGTTCTCAAGATATACGTCGGCAAATTCACCACCCTGGGCAAGTGCCTTTGCAATAACCTTGTCGAGAACAGACTTGTCGGTATCCAGTCCCGGTCCGCCCGGATCAGCCGGACTACAGGAGATAAGATGCTTCATGAGTGCAGGAGTAGCTGCCACAAGCAGTCCCCCTTTCATGCTCATCTCCAGGAACTTTCTTCT
Source organism: Bacteroidales bacterium (assembly GCA_007132715.1). GTDB lineage: Bacteria > Bacteroidota > Bacteroidia > Bacteroidales > PUMT01 > PXAP01. The sequence continues at coordinate 2,286 of SLOE01000001.1, forward strand.
CGGAATAGCTCTCACTTGATATTTCTTCATGTTTAATGGTTAAGGTTGTACAAAATATTATTGTTAGGATTTCTGTATTTATCTGGCCTTGTGTTCTTTTTGACTGGCTGCCGGCCAATGCACTCTGCCTGTTTGCAAAAATATATTTTTAAACGGTATCACATATGACAAATTACCGCTTAACTGATGTTTTTGAGCATAAAATATTGCACGCCACCGCATTCGTGTAAACCCGTACTACACGGCGGCTGTCTCCATTTTAACCTTGTACCCGTTGTGTTTCCTGATGTTCAGAACCCTCCCTCCGTCAAAAAGCAGGTACTGCCCTTTAATACCCGTAAGGATCCCTTTTATTACCGGGGTTTTATCAAATGACAGAGCGGTAATTTTTACAGGGTATTCCCTTACGGGGAAGTTAACGGTCGTTATCTCATCATCGTCAATCAGGTAACGGCTGAACTCACTTTCCGTCAATGATGCTGCCCGTTGTTTCTCTTCAAGCAGGTCAGGTAAGATCTGCTGCCTGTTCATCAGCATGTTCCTCCAGTTGGTCTTGTCGCGAAAATGAGCCTTGAGAAAGACCTCAATTGTCCCCGCAGTATAACGGTCAGGCGCCCTGAATATTTTAACCGCCCT
>SLOE01000069.1 GCA_007132715.1 Bacteroidales bacterium
CGGAAAACAAATAAATACCAGGAATAATCTGCTGTAAAACTTTTTTGTCTGCATCTTGTTGTATTTTAAGTTAGTTGTTCAATTGTACCATACTATTGTGAACTCCGGGTTACCTTTGTTCATAAAGGAGCCAGGTCTCCGGGTCGAGAATTATCTCAACCGGTGAGGAGGGCATATCTATTACAAACTCATGCCTTCTGAAAATGATATCAAAGGTGTGGTCCTGCTCGCTGCCGTCTTCCATAATAAACCTGATGTCGAGCGGAAAGGTGAATGCCATCTTGTGCTGCTGGGTCTGTACCAGCTCCATGGTGAGCCGTCCGTTGCTGAAAGATGTTCTTTTCGAAAATACCGGGTGCCCAGCCGAATAGAGCCAGTCGTCAAAGAACTCTTCAAGGTCGGTGCCGGAAACCTCTTCCAGTACATTCATGAACTTTTCCGTGCAGGCATGCCCGAACTGGTAGGCATTATAGAATTTAACGATCCCTTCGAGGAGAAGCTCGTCGCCTATCTTTCTCCTGAGCATATGCAGGACCCACGATCCTTTCTGGTAGGAGTTGGGGTTCAGCATGTCGGTCAGCCTTTCGGGGTGGTGGTCCACGACCGGGGCAAGCCTGGTGTTTGCATGACCGGTCACCCTTTGCCGATGGTTCTGCATTCTTTGCCTGAGTGCCTGTTCGCCGTGCTTCTGTTTGTAGTACCAGTCCGTCAGCCACGTAGCCAGTCCCTCGCTCAGCCACAGGTGCGGCCAGTCGCTCTCAGACAGTGAGTTGCCGAACCACTGGTGGGCCATCTCATGTACGATCAGGTATTCCAGATCTCTCTCCCCGGCCACAGCTTCCTCATGGTAGAATATGTTGCCTGCATTCTCCATACCCCCGTAACGGGTGGTGGACTGCACATTGGCGACCTTCTCGAACGGGTATGGCCCCAGCAGGTCAGTGAAGAAACGAAGGATCCCGGGTGTGGCCGAAAATGATGCAAGCCCCTCAACGTGATTTTGGGGGTATACCCAGTTGCTGTATGGTATACTGTCAATGTATCCGTTGTATTCCACCGCAAAGGGAGCGGCTCCGAAGACCATGACTTTCGTCGGAACCGGAACGGAAGAAGACCAGTAGTGTGCCGTTCTGTTCCCCGGAAGGTTAATTCTCTTCTGAAGTAACCCTGTAGCTATCACCTGGTAATGCGATGGCGTGGTTATGGTTAGGTCCACTTTTGCCCGGGAAGAGGGATGGTCGATGCAGGGGAACCAGTGGTGTGCGCGGTTAGGCCAGTTGTCGGCGAAAAAGGTCCTGTCGCCGTACATGTTGGTCGATATTATAAGTCCGTCACCCACGATGCCGTTGTAATATACCCTGTATTCTGCAGTCATTGTTGTGTCGCCGGCCGGAGCGGGCAGAACAAGCCTGTTGTCTTGGTGAGTGAACCCCACCTGCATGCCGCCCTTGAGCACGCTGTCGACCGTCATCCCGGTACCATCGCTGTTTACCGATACCAGGTCGAGTATGACAGCAGATGCCTCCTCTCCGGCTGTGACCCGGATGCCTGCTGTACCGGTGATATGGCTGGTAGTGTCGTTTACCTTGATACTGACGGAGTATTTGACAATATCGTACGATCCGGTATGGGAGGGCTGGCCCGTTATGGTTGCGGCCAGTGCGGCAAGTATGGTGACGGTGATCAGACGCAAGGTGAATATTCCTGTCAGGCCCGGGAACTTGTAAGGCATGGCGGTCAGTTTTTGCTATGTTTACACTGAAGGATTACTGTGCAAATATAACACAGGACCGGAATTTATCCGAATCATAAAGTATACAGATATTCCTGATCAGTTGAAAACGTAGCTGATCTTTACACCTGCCGAAAAGTTTCTGGGATCGCCCGGATAGTAGTAACGGGGGGGACGGTTATTGAAAACCGGGGCATTCACAAGGATCATGGATGCATAGCTGCGGTTGAAGATGTTACCTGAAGAGATCCAGGCTTCGCCCCTCAGATTGAACGGGAACCGATGCCTGTAGCCGGCTGTTGCACCTGCAAGGAAATAACTTTGGGACCACAGGCTGTTCAGGTCATTCATCGGCATGGTGCCGACTGAACGAAGATTGACCAGCGCATACAGTCCGCCATTCAGGGCCCCGTAAAACCCGGCATTGATAACGGTCCCGGGTATGCCGGGAAGATAATTGCCGGAGTAGTCAATTCTGTCATCAATAAAATCTGTGAAAATGAAATTGTTGACAGTCAGGTTCGGACTGACGGTCAGCCGCACGGGTTGCCACCAGCCGGCAGCTGCGCCTTCCTCCCTCCTGACAATATCGAGCTGCAGCTCCGCTTCCAGTCCCCTGTGCAGCGACTCCCCCGCATTCTTCCCCACCCATGCATCTTCGGCCACCCTTTCGGCTACGAGCAGGTCAGACACCCTCATGCTGTAAATGTTTATGTCATAGAAAAACCTGTGGTTCATAAGGTTGCCCCGTATTCCCCCTTCAATGCTCCAGCTTCTCTCCGGCTTGATACCGGGGTTGACATATCCTTCAGGTGTGAGGGTCTCTGCGAGGGAAGGAGGGGAGAAACCGTGACTTACAGTCAGGAAGACGGAATTACTCATGAAATAGCGGTAGTTTGCGCTTATCCTGGGTGAGACTATGTTGCCGTAGCTGTATTTGCCGGACTGGTTATCGTGTGCCTGGTTAAACAGGTCACTGTAGTCGGTTTTGCTTGAATTGATATTGAGACCGGATGATAGTCTCAGCCGGTGAAGATCGATATCGGCCTGTGCAAACGCATTGTAGTAGGATATAAGCTCCCGGTTATCACTTATTAGTCCGCCTTTTTCGCCAACTCCCCCGATATTCTCGTAAGACCTGTATCCGTATTGCTCAAGAAAGAGTTCGCCACCACCCAGCACCTGCCAGGAGCCTGCGGAAAGCCTGCCGTCATACACCAGTTTGAACCGGCTGCCCACTGATGCCCTCTCCTCGTAAAGAACATCGAATGGCCGCAGTTCATTCTCGTCGTAAAGTGTGCTGAAGAGACTAAAGCCTGCATTCAGCGAACCGGCTATGCGGTAGTCCGCCGACACCCCTGCAAGCAGCTTGTCATAATCTTCGTAACCTCTTGTACGGAGCCAGTTCTGTGCCGCAGCCGAAGGGTCAGTAACGAATGTTGTGCTGTCTATGGAGCTTGGGATTTGTGCCTTTAAGCCGGTGTACACAAGAAGGAAAGTGATATCCGGCCCCTTATCGGGCATTGCCCGGCCCAAAATGCTAAGTCCGTCGCGCCGGTATTCGTTATTCTGGCGGTACCCGCTGCTCTGCGTGTGGTTGTACTGCAGGCTGATCCCATATTGTTCATTGCCGGTATTGAAACCCAGAGAGTTCCTGTAGAGATCCCATGATCCGGCATGAAAGCTGTTGGATATTCCTGACGGGAGCAATGCAGGATCCTTAGCCCTGAGGATAACCGTGCCTCCGAGTCCTGCTCCGTATACGCTGGTTGCAGGACCTTTTATAATTTCAGCCCGTTCGATGAGGGAAGGGTCAATATCTTCTATTATGCTGATACCCGATCCGTTAGTCAGCGGTATATTATTTAGGTATGCCCGTACCTTGCCTGTTGCATAGGGTACACGTGCGCCGATACCCCTAATGGTTATCCTGCTTGTGTTCAGGGCTCCCGAATGTGCAAACACGCCCGGCGCATGATTTATCACCGGCACGACTGTTACAGGGTTTTCCCTCTCTATGCGCGCCCCCTGAATAAGGGTGATCGATCCCGGCACATCAACCAGTCTTCTCGACCTGTTGAAGGCCTCCACCACCACCTCATCCAATTCATATTTGTCAGGTTCGAGAGTGAAAAGCAGGGTGTCGCCTGTATCTGTCAATTCCGCGATTTTTGCCTGGTACCCCACCGCGCTTATTGTTACGGTTCCGGTATGTGCAGTGCGGAAAACGCCATCATGATCGCAGGCCGTTCCGCTGCCGTTTTCCTTGAATGCTATAGCAGCACCCGGAACAGGCTTTCCTGTTTCTTTGTCGGTTACCCTGCCGGTTACCTGTGAAAAAGAATAATAGCTGATTGCCAGGAACAGAATTATTACCGCCTTATATCTTGCAGACATCTTTTATAAAACAGAATTTTTTGCAGAAATGAAACAGAGACAATCTGTCTCTTTCGAAGTATAACAAAAAAGAGATAAAAAGGTTTTTTGATGCGCCGAACCGGTTACTGAAAGAATTGTTCTTCCCTGATCCTTTTTATCCTTGCCTGTGCGTAATCCATGAGTGTCAGAAGCTCATCTCCCGGATCAGAGAATGCTGATACAATTTCTATGAACAATGAGTAGGAATCAAGGGCATCATCGTGCCTGTCAAGGTGGTTATCAAAGGTGTATGCAAGTCCGTAATGAAGGTACGGGTTGTTGCCATCATGATGCATAGCCGAGTTGTAGGCATCTGCCATCTTCTCCCAGGAACCGGCCAGCCGGTATGTATCAACCAGGTTCAGGTACGTGTCGATTATTGCTTTTGTGTCGGGTTTGAGCACCTCCAGGGCATTATAAAAATAGATTTCACTTATTTCGTAATCTTTAAGTTGCATATATATCCTTCCCAGGTACGTGAACAGCCTGTGATCATTTACGTTTACGCTGATAACCTGTTCGAGGTATTCACGGGCCTTCTCATAATTTTTCATCAGGTAGTGGCAGATACCCAGGTATTGATGCACCATCAACGATTCGTTACCATTCTCCTCAGCCTGGTTCAGCCTGATGATAGCTGATGAGTGCCTGCCCAGTGCATAATTGAAGAAACCGCTCCAGAAAAGAAGCTCAGCATGCGAACCATCCACATCAAGACCTGCTTCTGCAATATCGAGTCCTGACTGATAATCTTTCATCCTGGCGAAAAGACTTGCCAGCGCAAGGTTAATTGAAAGATCGCTGTTGTTCATTGAATGTGCTCTTCTGTAATATCTTACAGCCTGAAGTTCATTGCCTGACCGCCTGTAGCAATCGGCAATGCTTTTTACAAAACCCGGGTTTTGCGGTTCCATCGAATGCAGTTGAATATATATTGCCAGGGCAGCCCTGGGCTCATTGTCTCTCATATGAATTGCTGCCATCTGAATATAAGGCATCAACAGTGTTGAATCCTGCCTGATCATTTCGGAGTAGATCTCGCGGGCTCTTGCAGACTGCCGCAAAGAGGAGTAAACCGATGCAAGGGCTCCTGCAATCTGCCTGTCAGTGCGGTCCAGTACTTGTGCCCGTGTCAGGTAGTAAAGCGCACTGTCCTGTCTCATCATCCTGCTGTGTGCAATACCGCCCAGGTACCATAGATCCTTGTCATTGTCATCTTTTTTGTGCATGGAATAGATAAGATTCAGGGCTTCATCGTATGATTCATTGGCAATAAACGCCCTTACCGAAGAAATATCCCCTGAAGGTGTAACAGCCGGCAGGGAGGTGTTTGGTATTGCCAGCATGACAAGTGAAAAAAAAATAGCTCTGTTCATAATCGTCAATATTGATCATTCAAATATAACTAATATATTAGTTGAGGCAAAATATTTTACAACTATTTTGAGATTGAACATATACCCTTTTTGGCACAGCAGGTATTATTGCTGATACCGTTTGCGGTAAAAACCTGGAAGGAGATGGGGTATGTTAAACTTATCAGATAAGCTTTTTGGTCTCCATCATTTTAATGATAGCCTCGATTATCTCTTTTTCTGTAAGTGACATACGGTTAAAAGTGACGTCAAACCAGGTATAGTCGGTATTCCTCCCTTCAAATGACTCCCTGAACCGCTGTCTCTTTTTATCCATCTCTATTACTGATTTTCTGGCTTCAGCAAAAGAGAGGTCATACCTTTCACTGATCATCAGGCTTCGCCATTCCAGGGGTGCTTCAAGGCTTATATGAAGGGATTTCATTATGTCCTTGGTAAGAACAACACCTGCACGCCCTACTATTATTATATTACCTTCTGAAGCAACGGCGCGGAGAACATCGGCAATTGTTTTTCTGATCTTCCTGTCGCTCTTGTAATATTTGTTAGCGTAGGAAGCAAAAATGTCGCCCAGGGCATCTCTCTCCTGGTACTTGAAAACATATGCTATCTCTGAAGGTTTGACATCCAGTTCCCTGGCAGCTTTCTCCAGGAGTTCCTTATTGATATAATCCCACTCTTTTCTCTCTTTCTGGTCGGCTGTACGTTTATTCAACTCTTCTACCAGTTTTTCTGACAATCTTCTTGCAGAACAACCGCTTTGTCTTGAAATGGTGATTACGGGACCGGGCTCCTTGGGGGTAACACCACCCGCACCATCGGATTGGTGGAGCCGCCGGTTCAGGTAATTAAAAAGTATATCGGACATTTTGTAGAGGTTTCAGGTCATATTAATGATTGTTTAAGTTTCCTAATATACAAAATTCCTATTAAAACAGGTATTTTTTTTTATATTTACCTTGTTCTTTTGCAGGCAGAAATTAATTTGTTCAGTTTGTCAAACTTAAGGTTTTGTACAGCGAATTATTACTACCACTGATCGCGGCAATGTTTCTTGCTGTCAACATGGGAGCAAGCGGTACCGCACCATCGTTTTCTGCTGCATATGGTGCGAACATCATCAAGAGACTTGCCATACCCGGGGTTTTCGGGTTGTTTGTGCTTCTGGGGGCAATAGTTGCCGGCAAGCAGGTAGGTGTTACAATGGGGAAGGAGCTAATCCCGCAGGAGATGCTCACACCCGACATACTTACCATCGTCCTTTTCTCAGTGGGCATCACACTTCTGATATCCAACTACCTTGCCGTTCCCCAGTCCACCAGCCAGGCAACGGTTTTTGCCATTTCCGGTCCCGCTATCTTTTACCAACAGCTTAATTCGCCCAAGCTGCTGTATGAAATTATTCCCACCTGGTTTATTCTTCCGGTCATATCCTTTGTTATTACATTGTTCATCGGGAAGCTCCTGTACAGGAGGATAAGGGATTCAAAGAACATCGACTACGAAAAGATTTCAAACCACTATCTGCTCAAGGGACTCGTGTTTGTTTCATCCTGCTATGTCGCATTTGCCATAGGGGCAAACAACGTTGCCAACGCCTCCGGTCCCATCGCTTCAATGGTGCTTAACGAACTGGGCATCGATGCCGGCAGCGAGGATAACTTCATTGTTATAATAACAGTCACAACCCTGATCATTGCGCCCTGTTTTGCCATAGGCAGTTCACTCTTCGGTTACCGGTTACTCCATTCAACCGGCAAGGGGATAGTTGAATTCGGACTTGTAGGCGCGTCACTTATCTCTATCGTAACAGCTACATTGCTGCTGCTTGCATCGGTAACCAGGGGTATTCCAACCTCACTGGTCCAGTTAAATACATTTGCCATAATAGCAGTTGGCATATCGAAAATGGGATGGAAGAAGGTCATAGTGTCGCGGACTGTACAAAAATTCTGGATTGTCTGGATAGTTGCTCCCATACTGTCTCTTGCGCTCTCATACACGTTTACAGCACTTGCACACCACTATGGCATAATCTTTTTCTGAAGCTGTGCGATACTCTGCAATTATCTCCTCCCGGACATGCTTATGTCTGGTGCTTCAAAACAATTTTACCTGAAAAACGTTTTTTCTATTAATTTTGGGGCCTCAATCTGTTAAGAACAATAATGAGCAGGAAAACAAAAACCGGAAAGAGACCGCTTTTCATGAGGGTACTGGTAATAATGTCACTGCTGGTACTTCCAGCCGTTGCAGGATCTGCATATCTCCTCTGGCATGCCGTGTTCAGGCCAAATGTGACCACCGGCGATGCCGAATATGCTGTTCTGTACATACCCACAGGATCCGGCATGGATGCGGTACTCGATATGCTGGAAGAAAACAGTTTTATTTTGAACCGGACCACTCTTGAGTGGGTTGCCAAAAGGAAGAACTACAGGAATAATTTAAATCCCGGTCGTTACCGACTGACCGGCGGGATGAACAATAATGATCTGATAAACATGCTCCGGTCCGGAACCCAGATGCCTGTCAACCTGGTCTTCATCAGTCACCGTACAATAGAGGAGATAGCCTCTGTGGTTGGCCGCCAGATCGAAGCAGACTCTGCCGCTATTGTTGAGCTTGTAAATGACAGTGAATTTATTGCTACTATCGGGTTTGACCGGGCATCTATTCCCGGTCTCTTTATTCCGAACACATACCAGGTATACTGGAACACTTCTGCTGAGCAGTTTTTGCGACGGATGAGAAGGGAGTACGATCGCTTCTGGAGCGGGGAACGTGATGAAAAAAGGGCACAAACCGGTCTTGACAGATCCGGGGTAAGTACCCTTGCATCTATTATCAGCGAGGAAACGGTTATGGCAGACGAGATGCCTGTGATAGCCGGAGTATACCTTAACCGGCTGGAAAGGGGTATGCGCCTCCAGGCAGATCCGACGATAAAATACGCCATAGGCGATTTTACCGTCAACCGGATATTAAGAGTACACCTTGAGGCCGACTCTCCCTACAATACATATATGTATCGCGGATTGCCGCCGGGTCCTATCACAATTCCGCCGGTGCAGGCCATCGATGCTGTTTTGAACGCACAGAGGCATGACTATCTCTATTTCAGTGCCCGTGAGGATTTTTCCGGTTATCACAGATTTGCAAGGACTTTGGCCGAACATAACCGGAATGCCAGGCTGTACCGGAATGCTTTAAATCAAAGAGGTGTTTTTCGCTGATTTTATTACCTTTATTCTAAAATTGGTGAAACCGAAAAACTGCATTAATGGATAATATTAGATTTGGAACAGACGGCTGGAGATCTGTTATAGCCGATGGTTTTACCGTAGGCAATGTTGCAAGGATATCGCGTGGTACGGCCCGGTGGCTTGTAAACCAGGAAAAGGAGAGGGACGCATCTGTGGTTATTGGGTACGATACCCGGTTCGGAGGGAAAATGTTTGCCGAGACTGCTGCCAAGATATTTGCACATAGTGGTATCAGGGTGTACCTGGCAGACCGTTTCGTAACCACTCCCATGGTATCATACGGTGTGATAAAAAGGAATGCCTCCATGGGAGTTGTGATAACAGCAAGTCATAATTCCTACCATTATAATGGTTTCAAGGTCAAGGGACCCTATGGGGGACCGTTGCCTGACCAGGATACCAGGACCATTGAGACTCTTATTCCGGAACTGAATGAGATACATCTCGAATCCCTCCATTTTGAAGAATACCTGGACAGGAAGATGATAATCCCGGTAAACCTTGAGGATGATTATATTGAACATGTAAGAAAGAATTTTGATCTTAAGGTGATCGGTAATTCCAGGTTTGTTTTCGCCTATGACGCAATGTATGGAGCCGGCCAGCGGGTCATCAGCCGGCTTCTTCCCGGTGTACATCTTGTCAATTGTAACCAGGATTATTCATTCGGTGGAATTCCCCCTGAACCTCTTGACAGGAATTTGAAGAATTTTGCCTCCTATATCAGGAAAAACGGAAAAATAGACAGCGGACTGGCAGTTGATGGCGATGCCGACCGTATTGCGATGTATGACGGGTTCGGCAATTATGTCGACTCCCACAACATTATGTTGCTGCTGATACATTATCTGCATAAATACAAGGGATATACGGGAAAGGTTGTAACCGGTTTCTCATCCACATCGAAAATAGAGAAATTGTGTGCTCATTACGGGCTCGAAGTCCAAAGGGTAAAGATCGGGTTCAAGGAGATATGCAGTGTTATGCTTAATGAGAAGGTGCTTGTAGGAGGTGAGGAGTCAGGCGGTATAGGAGTGATATCCCATATGCCCGAGAGGGACGGGATATGGATGGGGCTTCTTATCTGGCAGTTTATGGTTGAAACCGGAAAATCAGTGAGTGAGCTTATGGATGAGGTTTATGCCATAACCGGAAAATTTGCGTTCGAACGGACTGCCCTGAAGATTGAGAAAAAGGCAAAAGTTATAATAGCAGAAAAATGCAGGAACGGTCAGTTCAGCCATTTCGGGAAAAGGAGTGTGCAGCGGACAGAAGATCTTGACGGGTACAAATTCTTTCTGGGTGAAGATGAGTGGGTCATGATAAGGGCCTCAGGAACCGAACCTGTTCTGCGGACATATGCTGAGTCGACCGACCGGGAGACCGCACTTGAAATACTCAGGGATGCGGAGAAGGCCATAATGGATGCAGCAGCTAACTGACATCCTCAGATAATATTGACCTCTGGTTCAAGGGTTATCCCGAACTTTTCAAATACCGATTCACTTATTTTGACGGCCAGCTCTTTTATCTCCATTCCGGTGGCGTTACTAAGATTGACCAGGACTAGTGCCTGCCTTTCGTGAACCCCGGCATTACCCATTTTTCTGCCTTTCCATCCGCACTGTTCAATAAGCCATCCTGCAGGCAGCTTTACCATGTCGCCCGTAAGGGTGTAGGAAGGCATTGAAGCGTAACTCTCCTTTATCCGGTCTGCCACCTCTGTTCCGACCACGGGATTCTTAAAGAAGCTTCCGGCGTTGCCGGTTATTTTGGGGTCGGGCAGTTTTGAATTCCTTATTTTAATGACCGCATAGCGGACTGCCCTGATATCATTTACACCTGTTTTTCCAACCTCTTCGTTCAGATTTCCGTATGAGGTATTGATCTTGTGGAAGTGACTGAGCCGGAAAACCACCGAGGTTATGACTGTCCTGTTCCTGAGGTGGGTTTTGAATATGCTGCTCCGGTATTCAAAGTTGCATTCGGAAGCTGAAGCCGACTTCATATCATAGGATTCCAGGTCAAGATAGTTTACTTTTTCAATGACGTCGCATACTTCAGCGCCGTACGCCCCGATGTTCTGGATGGGGCTGGATCCTACCGACCCGGGGATGAGCGACAGGTTTTCCACCCCTCCAAGATTGTTTCCCACAGCCCACTCCACAAATTCGTCCCATATCTCACCGGCACCAACCTTAACAAGACAGTGTTCCTGGTTATTTTTGATCACCTCAATCCCTTTTATTGCAGGTTTGACTATGAGCCCGTTAAAATCTTTAGTGAACAGAATATTGCTGCCCTCTCCAATTATCATGAAAGGGAAGCACTCTTTGTTGTTTTCCAGGAGCGCAACAATTTCTTCAATGCTGTTGGGACTTGAAAAGAAACGTGTTTTTACATCGACTCCAAAGGTGTTGTGGTGCCTGAGAGGATAATTCTCCTTTATACTGTTCATGACCGGGGTTTAAATCCTTTTGCAAAGATAACCAATAAATGCATTTGGTTTTTTTTTGTTAAATTTGCGCTCAATTTAACGGTTCCGTAGCTCAGTTGGATAGAGCAACAGCCTTCTAAGCTGTGGGTCCCAGGTTCGAATCCTGGCGGAATCAC
>SLOE01000015.1 GCA_007132715.1 Bacteroidales bacterium
GCAGGCATCTCTCCTGCCACCGGCAGCCCGGCAGGCATCTCTCCTGCCACCGGCAGTTCCCGCAATGAACCATTAAGAATATCAATGCCCCGAAAAATAGCGGGAACACGTGAGATGTTCGAGGTGGAAATAGAGTCCCTTCTACCTGACAATAATCCGGCCATTCTCACCATTTCTGTGGCACAGAGCAGCTCTTTTGCAGACGTTCAGCGTAGTGATGATGCCGGCGGCAGCGGCACCAGGGTGCCGGACAGGAACCCCGGCATTAATGAAGGCACTGCTGCTGCAAGCACAAGAGGGATTACCGGTACCGCCGGAGCCGGCAGCAGATTTGCCTTATCATCATGGTTTTTCAAGGAGACCAACGGACCTGTTTTAACGGGAAGGGTACAAAACCGCATCAATGGAGAAGGGATACCCGGAGCCACAGTGATATTATCGGTAACCGATACGGCTCTCAACCTGCTATATGCTATAACAGACAATAACGGAATATTCCACTATAGGCTCAACGATTACCATGACGGCCGGCAGCTTTGGTTCTCCCTGTATAACGAGGGCGATAATCCAGACCATGCAGAGATCGTGATTGACGACCGTTACAGTCTCCGCACCCCCTTTATTTCAGATACAGGCCGGCATATGATACCCGGCCGGGAGCATATTCTTGCCAGCAGGGATATAGTAAGGGTGAACAAAATCCTGGGTATTGATCACAACCTGCACAAGGAAAGGGTGGGCCACGGTTACCGTCCGGTTATATATTCCGCCCCGGCCTACACCCTTGAAACATTGCGGGAATACGAGTACCTTGAGAACCTGCAGGAGATCGCACGCGAACTTATTCCTTTTTTAAGGATCAGGAGGCAGGGCGACTTGTACACATCGATCATGATGCTTCGTTACGAAGACACATACCTGCAGGACACCCCTGCATACTTTATTGACGGCATATACGCCGGAGATTTCAACAACCTTGTGTATCTCGATTCCGATGCCATTGAGAGAATCGAGCTGCATAATTACTACTGGCGCCACGGGAACATCCTCTTCCCAGGCATAGTAGCCCTCTTCAGCACTGGTCGCCATTACAGGGATATTGAGCCTGCAGGCCCCACCGCCACTACCTTTCAGCATCCGGCAGCAGACCACTCCTCCTATGGCCCGCCCGACCACGCTAAAGTTGAGATGCGCAGGTCAAGGCCGGACTTCAGGCAGCTTCTTTTCTGGGACCCTGCTTTCACTATAGGCCCGGAACAGCAAAAGAAAACCGCCAGGTTCTTCACCAGCGACCTGAAAGGAGAATTCACCGTTAAAGTCCGCGGTTTTACAGGTAACGGCAAGATAATCTCACAAGAGGCCCGTTTTGTTGTCGCAGATGAGGAGGCTGCCGGCACATCCGGGGGTGACAGCCGTGACGGCGGACTGCAGCCGGGTAATGAGATACCCCCTGCCCTTAATACCCCGGAAGGCACCCCGTGCAATACAGAAGAACGTGATGGCACGCCAACCGTTACCCCGGCAAATGAGATCCACTTAGACGATACCGAAAAATTCTTTGAGCAGGGGCTTTCGGGCAGGCTTACCCCCCTGCCCCGCCGACCGATCGGCGACCAGCATTACCCTGACGAGGAGTGGCACAGGGGCAGCGTCGTTCTTAACAACGGGACAGAGGTGAAAAATAAGCTTTTGAGGTACAACGGTTATCTTGACGAACTGTTCTGGCTGCACGAAGGAGATTATCAACAGGTACAGGTTGACAAGGATATGATAAAGGAGTTCCGTATCCCGGGCCCTGAAGCCGGAAAACTCTCTGTTTACAGGAGAATAAACATAAATGCGCCGGTTCTTGCCGGTAATGCTGACATTTTCGGTGAATTGCTCCATGAGGGTGATATTTCAGTTTATGCCTGGCGAAGGATAATTGAAACGACCAGGGATGACCAGAGGATTGGGGAGATCATTTACGGAGGGATGCGCATTAAGCCCGCTCACATCTATATTATCCGGCTCCCCGATGACACTGTTCACACCACAAGGAGGATAAGCCGCAGACGTATCCTTGACATGTTCCCTGAAAACAGGAGGGAGATAAGACGCCTGCTGAGGGAGCACCGGATGAGACCTGCAACCGGGCAGGATCTTGTTGAAACAGCTTTAATACTTGAAGAGTACCTGAGAGAATGACAGGATCTTTTCAGCATTTTTTTCTGTCACCAAAAAGCCATATTTTTATAAAGCGATCCGCTGCCGGCAGGCCGGTTTGCTGTTCCGTCATTTTTACAAAAACCATTGAAAACAATGGCACAAACCCTGAATGAAATAAGGGAGCTGCATTCCCGGATAAGCGACAGGATACTGTCAAAACCCAATGTGACAGCTACAGGAGTGGGTTTTAAGAGGACAGCAGGCAAGAAGACCGGGGAACTCTGTATTGTATGCTCGGTTGAAAACAAGATAGGGAAAAGAAATCTGGCGGAAAGAGATAAAATACCCGCTGCAATAGACGGCATACCTACGGATGTACAGCCGACAGGCACAATATATGCACTCGGCAGGCCAACCGGACGGTTTCGCCCTGCTCCGGGCGGCGTGAGTGCGGGCCATGTAAGTGTAACTGCCGGAACGCTCGGCTGCCTGGTAAAAAGAGGAGGAAGCATCCATATCCTGTCCAACAATCATGTGCTTGCCAATTCAAATATGGCGGGCACCGGCGATATAATACTGCAGCCCGCAACACTCGACGGCGGCACAGTAGATAACGACCAGATAGCCAGGCTCACCGGATTTGTACCGGTCATTTTTGAACAGGAAACAGGCAGGTCCCTCCTGGCAAATACAATAACCGGAATTTTCAATTTTATAGCACGTATATCAGGCAGCGGGACCCGGCTTGAGGCAAGGAAGGTTAATACCCGTAAAAATCTGGCTGACTGTGCCATAGCCGAACCCCTGAATGAAGTGGAGGTGACCGGCGAGATACTGGGTCTGGGTACCATTACAGGGATTGCAAGCGGTGAGCTCGATATGGAAGTAAAGAAGAGCGGCCGTACCACGGGGCTGACAACAGGAATTATTGAACAGACCGATGCCACTGTAAGGGTCAACTTTGGCACCGGAAAAACTGCACTGTTCACCGACCAGCTCATTGCAGGCCCGATGAGCCGGGGAGGCGACAGCGGATCAGTGGTGCTGACCAGTCATGATGAGATAGTCGGGCTGCTGTTTGCAGGCAGTACCAACACGAGCATTATCAACAGGATACAGAACGTTTTCAGTTTGCTTGATATCACGCTTCCGTGACCGTTAATCGTTAAACTATGAAAATTATGGAAAATTCGGATGAACAGGCAAAAATGATAATCACCCGTTACGGAGAGATCTGGATGGGACTTGATAGTGTTACCTCCATAGGAGTTGGAAAAACAGATGAGGGAAAACCATCGATAATAATCTCGCTCGAAAAAGACATTCCCGCCACCCGGGATGTTTTTCCTGCCGAGATCGAAGGTGTCCCGGTACAGTTCAAAATCAGCGGCCCAACAGAAACTCTGTAAATTATATTACAAAAAAAATTCAATATGAGACATCCGCGCGACCTTTATCCATTCGTTCTGATTATCGGCGGAGCGCTGGTAATTATACTCGCACTGGTAATGCTTTACATGCTTGACCGCCTTTCGGCAGAACAGGAAGGAATAGCTGAAACTGAAAAGATAACGGTTGTCGGAATGGAGGCAGAGCCTGACAGCCGGGGTTGGCGACCCCTGTTCAACGGTGTGACCCTTGACGGATGGGAAAAGACCAATTTCGGCCCCCAGGGCCCTGTCATGGTAAGGGATTCTTCCGTAATTCTCGCTTTTGGCGACGGCCCCACAGGCATTACATGGACCAGGGATTTCCCGGTAATGAACTATGAACTCAGCCTGCTTGCCATGCGCGTTGACGGCAATGATTTCTTCAGTTCCGTTACATTCCCGGTAATGGATGAACATTGCACCCTCATTGTGGGAGGATGGGGAGGTTCGTTGGTCGGGATAAGCAGTATTGACGGATCCGATGCTGCCGAAAACTTCACACGTACAGGCTTCCCTTTTGAGAACGGGCGTTGGTACCATGTCAGGATCAGGGTCTCCGATGACTATATCAGGTGCTTCATAGACGGTGAAGAGCTGGTCACGGTGCCCATTGAGGGACATTCCTTCTCCGTCAGGTCGGAAGTTAATCTTTCAAGGCCCCTTGGCATTGCCACCTGGGTTACAACCGGTGCAGTCAGCGATATCCGGTTCAGGGAATTATAAAAACCACACGTAAATCAGGCAGGCCGGCAGATGCAGCTTTGCTGCCCGGAGTTTACAAGGTCACTGCGACCACTCTGTCGGTTCCCTGTCCCATCTGTGTCCTTCAAGCTTCTTCATAAGGCTCCCGTCAAGAGGTCCCGCATCACTGGTTGCGATGTTGGCCTTCACATGCCCGGGTTTACGCATTCCCGGGATGATTGTACTTACCGTCGGTTCACCCAGTATAAAGCGAAGTGCCATTTCGGGCATTGTCATCCCTTCAGGCACCAGGGGCTTGAGCCTGTCGGCCCTATCAACGCTCGCCTCAAGGTTCTCCGGAACGAAATAAGTATTCCTCCAGTCCTCATCCGGCCATGTTGCATCTTTTGTCAGTGTACCGGTAAGGGTACCCTCGTCAAACGGTACCCTGGCTATTACGGCAACATCATGCTCACGGCACGCCGGGAACAACTCATCCTTCGGATTCTGGTCAAAAATATTATAGATTACCTGCACAGCATCAATCAGGCCGCTTTTCACAGCTCTGACCCCGTTCCAGGGTTCCCACCTGTTTATGCTTATACCTATTGCATGGAAAAAGCCCCGGGCCTTGAGATCCTGCATCTTTTTTATCCACCTGTCATCATCAAGCCACTGGTCCTCCCAGGTGTGCAGCTGCATCAGATCAAATGAATCAATGCCTGCATTCGCCAGGCTTTTTTCGACATACTCCTCAATATGGTCAGGCGGGAAACAATCATCAAGACTGTACTCCCTTCTGCTGGGCCATTTGAAATTTTTCGGCGGCACTTTGGTCGCCGTATAAAGCTTTTTATCGATGTTTGCTTTAATCAGGCTGCCCAAAAGAGACTCACTCTTGCCGGCCCCGTAGCCCCATGCAGTGTCAAAAAAGTTACAGCCATTATTGACAGCAAGCTGCAACGATTCCATGGACTCTCCGTCATCGGAGCCCGTCCACCCTGCCATACCCCACATACCGTACCCTATCTCGCTCACCTGCCAGTTAGTTCTTCCAAATCTTCTGTACTTCATATTTATCGGTATTTTGTTTTACATCTTATTACCTTGAATAAAATCAAATGTAAATGAAGAAATACAAAAGCCCAACAAAAGTTTGTTATTTTTATCCTTTGTTTGAATAGCCCCGTGACTTAAGGGGTTAAATTCCCTTACTGATCACTAACGAAAAGAATAAACACAATGCCCGGAAATATAAATAAACCAGTATTTTACTTCCTGTTGATCCTGATGCCCCTGGCTGTTACTTCCCAGGAAAAGGAATGGATGTTCGGTCCGTTTGAAAGGCCGGAGGGCGTCAATCCGGTAATTACACCCCGGAAAGGTCCGGTATTCTACTGTCCGATGAATGAAAAGGAGGTGTACTGGGAAGAGATGGCTACCTTTAATCCCGCCTCAGTGGTAAGAGACGGCAGGGTTTATGTTTTATATCGCGCCGAGGATAAGCTGGGTGAAATGATCATAGGCGGGCACACCTCACGGATCGGTATGGCAGTAAGCGATGACGGCATAAACTTTGAAAGAAAACCGGAGCCTGTAATGTATCCCTTCCATGATGACCAGAAAGAGTATGAATGGCCGGGCGGAGTTGAAGATCCCAGGATAGTCGAAACTGCTGAAGAAATGTATGTTATGACCTATACCCAGTGGAACAGAGATGTTCCAAGACTGGCAATAGCCACATCGTACGACCTTGTGAACTGGGAGAAACACGGGCCGGCATTTGAAAAGGCATATGACGGCAAATACCTGGACCTTGATACCAAGGCGGGAGCCATTGTCTGCCGGCCTGAAGGCAGCAGGTTAATTCCTGAAAAGATTAACGGCAAGTACTGGATGTATTTCAGCGTACCATATGTCCATATAGCGGTTTCTGACGACCTGATAAACTGGAAGCCTCTTGAGGATGACCGGGGAGAGCTATTGAAGGTGCTAAGTCCCCGTCCCGGATATTTTGACTCATGGCTTGTTGAACCCGGTCCTCCCGCTGTTATAACAGATCACGGCATACTATTGATTTACAATGCCGGCAACAGCATACACACCGGGATACCGGAGCTGGGTCACCGTCTCTATACGGCCGGACAGGCTTTGTATGATCCTGCAAACCCCATAAAACTTATTGACCGCACAGACAATTTCTTTATAAGGCCGGAGAAGGAGTATGAGCGAACCGGACAGTATGAGGACGGTACTACATTCCTGGAAGGATTATCCTACTTTGACGGTAAATGGTTTATCTATTACGGCACAGCCGACTCAAGGGTAGCGGTTATTATATGGGATCCTGCCTTAAACTAACTAATTTTAATTAAACTCATCCATCTTATCCAATAAAACAATACCATGGCTCAAAAAGAAGAGACCATCTATTCAGTAAACCCGGCGGGAGAGAAATTTGCCCTGCCAAAAAGTGAAGATTATCCTCCTGAAATGGAGCGTTTGGTCAAACTAACCAAGGCAGCCCGTTCAAAGGGACAGGAAGTTGTTGTTGTTATGGGAGCCGGGTTTGTCGGTGCGGTCATGGCGGCCGTTGTGGCCGACACCCGCGACCGGAACGGAAAACATTCCAAATTTGTAATAGTATGCCAGCGGCCAAGCACACGCTCATACTGGAAGATACCGATGCTGAACAGGGGAGAATCCCCCGTAAAAGCTGAGGACCCGGAGGTTGATGAGCTGATATCCAGGTGCGTAAAACAGGAAAAAACCCTGGTGGCCACCTGGAACAGCGACTGCCTGTCGCTGGCGGACTGTGTGGTGGTGGACGTGCAGTGTGATTTTATCAAAAGGGATCTCGGCAATATGAAAACCGGGCAGACTGACATGCATGCGCTGGAGGCTACCATACGCACTCTGGGAGAAAAGATACAGCCACACTGCCTGGTTCTGATAGAAACGACCGTGGCACCGGGAACAACCGAATTCGTTGCATGGCCAATTTTAAAGAAAGCTTTTGCCAACCGGGGCATAGAATCGGAGCCTCTGCTGGCGCACAGCTTCGAACGCGTTATGCCCGGCAGGGAATATGTGGCCAGTATACGGGATTTCTGGAGGGTTTGCTCAGGATGCAACAAGGAAGCCAGAGACAGGGTTGAGAAATTCCTTCATGAAGTGCTCAACACCGGTGAATTTCCCCTTACAGTGATGGACCGCCCCATTGAATCGGAAACCACCAAGATCATCGAAAACTCTTACCGGGCAACAATCCTGGCCTTTCTGAACGAATGGAGCCTGTTTGCCGAACGCAACGGGGTAGACCTGATAAAGGTGATCAAGGCAATAGGTGTGCGGCCTACGCACAGCAACATCATATTCCCGGGTCCGGGTATCGGAGGTTACTGCCTCCCGAAAGACGGGGGACTGGGTTATTGGGCATACAAGCACATTCTCGGGTTTGAGGATGGTGACAGCATATTCAGGATAACCCCTGAAGCAATTGACATCAATGATACCAGGGCATTGCATGTTGCCGGGCTTACCAGGGATGCACTGCGCAACATGTCGAGGTATATTGCCGGGGCTGATATCGTGC
This sequence comes from Bacteroidales bacterium, assembly GCA_007132715.1. Taxonomy (GTDB): domain Bacteria; phylum Bacteroidota; class Bacteroidia; order Bacteroidales; family PUMT01; genus PXAP01. The sequence goes on from SLOE01000015.1 coordinate 7,855, forward strand.
TATGCGGAGCCAGCTACCGTCAGGATGTGGGTGATACCCGGTACAGCGGCAGCGAACTGGTGGTGAGGAAACTTGCCGAAATGGGAGCCGAGATAAGGGTACATGATCCTTACGTGGATCACTGGCACGAATTTGAAAAACAGAACACCTATCCGGCTCCCGGGCAATCGTGGTCGAGATTTTTCAGGAACCAGGAGGGACTGAGCAGCCTGCGCATTGAAAAAGACCTGAAGGAGACCCTCAGGGGTGCGGAAGCCATGATCCTGGCTGTGCCCCACAGTGAATACCTGGAACTGAAACCCTCTGATATTGTTAAGTGGGCGGGTCAGACACTGGCCGTCATCGATTGTTTCGGCATCCTCAAGGATGATGAAATAAGAGAATATTTCAGGCTGGGCTGTGAGGTAAAAGCCCTGGGGCGGGGCCACATTCAAAGGTTGAAAAAGGAGGTGCAGACGGGGGAATAACGGGCCGGTAACGCGGTCCCTCGTTCGCGGCCCGGACCCGTGAACCCCGGCAAACCAACCTGACCCGCGACCCGTACAGGCATAATTACTCAAATACGCTCATACTGGCAGTATCGGATAAAGCTTACATGGCCTTTTCAAGGATACTGTTATATTCAGCAGTCTCCTCCCTTACCTTTATTATAAAATCGTTATTGTCGATATCGCCCATGATGGCCTTCTCCTCATCCTCATTACGGTAAACCATGATCCGGAAGGGATTGTCATAATCCTTTTTCCTCGAAAGGTAAACCTGATCGCATATATATTTCTGAATTTCAATGTCTTTTTCAAGCGCACTCTTCCACTGTCCGGCATTAAGCCTGTCGGTATCATAAAGAGAGCACAGAGTTGCCCAGGCATGGTTCCGCTTGTCGGCAAGGTACTCCTTCCAGAGCAGGTCATACCTGCCGTGTATATCATCCCAGGTTTTCAATACACCCGATCTTATATCTGCACGAAGCTGGTCCAGTTTCCTTTCCGGGATAAGTTGTCCCCCCACATTCACCCAGTTGGTCTCCCTTTCCGCCGAAAGGCTGTCGCACATTGATGATAATGAGCCGGCGGGATGTATGCCGTTGTAACCAACAAGCACCTTCACGGCATAATGGTGTATCATATCCCTGTATGCATGATATGCCCGCCATGTTTTATTCATCAACACCTTGCGACGTGACCTTTCCAGCCTTTCCCCGAGTATCTCGAGGTCTGCCACAACATCCTCACTGCCTTCCAGCAGCTCTCTTCCTTTCTCAGCCAGCTTATCGGGATCGGGGTTTTCTGTGTCATCCCCGTTTTTCCTCATCCATGCTTTTCCCGTCCACTCTTCGAGCAACCTGATCGCCCTGTATATCTCCTCGACAGTATCGGGAGCCAGTGCTTCAAACTCAATGTTCTGGGTTTTGCTAAGCCTTTTGTCCCTATCCATAAATTTACCGGAATTCCTTGCAAGAGCGTACATATTGTGCAACCACCAGAAAGCAGGCATCACCTCAAGCCTGTCATGAGTATTGTTGTTGCTTACCAGCGAGAATGGCAGGGTAATGTCCAGTTCGGCAGGATAGTCAGCCTTGGAAATAAGGGTGAATGAAGCAAACCGGCTGGAGTGTTTCAGGCTTATACACAGACCGGGCCAGAATCCCCGGCCCGCCACGATCTCGCTGTCGTTTGCACGGCTGTTGTGATTTGAGCCTATAGTGGCTCCCGCAGCGATATTGCTTTGCCCCATGACCACAGCAGCCACAAGGAATGAATTGTTGTGGTGCTGCTCGTGGGCAGGGAAGATAAGGTTATTGAGGACCTCGCAGCACGATATGGTCGAGTTGTCGCCCAGAAAAGAGTTAATAAGCCTGGCACCGTACTTCAGGTTTGAGTTGTTGCCCAGTATGAACCTCACCGCCTTGCAGCCGTAAAAGATCCTGCACCCGTAACCAATTATTCCGTTGACAAGTTCAACCCCCTCTCCTATCTGGGTGGACTCCTTTTCTGTAGAGTTGATGGTCAGGTTCTTGAGCTTATTGGCCCCCTTGATATAGCATCCCGACCCGATCTTAAGATCCTTGAGCGTATGTGAATTCTTTATAACGCACTCATTGCCGACTGTCCCGTAATACCCCCGCCGCGAATCGAACATCTCCTGGGTAATCTCCCTGAGCCGCTTCTGGAGAATGATGTCATCCCTGTACTTGGCCCATAACCAGGCATCGGCAGGGATCATTCCGTCAAACGGCAATACCTGCCTCGACCCGGTCTCGTTCATTATGTCCATCCACACCCTGACCGATTCGGGTTCACCATCCTTGATTATGCCGTTCCCGAACTTCGCATGATCGGTGGTGTTCATTTCCATTATGTTAAAAAGTATGCAGCGGTTGCCGATTATATAATGGGACAGGTAGTGTACATTGTGTATGGCAACATCATCGCCTATATCACAGTTGATCACCATGCTGTTGGTAATACCTACCGATAGTTTCAGGTCATGGTGACGCAGTACAATATCCTTTACGGCGCCGATCCGGATCAGTCCGAAAAACCTGCTGTTGCGCACCAGGGAAGGATCAAAGCAATCAGTCACCAGTATATCATCCCAACTACCGGCCGTGTTCTGGTTCTTGACAAGTACCTCTATCTCATCAGACCTGAGATGCCGCCACCGGTCCTCCGGCCATTGAGACTGCATATTCCTGATATCATACTGTCCGGCCCCTTCAGGAAGAAACTCCGCCGGAACAAAATCCTGCCCCAGACTTTCAGGGCCCTGCACTGCAACTCTTTGCATTATATAAGTTTTTATTTTTTATATCTGTTTTTAAACAAGATCGCAAATATACTATATTTACAAGAAATACTTAATTTCAAAAAATATTTTTTCAAATTCGTTCTCATTATTTCCGTTGAAACGAAACATTCAGTTATATTTACAATTCAATAAACACCGCTAACCAAATTTTTAATCAGATGAGAACTATCCCGGGCTTATTAATGCTGGCCGCAATAGTCATATCATCCTGCGGCATACAGGAACCAGACAACCGTATTGTAATTGCCGGAAAAATCGAAGGGCTGACAGAAGGACCTGTAAGGCTCGCTGCCGGTAACATTCTGGCTGAAACCGCGCTCCAGCAGGATGGGTCATTCCATCTCGAACATTCCGCCGAAGATTCAAGGTATTACACAGTGCTCGGTAGTCCCGGCGACGCATTCATCCTGTTCCTTTATCCGGGCGACAGTATATGGGTGACATTTGAAACATCAAACCTTCATGCTACATTCCAGGCCACGGGCAGCAGGGCCGCCGAGGCTGCCTACCTTGTTGAGAAGAGCAGGATAACCTACCAGCTCAGCAACTTTAACCAGCTGATGGTCCTGGATGCCCAAAGCTACTTTGACACCAAAAATCCGGTAATAGAGGAGC
>SLOE01000137.1 GCA_007132715.1 Bacteroidales bacterium
GAAAATGCAATGATAATTGTTGCACCAGGAGGGAACAGTGACAAGGGAGCGTTTGTCAAAGCTGCCGCTGAACAAGGGGACGATGCCATTATGATCAGCCGGGATGTAACCGTACAGGGACGCGAAGCTGAAATCAAAATTGATCACTTCGAACCGGCCAAAAGTTATCTGGATGAGGATGGCACCTGGATCCACTGGGATGACGGAGTATATGCCGGAGCAATAGGAATTGACGCAAATGTAATCTTTTCTGTTGCATCCCGCTGGGAGTCAGCCGATATAGCTGAATTCGACGGCCAGTTCATAAGGAAACTTAAGTTTTTCATTGGTGATATACCGACATCGACCACGGCGAAAATATGGCAGGGGCCTGATGAAGCCGGCCTGGTTGAAGTGTACAGCCAGGAATTCACCCCGGTGGAGCTGAGCTGGGTTGAAGTAAATCTTGCTGAGCCATACAAAATAGATGTTTCAAAAGAGCTCTGGTTTGGATATGAAATTGATGATCCAGGATGGGGTGTGTACCCTGCCGGCCGTGATCAGTCCACCGATCATGATGGCAAGGGTAATAAGATAAAAATCAGTACTAATGATTGGACCAATTTAAGTGAACTCAATAGTTTGACGGGCGACTGGATGATACGGGCATTCCTGATCGAACCTGACACGCTTTATACTGATGCCTCAGGTTCTGTTTCAATTGAGAAGTATTCGGGAATCTACTATTACACTGCCGGTAAACAGGATTATTCTGATATTGAGGGGAATTTCACCCTGACTGATGAGCCTTTACAGGTAAACCTGGTTCTCGAATATGCCGGTCCTGAATTGCCATCAGTAACTACATTGCCGGTTTCTGATTTAACAGCGACCACTGCAAAAGGCGGCGGCGATGTGACCGATGACGGTGGGGCTGATGTTACCGCCCGTGGCGTTGTATGGGGAACCGGGCAGAATCCGACACTTGAAGATAATGATGGCTTCACAGAGGATGGGACGGGTACCGGTGAGTTTGTCAGCGAGATTACCGGTCTCACACCTGAAACTACCTATTATGTGCGGGCCTGGGCAACCAATAGTGAGGGCACGGCATACGGTGGACAGGTTGAGTTTACCACACCGTTTGTTATTGAATTTGAAGTCCCTGATGGTTCGGGTACTGAGGAGGAGCCCTACCTGATAGAGACTTTAGGTAACCTGCGCTGGATCTTTGAGCATCCAGGCGAGTGGGACAAGCACTACAGGCAGATTGCCGATATAGATGCTTCGGAAACAGAAACCTGGAATAGCGGACAGGGCTGGCAGCCCATTGGCTTCAGCACTAGTACCGGCACCACACCATGGGATCCGTGTCATCCTGATGAGTCTTTTACCGGCACATATGATGGTAATAACAAAACTATCCAGGGATTATATATTAATAGACCGGGCACCCATTACCAGGGGCTCTTCGGATGCCTTCTCGATGCCACAGTTCTGAACCTGGGGCTGTCAGATGTGAATTTTAACGGGAAACATTGTCTGGGAGGACTATCGGGCCAGATAGATGACACCTATATTTTTGGTAGCTATGTAACCGGATCAGTAAGTGGTGATTACCAGGTTGGCGGACTAATCGGGAGAGTCTCCATTGGAGGCGAAATATCAGAATGCTATACTACCGCCGATGTGTCAGGGGGTAATAATGTAGGTGGACTTGTTGGCACTCATTCTGGCAATTCAGTAATTTCAGACAGCTACAGCAGGGGAAGTGTTACTGGCTCATCCTTTGTTGGGGGACTTGTGGGTATTGTTGCAGGAGCTGACCCTGTAGTTGACAGAAGTTACAGTACGGGAAGCGTCATTGCTACCGGAAGCTCGGTTGGCGGTCTGGTTGGGCGTAATGACAACATTGTTACAAACAGCTACTGGGACACTGAAACCAGCGGCCGGACCAATTCTGCAGGAGGAACCGGACTCACCACTGAACAGATGACATACCCTTATGAAGGTGGTGCTTACGCCGAATGGGACTTTTATTCTGTCTGGGCCGATGATGATGATTATGAAATCAATGATGGATATCCTTACCATCTTGCAACTATTTATGAACCTCCATTATCTGAGCAGCCCGACGGATCGGGCACTTCAGAGGATCCTTACCTGATTGAAAACCTTGCAGAGCTGCTCTGGATCTATGAGCACCCCGGGGAGTGGGAGAAACATTTTAAACAGGTAGCCGACATAGATGCTTCGGAAACAGAAACCTGGAATGGCGGACTCGGGTGGCGGCCTATAGGCCAGGGATCATCTGAGAATTTCCAGGGCACTTATGATGGTGATGGCAAAACGATAAGTGGACTCTATATAAATCAGCCAACAACGGGAGCTTTGCCTGCCGGAGCCGGACTGTTCTATATTCTTGATGGAGCGACGGTTAAAAACCTTAATATTTTCGATGCAGATATATCAGGAGCGTATAATGCCGGAATCCTGGCAGGCGTTATCAGGAATTCCACAACGATCATAAACTGTCACAGTTCAGGAAGTGTCGTCAAATATGATGATGGTTCATCTGAAGGCAGCGCCGGTGGTATTGCCGGAGAGGCAAGAAGTTCTGAAATCAACGGGAGCAGCAGTTCTGCTTCAATAAATGGCCAGATGAGGACAGGCGGATTAATTGGATACAGTTTGCTGTCTGAAATAAGCAACTGCTTCACAGAAGGCCGTGTTGAGGGTTATAATGGTGTTGGTGGACTGGTTGGAGAGAATGATAATGGAATAATAAGACAGAGCTACAGTAGCGGAAGTGCTGCAGGAAACAACTCGGTTGGGGGACTGGCAGGATCTAATACAGGAAATAATTCATTGATTGAGGATAGCTACAGTGTGGC
>SLOE01000011.1 GCA_007132715.1 Bacteroidales bacterium
AGGCTGCACGAGGAGATCCTTCAGGCAGAGCTCACCCACCAGTCCCAATTGCGTGCTGAAAAAGAGCGCCTTGCCACCATTCTTATAGCGGTGCTTATAGCCGCCGCTTCGGTCTGGATATTCGTACTTATCCATAACAACGTGCGAGAGAGAAGGCATGAGATCGGCATTCTGCGTGCAATAGGTTTCAGGCGTCACCAGGTTCTGCGGATTTTCCTTGGCAAATCGGTCATTATGGGGGTTGTGGCTGCCGTTATAGGCTGCGCGGTGGGAGTTGCTGCAGGCGTCCTGTTCGGGGGATATGAAGCCGGTGGAGTGCAGGGCGGACTTGTAAGCGGTACAGTGGTTGTCGGGGGATTGCTTCTGGCGCCTTTGCTGGCGTTTACAGCCGGACTGCTGCCCTCGGTCATTGCCGCCAACCAGGATCCCGCTGATATTCTTAATGAGCAGTGAAACGTTGGAGTTGCGGGTGCTGATGCGGGGTTAACTTAACTCATGTAACCGCCCTGCCGCCTGGAAGGGAAATTTAGAGTTGCGGGTGCTGATGCGGGGTTAACTGAGCTTTTGCAATCTCTGTTGCTGTTTACCCCGGCACCTCGTGGGTTTTACGGGTGTTGTTATGTTGTTTAATTAACAGTTTGATGGAATTAAAAGTATCGGGATTATCGAAATCCTATAGAAGAGGAAATAACAAGGAGGTAAGGGCAGTTGACGGCATTTCCCTTGCAATAGACAAAGGCGAGCTGGTCACCGTCAACGGTCCCAGTGGCTGCGGCAAGACTACGCTGCTTCTGATGGCCGGGGGACTGATGAGTCCGGATCGCGGGGAGGTGTTGCTGGGTGGCAGGGACCTGTATGCTTTGCCCCCGGAGGAGAGGGACAGGGAGAGGGCTTTGAGGGTCGGATTTGTCTTCCAGCAGTTCTACCTGGTACCCTATCTTACGGTAACTGAAAATATACTTATCCCATCGGTAGGATCAGGCACCTGGTCCCCCTCCCTCGAAGAGAGGGCTCTGGAGCTTATTTACCGTCTCAACCTGGGGCACCGTGCCGAGCACAAGCCGGGGGAGCTGAGCACCGGCGAGCGCCAGCGTGTTGCCCTTGCACGGGCTCTTATAAACGAGCCCTCGGTGCTGTTTGCCGATGAACCCACCGGCAACCTTGACGACGATAACGCGGAGATAGTGCTTGATCATATAGCCGGCTACGCGAAAGAGGGAGGAGCGGTACTACTGGTATCCCATGACAGCAGAGTGGGCAACCGCGCCCACAGGGTCCACAGGATGAAGGAGGGGAGGTTTCTGGAAAACTGAACAGCCAGATTATTTATCAGATCATGATTTCAGAAATAGTGAAACAAGCCATTTATATGAATACAGCAAATAAGGGAATTAACTCAAAATACAGACATATAAAAAGAAGCTTTTTTCTTATAGTTCTCATCGGCATTTTGAACTGCGGATCTTTTTATGCCCTGGCGCACCCTGCCCTGCCGCACCCTGACCTGCCACACCCTGACCTGCCGCACCCTGCCCTGGCGCACCCTGATCTGGCGCACCCTGACCTGCCACACCCTGCCCTGCCGCACCCCTTGCAATCACAGGAACTGTTCCCGGTAAAAGGCTTTGTTTATGACGCAGAGACAGGCGAGCCGCTTGCCAACGCCAATATCGTTGTTCCCGGCACGGAGCAGGGTGCAAGCTCCGGTGGCGGCGGGTGGTTCGAGATCATGCTTCCCGAAGGCCCGCACACCCTGGAGGTATCCTCGCTGGGTTACTCCGCCGGCACGATAACCGTCACCGTCCCCCAACGGGAGAGGGAATACCCTGAAACCGGCCTAACGCCCGACCGGCTCGAGATTGAGGGTGTCGATGTTGTCGGGATCAGGGTTTTGCCGGGCCAGGACACCAGCATAACCCGGGAGCCTGTATCTCTTATGCCCTCGGTTACACGCATCAGCGCAGTTGAGATAGAGAAGCAGGGAGCGGTAACCCTTACCGATGCCGTGATGTATGTGCCGGGGGGATGGACCGAGACGCGGGGCAGGAAGACCAGGCAGTTCTTTTCGGTGCGCGGACAGACATACCCCTATCCTGACTACTCAATAAACGGCATATGGCAGAGAGAGTTCGAGGAGACCGTTTACTTCTTTTCAGCCATGGATATAGAATCGATCGAGGTTGTGCGCTCAAGCAGTGCCCTTGTCAAGGGCCTTACGGGGCTGAGCGGTGTTGTTGACGTACGTACCCGCATGCCGGAGCAGGAGACCGCCTCGCTGCTTGCCAGGTACGGTGAGCAGAATAATTATGTAACCAACCTTAGGTATGGCAATAAGATAAATGATGTCTCCTTCAGCGGGTCGGCCTCCTTTTTCGGCACCGGCGGTCCCCCCGGAAGGAACGGGAAGGAGAGGATCTCCAGTGTTTTCGCCAACGGCCGGTGGCAGGCCAGCCCCAGGCTGCAGGTGGATGCCGGAGGGGCATATATCGGTGGACTGCGCCAGTTGGTAAGCATAGAGGAGCCCGGGTCGCCCAACATTGCCAACCGCCGTGAGCAGGTTGACCCCATGCGTTCGCTGCTTTCCTGGGTGAAGCTTTATTACAGTGGTGATGACGGCTCCCTGACAGAGCTACAGGCCAATATGGCTTACAGGGACTTCGAATATAATGTTTACAACATCCAACAGCATTCCGCTACCCAGCATACGGAGCTGGACTGGGAGTATGGTATTAACCTCCTGCACAGCCGCCCCCTCTCACCGTCAAATACCCTCAGGGCGGGTATCCTTTATAACCACTGGGTGGCGCCCGAAGGTAAGCGCTTCTATGTGGGGCGTCCCTGCGACGTCCACATCTTGTCGGCTGTTATTGCCAGCGAACAGAGAATAGGTCGGTTTTTGCTGGATGGCGGCATAAGGCTTATAGGCGGATATATTGAGGAGTTCGGGGGCTTCGGCATCGAGGGCAGCGCCGCAGGATTCCAGAATGTGGAGCCGATAATTGACGAGCCCGCCCCCCTCGAATGGCAGTCCGTTCTGGGCGCCACATACATCCTGTCGCCCCAGTCCTCACTCCACTACAACTTTTCGGGCGGTACCATAGCACCCCGCCATGGCAGCATCGACGACCAGGGAACCACGCCGGGCAATGAGAACCGCCTTCAGCACGATCTGGGGTTCAGGTACACGACATCCCGCCGAGATGAACTTTCGGTAAGTGCCTTTTATATCCGGAGGAATCATGCACTCGAACTGAGCGGCGGGACCCTGTTAACCGAAGCCGACCGCCTGGTAGAATTGTATCAGAACATCGACAAGCGCAGTTACGGACTGGAGCTGGTCACGAGGGTAAGCCTGCCTTTTATCCACAGTTTCCTTTTTGCCAATGCAACGCTGATGAGAGGAGAGAACATTACCGGCACAGGGCCGGAAAAGGATGAGCGGCTTCCCAACACCATCCTGAACTTCGGGTTCCAGTTCGACCGCAGCGGCTTCGATGCCAACCTTTACGTGAACTATACCGGACCTTATTCAAATAACCGTTTTGTAAGCGGGGCGTGGACTGAGGAGCACGGCAGCTTTCCGCTGGGGGACTTTACCGCGGTGAACATAACCGCCGGCTATACATTTGATCGCCGTTTCTCTGCGAGAATATTTGCCGAGGCAAGGAACCTGCTCGATCATAGATACCTCACCGTCGCAGGCTATCCCGACAGCGGCAGGCTCTTTTCGCTCGGCGCCAGGATATTTTTCTGAACCGCAGGGCCTCAAAATCTTTTGCCAAAAATTGACCTTTCGTCGCCGGGATTGCCGTTTATAATGTTATTTCCTTTTCGCTGACCGGATCAGGCTGATACTTAATACCAAAATATTACAAAAATCTCTCAGAATATCCTTATTTTTGAAAAATGCGACTTGACAAGGAACAGAAAGATGCTATAGTAAATACTATCAGGCTCAAAGAAAAGATCGGGAATCGGAAAATTGACCTGATAATTACCGAAACTCCCCGGACAGCATTTGAAAAATATGCTTACAAAACCAGGGTGCCACAAGGTGATTAATAATAAGCAGAAAAGACTGATACAAGGCCCCGGAGGGCCTGTCCCCCATCAGGGGGAACAGGCTCCAGTGAAAGGATCTGTATTGATCTGCAGTCCCAGCAGATCAGCTATATGAGAAGGAATTGACGTGGCTGCACCGGTACCCGGAAATCCGGCCGCCAGGCGAAAATCATTGTTTTCCATGTCCCTGAACAGCGGGCCGTCATAGTTTTCGAGGTATTGGCAACCGGACGAAAATTGCGGGTGCAGACCGTTGAGCTCCTGTGGCGAGTAAATATTGATCTGGCAGTTTTCACCCTGGTAGGGGCTCCACCTGATTATCGGTGCACCGGAGCCTTCCTCACCGCTTCCTCTTACAAATACGTTGTTGTTGAGTGTTTTGAAATGGGGTTCGTTAAGCCGCTCGCACATGAAGTCAGGCTGACCGGTCTGGATCATCGGCGAGTTGTTATCGCCACTCATATAAAGCAGGTTATTGACAAAAACATGGCCGTCGCGCTCATCCACGCCCGGACCGGTGGTGACATGCCACCCGAACAGGCCAAGCTCGTCGCCGCGGTTATTGCGGCTGAAATTAACCCTGCTGTTGATCAGGGTGTTGTTATAAACCTGCACATTGCTTGCGTTAAGCACAAAGATGCTTTGGCTGCAGTCCTTGAATACGTTGCCAGCCACGATGCATCCGTCGGAGATCTCAAAGAAGAATCCGTTATGGTTTACACCTTCAACATGGTTGTTGACAAAAACACCGTCATCGTTTCCCACGTCCCACCAGACCCCGTTGGAGTGGGGATGGTTGATCACCAGGTTTTCACGCACCACTGCCCTGTGGCTCTGGTTGAAGATCTTCACCGCTGAAGGGTAGAAACCGGTCCACCTCTCGATGTTGTTGTTTTCAATGATATTCCTTTCGAGCAGGATATCCGACGAAGCAACAATATATACCCCTTCGGTATTGGTATTTAAAACCTTGCAGTTGCGCATCACCAGGCTGTCGCTGAGGGCGAAAACCGCTATCCTGAAACAATTTGAAAAGGTGCAGTTCTCAAAGACCGTTCCTACAGCATCTCTCCCGTGCTGGTCAATTGCCAGTCCCGCTCCGCCGATGTGAATCATGGTATCAGGGTACTGGGTAAAGGTTACACCGCGAATAACCGGCCCCCTGTCATCCGGCTCTTTGCCATGCACCGGCTTTAAGGTGCGGTAAAGGGCCTTTCTAAAGGCAGTGATCTCAATGAAGCGGTTTGCCGGGTCTGTGCCTATGTATATCCTGTTCTCGTCGTAATCGACAAAGTAGGTTTCCCCATCGACTTCCTCAGTGCTGCCGGCTGACTGCAGGTACTGGCCGTCAATAAAAACCGCATCGTTATTGAAACGGTGCAGCGGGGTAAACTCTTCATTCCGCTCACGGTTCCACCAGTCCTCCGGGCCTGCCGGAAACAGGTGATCCCAGTCGGTAACCCACAGGTTTTCGCCGGCCTCCCTCCATGAATCAGCAACCAGGGTACCATTAAGTACCGGCTGTTCATCGCGGTAGGCCTGGATGGTAATGCCCTGGTTGAATGTCAGGTTGCCTGTGCGGTAAGTCCCGCCGCGCATGACTATGGCATCACCCGAGACCACCCTGGCAAAGGCCTCCTCAACTGTAGTGGGGCTGTCAGGCGCAAGTCCCTCAGAGCCTGCATTGCCATCGGGCGCAACAAAATAAATGGTGCCCGGCACATCGGGCAGGTCATAGGTCTGTGCAATGGGTCCGTACACAATTTCAGGCGCCGCTTCAGGCGGCCGGCTGCACGAACCAGATACTATCACAATGGTTAACAAAACCAAAAACTGGCTGGTAAAGGTTGAAGCTGGTTTCATACTTATATAGATTAGTTAGAGATAATGTAAACAAAATTCAGCAGATACGAGGTTTATCCATGTAAAATACATGGATATTTGCCCTTGGTAGTTGGGTGAAAAACTTCAGGATGGTTACAATCACAATAATAGAAAAACATCCTCAAATCTCCAAAAACGCTCCCATGCCGATCAGGCCGGAATAAGCCGGGTCGAGGCCGGTTATGAACAGTCCTGCCTTGCAGCGGTCACGCCCGATGAACAATCCCCCCGGAGCAGTCCTGCCTGGCGCCTGTCACCGCAGCCAGGCAGTTGATCTCGTTCCGCATCCTGAGCACGCCCAGGAAGGCGAACACCACCGCTTCCTTGAAATCGACCAGCCGCTCATCGGGTATAACCGTATAAACCGGCGAAGCCCTCTCTGAGATCAGACCCCGCAAAAACACGTTCTTAGCCCCGCCGCCGGTCACAAGCAACGTCTCAGCACCTGTAGCGCCCTGGTCGAGGAACTCTTCGTCAGGCTTGTCGCTGCCCGGCAGCTTATCACGGCCGGAAGTACCTGCAGACCCGCCGGGAGACTGTGTCGTGTCGCCGGGAGACTGTGTCGTGTCACCGGAAGTACCTGCAGACCCGCCGGGAGACTGTGTCGTGTCGCCGGCAGACCGCTCCTCATCGATAATATCGGGATGGGGCGGCTTTGCAGCGATCACATCAGCAATCCGTAGCGCCACATGCTCACATACGGTACGCAATTTATCCTCAACGGAGGCATCCGAAGCATCCACCACGGGCATGAACACCTCGTCAACCCACTCCTTGCCCAGCGAGCGCGGCCCATCCAGCCGGTAAAAATCAAGCCCCTCGAGGGCAGCCAGCAATTGCCGGTCAACTTCCCCCGAAGCCGCCGCCGCACCGTCTTTGTCATATTCCATCCCGAGCTGCCTGGCAAGCCGGTTGAGCACGATATTTACCGGGCAGATATCGAAGGCAATTCTTTTACCGCTTTCGCGGAAGGAAACGTTTGCAAACCCTCCAAGGTTCAGGCAGTAGCCGTACTGCCCGAAGAGCAGCTCATCACCTATCGGCACCAGCGGGGCTCCCTGGCCCCCTAACGCCACATCCAGCCTCCTGAAATCAGATACCGCCGTAATACCTGTAACCGCTGCAATTTCCGCCCCGTCGCCTATCTGCAGGGTGATCTGCTTCTCCGGCCTGTGGAAGATGGTGTGGCCGTGGGAGGCGATGAGATCGACCCGGGGACTGGCAGGACCCGCCTGATCGGTGGTGTCGAGCGGACCCTCCGCAAGAAACTCTTTAACCGCCTCTCCTGTAAAGCGTCCGAAGTCCCTGTGCACCTGAGCAAGTGTATAGCCGTCAGCCGTCTCTGCGCCTGCAAGCCTTTCCGGCCAGGAGGTGCCGGAGTAGGAGAGGGTTTTGGTTTTGAGTATTTCAAAGTGCCATTGGGGGCCGGAAACAGGGTTGTTGTCCGAGCTGGCACTGCCTGCACCGGCATAGGGGTCCTTTTCCACCCTGGCACTGCCTGCACCGGCATCACCATGTAGCTGTTCAACCCTGGTGAACCTGCAGAGCGCCATGTCGAGTCCGTCGACCGACGTTCCCGACATCACGCCGACGGCTGTAAAGGTTCTTTTACCATTTCCCATAGTTCCACTGCATTTTTATTCATTAAGTGGTTTAATTGGCTTCGCCGATTTCACCCGCTTTGCGGGTTCAATTCCCCGGCCCTCTGGGTCGGGAATAATAATTCCATATAACTTCGGGGCTCTGCCCCGGGTAGTTCATTCTGACATGATTAAAGTTAATCAAAATCGGGGAGATTGAAATTTATTCCGGCATAATATGGTGGGGAGGATGAATATATCAAAGCTCGTCCTCGTCAAAGAAGAGGTTTACCTGTTCAATGCCGGCAATTTTCCTGATACCGGCAACCAGATCGTTGCCCTTCTGCTCGTCCTTCATTTTAATGTAGTAGGAGAACTCCATCAGCTCATACGGCTCCTGTCCCATAGTCTTGACATTGACCAGCTTATGCCTGCGGCAGTATATTTTAAGGATGTCCATAAAGGGGTTGTCAGGAAGCTGGTCGCTCCGTGCGCTGATCTGCAGCAGGAACTCCCTGTTCTGCGGAAGCGCAAAACTGAATTTCGTGACTACCAGGTACACCGTACCAACGAAAAAAGTGCCAAGCACGGCCACCGAGTAGAGCTTTACCCCGGCTGCCAGTCCGATCGAAAGGGCGAAGAAGATGAACATTATATCGGCCGCATCCTTGACGGCGGTACGGAACCGGATGATCGACATGGCCCCCACCATGCCGAATGCACGGGCGAGGTTGTTACCGATAACCATGATGACAATGGCGGTTATCATGGTAAGCATAATGAGCGAAATGGTGAATGCGGCGGAGTAGTTGAGACCCTTGTAGGTGTACTTGTAAAGCAGTGCGATAAAGATACCGCATATCATGGCGACAAAAACATTGCCGATTACATCAGCCGCCGTGATGTTGAACATGAAGATATTCTGAAAATCGTTAGCCATCTTAATCCTGCTTTTTAATATGTTACAAGCACCTTTTCACGGTTCGCGTCAACGCCGATGGTGTACTTTGACAATGCATCATTCCTCAGCCTGAACTCCTGCACCACCGACCTTGCCCATACGGGCATTTCATGACGGAAGTACTTGATCTCAAGAATGAAATGGTTTTTGAACAGCAGCTTCATCTCTTTCTCATCGTAAAGTGAGTTTACCGGAGGATAGAGCCGGCTCCTGATATTCTTGTCAAATGTTATCCGCACACCGCAATCAAGCTTGCCGAAGTATGCCTCCCTTTCATAAACAACAAGGCAGGTCGGTACAAACTGCTTTTTATTTATATGGTAGAGGAACTTTGCTGCATTGTCCGGGTCATGGCTGTTAATTCCGTTTGGCATGACATACCTGTTATAGTCCCCACTCCTCAGCAACTCTTCAACATCCCTGAACAGCACCTTTGACCTGTACTTCTTCTGGCGTGCCTCGATCTTCCTTTTAATCTCAAAAACCACATAGCTGTTATCAGCAGGCCTGTCATACCCCCTTATCCTGAATTTGCGGCGCAGCATGACCCCTTCACGCTTCTCGGCATAGCATGAGAAGTTGTTGCTGTCAAAGTAGATACTCCTTACCGTATATTCGCGAATACCCTGGTCATTCACATGGGTGTACATGTCTGGCACCACAAAAGATGAGATGCGTTTTCTAAGTGCATCTATCCTGTGGTTCTGTACCAGGTATTTACGTTCAATCCTCAGCATTGTCAATTCTCAAAGATAACCTTGAACATCCGCCTTACATAATCCCAGGCCGAGACCTCGCCGCAGATGATCTGCGCCTGTACAAGCATATTTGGCATAAACCTTTCGGTCTCCTCTTCAATGATAGCAGTCACGAATACATTCTGCCTCTGCTCCATGAACTGCACGGTATTGTCAAACCCTATCACCCTCGCGCTGTATGTCCTTCTCCCGGAATTGATTCTCAGGATGACGGGACTGTCGCTCTCTATATAGGCCAGCTGGTACAGGTCCACCGGAAGGGTAACCGTCAGTCTCTCCATGTCGCCCACCCTTATGATAGATTCAGTGTCTTCCAGAGTCATCTGCTGCCGTATTATGGTGCCGCTGAACGGGGCAATTATGTTGAAAGCATCGATCCTGTTCTGCGTCTGCCCGATCTGCCGCCGGTAATTCCTTATCGTGGCCCTTATCAGCTCCTGTTCCTCCGGCTTCGATCCCGTCGAAACAACCTCTATGACCGAGCGTGCTATGTTCATATTCTGCTCCTTTACCAGGTAGTCGTTGAGAGCCATATCCCAGTCCTCGTCAGCAATTACCCCTGTCCTGTGCAGTGCCTCCATTCTTGCCACCAGCCTTTTCTGTGTCTCGTACTCCTTTTCGGCAAGTATCAGCTTCTGCATGGCGGCGTTGATCTCTTCCTGCTTTTCCCCCGAAAGGGATACATCAAGCAGTTTTTCCTGCTCCTCCAGGGCCCCGGTCAGGGTGATGAGCCTGCGCTCCTCCTCCCATGACCTTATGTATCCAACAGTGTCGCCCGCATTTATGTTCCCGGCTGAAAAAATATCCTCATTCACAATAAACTCAGCATGATCCCCCCGCTGAAACTCAAGTACCGAAAAGTATGCAATCTTGTTTGTAAGGTTATTCTTTTCGGTGTTGAGAATGGTCCCGTCAGGCAGTCTGTCAAGCCGCCATTCTCTAACGGGCATAATAACTCCTTTGGTGTTGATGTTGTAGGGAATTTCAACATAGACGGCTGCTGCAAAGGAGATACCCAGGAAAATAAAAATCAACGCCAGTCTTAAAAGGATCTTCATTTAGAGTACTTTATCAGGGAATCGTATAACTTTAATTCTGCGGTAATTTTTCCCGCGAGAAAGTCCAAAACTAACAAAAAAGAATTAATAATTAAATAACAAACTGTTAATATTCCCTTAAAGTATGCGGGCTTGCTGCTTTTCAGACCGATCACCTTATGATGGCAACCCTGCCGGAAAAGCGGAAACGGTCGTATTGTATCTTTAGCAGGTACAGTCCGGGATCCAGTCCCCCGACCCCGATCCACCCTGACCGGTTGTCTCCCGGGGCAAGGGTTCTTTCAACCACCCTTTTTCCCGATGTGCTGTAAATGGAGATCACTGCCACATGTTCGATGTTCTGCATGAACTCCACCCACAGGATATCATTTGCCGGGTTTGGATAGATCTTTACATCTATGTAGTTGTTCTGCTCAAATTCAGCATGTATTGTACTGTTGCCGGCTGCATGGCCCAGCGTGTGGAAATATACGAAGCTCCCCGGCGCCCCGGGTACCGGGTTGCCGTTAACCAGGATATTGCTTATATGGAATCCGTCAGTTGCACGTATCTCATATGTGATCTCCGTTCCCGGCTCGATTGTTCGCGTGCCTTCGGGATCAATTGTGCCGCCGGGCCCTGCCGACGATGTAACCGTCGCTTCAGGCGCCCTTTCGGCAAGTGCCAGGATGCCCGGTGCGGTAAAAGGTATTGTTGAACTTATCATGCCTCCGTCCGCCTCGCCGCCCAGGTATTTCCAGTTACCGTTTTCGGATATCACTATTCTCAGCAGGTTCTCATCAATTTCGGCCATGCCGGGCCCGCAGCTCATCGAAACATAAGCTTCATCCAACTGGTGGTCACCCA
>SLOE01000114.1 GCA_007132715.1 Bacteroidales bacterium
TGAACCATGATTTTTTGATAAATCTTCTTTTGTGTAGGACATATAATTATATATCCTTTATTTTTGCAGCATAATTTCTGAACCATATTCAATCGACATGAGCATTAGAAGCAGAACAAGAGTAAAGGACGCCCTTGTCTCAACCGGGTTTGACAAAGAGATCACCGTAAAGGGCTGGGTTCGTACCCGCCGCGGCAACAAAAGCATAGCATTCATCGCCCTTAATGACGGCTCCACCATTAACAACATACAGGTAGTGGCCGACGTGCCGGAGTTTCCCGACGAACTGCTCAGGCAGGTCACCACCGGGGCATGCATCTCGGTCGAAGGCATACTGACCCCCTCTGAGGGGAAAGGCCAGAGCGTCGAGATAAAGGCAAAGAAGATAGAGCTTTACGGGGCCGCCGATCCCGGCACATACCCGCTCCAGAAAAAAGGACACTCGCTTGAGTTCCTCAGGGAGATAGCCCATCTGCGCCCCCGCACCAACACTTTCGGCGCCATACTGAGGATCAGACACGCCATGTCGTATGCTATCCACAAGTACTTTAACGACAACGGCTTCTATTACCTGCATACCCCGATCATCACCGGATCGGATTGCGAGGGAGCGGGCGAGATGTTCAGGGTAACCACCCTTGACCCTGTCAACCCGCCGCTCAACGACGACGGCACCGTCAATTACCGCAACGACTTTTTCGGTAAGGAGACCAATCTCACCGTATCGGGGCAGCTCGAGGGCGAGCTGGGCGCCCTGGCGCTGTCGGAAATCTACACCTTCGGACCCACCTTCCGTGCAGAGAACTCCAACACACCCAGGCACCTGGCCGAGTTCTGGATGATAGAGCCCGAGATGGCCTTTTACGACATAGAGGACAACATGGACCTGGCAGAGGACTTCCTCAAGTACCTGGTAGTCTATGCACTGGAGCACTGCTGCGAAGACCTTGAGTTCCTCAACAACATGTACGACAAGGAGCTGCTGGGAAGGCTCAACTCGGTCATCAAAACAGATTTCGAGCGCATCACCTACACCCGGGCCATTGATATCCTCAGCTCATCAGGCCGCAAGTTTGAGTTCCCGACGGACTGGGGCTGTGACCTGCAGTCGGAGCATGAACGGTACCTCGTCGAGCAGCACTTCAAAAAGCCTGTCATCATCACCGGCTATCCCGCAAAGATCAAGGCCTTTTACATGAAGCAGAACGACGATGGCCAAACGGTACGGGCCATGGATGTGCTCTTCCCGCGTATAGGTGAGATAGTGGGAGGTTCGCAGCGCGAGGAGGACCTCAGCGTGCTGGAGGCACGCATCAAAGAGCTTGGGCTTCCCCGAGAGGAGCTGTGGTGGTACCTCGACACCCGCCGGTTCGGCACCGCACCCCATGCCGGGTTCGGGCTTGGTTTCGAGAGAATGATGCTCTTTATCACCGGCATGAGCAATATCAGGGATGTTGTTCCATTTCCCAGGACGCCAAAGAGTGCTGAATTCTAATATCATACCGCTTTCGCGGATATAAACGGAAAGGGCGACCGGCACCTGATGCTTATGCAAAATATTTTGTAAATTGCCGTCGCCTTTTTCACGGTAACCGATAATGTTAAAGCAGAGATTACAGCAGAAGTTGCTCCAGAAGCTATCGCCTCAGCAGATCCAGATGATCAAGCTGCTGGAGATACCTGCCATGCAACTGGAGCAGAGGATAAAGAAGGAGCTCGAGGAGAATCCCATCCTCGAAGAAGGTGAAGATGCCGGCGATCTTGACATAAACGGCCAGGAAGATGAGGAGGCCGAACAGGGCGAAGCAGGCAACGACGACGAAGAGTTCTCGCTCGAAGATTACATTGAAGACGACGACATACCCAACTACCGGCTTGCCACCAACAACTATTCCGACGACGACAAGAGGCCCGAAACACCCCTCAGCTCCTCCTCATCTTTCAATGCCCACCTGGAGAGCCAGCTCGGACTGAGGTCTCTCACCGAGAATCAGGAGCTGCTTGCCCAGTATATACTTGGCAACATGGATGACGACGGTTACCTGAGGCGAAAGCTGGAGGCCATAGTCGACGACCTCGCCTTCACACAGAACATCACCACCACCGAGCAGGAGTTGTACGAGATCCTCCAGATAGTGCAGGATTTTGATCCACCGGGTGTCGGGGCACGCGACCTTCAGGAGTGCCTTCTTTTGCAGATAGAACGGAAGGATCAGTGCGATCCGGCCATCGCCATGGCCAGGGTTATCCTGAAGAACCATTTCCAGGAATTCACCCGCAAGCACTACGACAAGATAATAAAGCGCATGAACATCGGCGAAGAAGAGCTGAAGTCGGCTATCGACGAAATAATCAGGCTCAATCCACGGCCGGGCAGCTCCTACAGTGACCCGGCAGCACACGGCGCTCAACATATAGTACCCGATTTCATACTTGATATAAAAGACGGCGAGCTTGTACTCAGCCTCAACTCACATAATGTGCCCGAGCTGCGTATAAACCGGACCTACAGCCAGATGCTCGAGCAATACGCGCAGCTGAAGAACAAGGCCAGCAAAGAAGACAAAGAGGCCATCACCTTTGTAAAGCAGAAGATCGATTCAGCAAGGTGGTTCATAGACGCGATCGTTCAGCGGCAAAACACACTGATGATGACCATGAACGCCATCATCGATTACCAGAAGGAGTATTTCCTGGAAGGCGATGAAACAAAGCTCAGGCCAATGATACTGAGGAACATTGCCGAAAAGACCGGACTTGACATATCGACCATAAGCCGTGTGGCCAACAGCAAATACATACAGACACACTTCGGGATATTCTCCCTGAAATCTTTCTTTTCAGAAGGGCTTCAGAGCGATTCGGGCGAAGAGGTTTCCACCCGCGAGATAAAGAACATACTTGCCGGCTGCATTGAAAAGGAAGAAAAGCGCAAGCCGCTGACCGACGAAAAGCTGGTTGCCATACTCAGGGAAAAGGGATACAACTTAGCCCGCCGCACTGTAGCCAAATACAGGGAGCAGCTCCACATACCTGTCGCCCGCCTCAGGAAAGAACTCTAACCACTCCGTACAACACTACAAACTCCCAAAAGCAGAACAGAATGCAGAGAGCCATAGCCAGAACCGTCAGCGTTATTCTCCATCCCCTCATAATGCCGGCTATCGGACTGCTTCTGCTGCTGAACTCAGGCACCTACCTGGAGTTTCTGACATTTCCGCAGAAACGCGCCATCTTCCTTATCCTTTTAATTGGCACCACTCTGCTTCCCCTTACCCTCATACCCGTGATCATCCTGCAGCGCAACAAAGCCGGCCTGGCAATGGAGAGCCACCGCGAAAGGGTGATGCCCATGTTCATAACCGTTATTTTTTACGGTTTCACCTGGCACATGCTCTCCAGGCTTAACGTGCCTTCCCTGATAAGCACCTACGCCATCACGGGAACTGTAACCCTGCTGGTATGCTCACTTGTAACGTTCAGGTGGAAAATAAGTCTTCACATGACAGCGCAGGGTGCACTTGCAGGAGCTATCCTTGCCGTAGCTTTCAGACATGGCGTAAACCTGCAGGTTTACCTGTCACTTTTATTCCTGTGTGGGGGACTGACCGGGTGGTCAAGGCTTAAACTCGGGGCACACACACCCGCGCAGATCTATGTTGGTTACCTGACAGGCTTAGCCATCGCGTTTCTCCTGATGTTCAATTTCTGAGGGTGCCACCCTTCGCAGCACCTCTGCTACCCTGTTCCTTAAAAGCGTTCCGTCATCAGCGGCATAACCCCCTGCTTCTATTATTTCAGACTTTCCGGACCCTTCCACTGCCAGAATCTGCTGAAGTCTTTCCGGTGCCAGTTCCTCCTGGCTGATCACCCTGAAATATCCTTTCGCCGACAGCCACCTGCCGAGGTATTCCTGCTCGGTCTGCCCGGGTGTCGGCACCAGCACCGCCTCCCTGCCTGCCACCAGCAGGTCGCATACCGTGCTGTACCCGCTGCGGCACACCACCAGGCCCGACATCTCCATTGCCTCCAGCAGTCCTCTTGAATCAAGAAACTGAACAACATGAAGATCCCCTTCCGCTTCGGTTTCTACGAAACACAGATCCTCTTTCGCCAGGTCCTGCTGAACATTCTTCAGCCCCGCCACGGCACCCTGCGCTGCCGCTTCAGGACAGCTTTGCCTTTCAGCACGTGATCCGGCTTTATCCGTGGTCAGGAAGCACCTTTTATTCGCCGCATCCGGCAAACCCTGCACAAGAAGTGCCCTGATGCCCGAACTGCGCATCATGCCCCTTACCTTCCCTTCAAATATTGTCCTGGCGGGTTCAGGTCCCGACAGCACAAAAAGAAGGCGGTACCGTTCGGAAGCCGTGGATCGGTATCTATCAGGGACCCCAAACCGGCTGAGGAGGCCGACAAAGAAGGCTGCCGGAAGCCGTTCCCACCCCCTCACCAGCTTACCTGCCACCGGTCCGCCCGGGCAATCAGGTATCCAGCATTCGTCAAACCGGCCCACCATCCTCCTCACCATCCATGCAACAGAACCTTCAAACATCTTCAGCAGCGATGGAAGCGAGGGCCTCAACTGGTGGGTTATAATAACTGAGTAAACAGAAGGGTGAGCCAGTCCGTAACGGTTGTCGGAAACAACGACCTGCGCCCCGTACTGTGAGACGAGGCGCGCCAGCTCCTCCCCTTCACGCCTGGTATGCCAGAGAAAAAAGGGCAGCCGGACTATGAACCTTAACAGGGGGAACCGTCCGTGCCATGACACCCTGAACCCCGGGAAGCCGGTCACCTCGGGGCGGGGCAAGTGTCCGTGGGGCAATTCTTTGCTGACACCAAGCTCCCCCTCGATCAATTTCCTGCCTCCTCCGTCAGCAGCCACCACCACGCGGCATCCGGCATCAAGGAAAGCCCTGATCACGGGCACACACCGGGAGGCGTGGCCCAGGCCCCAGTCCATCGGGCAAACCAGCACAGTCAACTTTGCCATAACGGCAAGATACTAAAAAACGGTAAGCTGTTCCAGCAAAAGGGTTGGACGAAACCGGTGAAGGAGGCTGATCGAAGCCGGGATGAGTATTGTCGTGGGTGGGATTGGGTTGGACGAAACCGGGGAAGGAGGCTGATCAATATGAAACCTGTACGCGGGGCCCGGCCTCCCTTACCTTTGCGGCAATGCTGTCCAGCTCTTCCGGCGGCACCTTGTAGAGGCCTTCCGACGGGGTGTCCCTGGCTATGGTATAGACCATCACCATTTCAGGCTGCAACCTTTCAACCAGCTTCAGCCAGTCACCCACCTCACCCGGCGAGGCGTTATCAACCTCAACACCATTATACACACCCCTTACAAAGAGCGTCTGCAGGATGAACCGGCCTTTGAACCGGGCAATATTCCCGATTGTCTGGTCCAGACTGAACCCCTCCCCCGGCTGATTAAGCAGCCGTACCGTAGCTTCCCGGGCCGAATCTATCTTCAGGATGTTCTGGTCAACCTTTACCAGCGCTTCAAAAACAGAAGGATCATCCAGCATGGTAGCATTGGAGAGAACGGCAATATGCGCATCCGGGGCCAGACGGTCACGGATCTTCAGGGTATCATTTATCACCTCCGCGAACTGAGGGTGCAGCGTAGGCTCACCGTTGCCGGCAAAGGTAATGGTATCAGGCTTTTCGCCTATGGCAGCCATATTGTGCAGCTTTTTTTCAAGCTCCTCTTTTACCAGTTCCCCTGGAGGAAACCCCTCCGGTTCATACGGCTCCTCATTGGTCCAGCCGCATTCACAGTATATACAGTTGAAGCTACACCATTTCCTGTCACCGGGCAACAGGTTTATCCCGAGTGAAACACCCAGCCGCCTGCTCCTTACAGGTCCGAATACAATACGGTCAAACAGGAATGTAGCCATCTGAAGTCAAATTGGAGGCGAACATAAGGCTTTTTTTTAAAAAAACAGAGAGGCTTATGCTGAAATTGCATCACCGGGCAGCAGTAGGACCCTTATGATAATAATCATTGTATGCAGATATATTCGGTGTAATTTTGCATAGTAAGAAGAACCCTCATAACCTAAAACGATGTCAGGAACCATTTCCCCAGAACCATTTGTTTGGAAAGACGAGTACAAGGTCGGAGTTAAAGCTATAGATGAGCACCGGGAGAAGTTTTTCAGCATCATCAATAACCTTAAGAAAGCAATTACACACAAAGACTGCCAGATCGAAGTATCCGACATCTTTTTCTCGCTGGTACATTACGCCGAGCATTACCTCATTAACGAGGAGATCTGGTTCAAAGAATCAGGTTATCCTGGTTTTACAAAGCATAAGGAGAGTCACAACAACTTCATAAACAGGATAATCCAGTTCAAGGAAGAATATCAGCAGGGAAAGAAAGAGGTGTGCGAAAACATGTACTTCTACCTTGAGAACTGGCTCATCAACCACATACTTCACTATGACATAGAAGCGGTGGAGTGGCTCAAAAAACAGGGATTAAAGTGACCGTCGCCAGGTAAACGGCACAACCGGTAAAGTCCCCGCCGGGATTACCATCATAACAGACCTCAGCATATTCGTCGCAGCCGGCTCCCCTGCAGCAGCCTCATCCGCTGCAGGTCAGCACCCTCGATAATATTCAGGCCGCAATTCTTACCCGGCTCAATGGTGCCGGCCACACCGTCAAAACCGGTCGCCAAGGCACCGTTTAGCGTTGCCATGGCAAGCAGCTCCGTCAGCTCATATTCACGCCGGCACTGCTGAAGCCCGGTCATGACCTGCAACATATCCATCCTGCCATAACCTGCCAGTACCGGTGTTCCCGGTTCACCCCATAGCAGCACGCCGGCGTCAGGACCCTCCCTGAAAAGCTCCCCGAAACTATTCACATCATCATAAACGGCAAAACTGACAGTACCCCCGTAGCGGCCCTGCCATAGCTTCTTATCCGGTGTCACTGTGGTACCGGCAACCCTCACACCACGTGTCATGAGCCAGTCCCCGTCCACCCTTTCCCCACACATCACATCAACCAGACCAGGCACAAGAATACCGCTGTAGTACTGTACCCCTGCTATTTCGTCGAAGCCAGGGCTCCCGCGGGAGACAGACACCACCGTGCCGTCACCGTCAACCTCAACCACAGCGTTCCTTCGCGGTGGTGATGATACCGGGAATACAATACTTGCTGCTATCCTGGGCATAATAAATTATCTCTCATCAAAATCGGGCATCTCCTGGTAGTAGAGCCGTATATTCTGAATTTCGGCCGACCTCTCGCCCTCTGCATAGCGGTTTGTCATGTCGAGCACCCTTCCCTTCACGTGTGTGACATCGGGGTGCAGCAGGTCGCTTGAGATCTCAACCTGCCGGATCCTGCCGTCTTTTCTCAGGGTGAAGGTTCTGAGCTCCTGGATGTACCCTTCTTCAGTTCCGTCATCATGCCAGAACCAGATGCTTACACGCGGATTCTCTGCAATATCATCTTCATTCAGTCGTACCTGGGCGCTGAATGTATATGTACCCAGCCCCACCACAGGAATACTGAAGCTCACAAACCTGTTGGTATCGGCACCCGGAAAACTATATGAAGATTCCAGGCGCCATATGTTTCTCCTCACTATCTGGACTGTTGGGACGTCCTGATCGGCATCCGGCATCTCCCTGCCCGACATCTCCGCTTCGGCAAGCTTCCGGTTCAGCTCATCGATCACCCGGTTATATATCATCTCGAACTGAGGGGGGTGAAACGAATAGTAGTTCAGTGTTTTCCGGAAGATCTCCCTCGTAACTCCGTGTTTTTTGAACACCGGTCTGTAATAGTCGATCGTATCCTGTTCAGGGCTGAAAATGGTGGTAGTAACACTTCCCGTCACAGTATAAATACCTTCATAATAGTGCATATCAACCAGCAGGTCGATAAATTCTGACTGCTTCATCACATCCCTGCCCGGCGGACCTTTTGGGTGGGAGCTGCATCCGGCATAGAGCAGGGTGGTTATTATCAGAATAAGATAAAGGGCAATGCCGGGGGATCTATCTCCTGACCGGGTTAAAGCGCATACCGACAAAAATCTCATGCGAACCAGAATTGTGATGACGAATTGGTGAAAAGCTCATGTCATAAGAATAACCGAAATGGAACCTGTTTTCGTGTGTATAGCCCACAAGAAAAGAGACAGCATCTTTGGACCTGAATGAGACACCGAGCCATAGAAGGTCCTGGTAGTGCGCCCTAAGGTTGATGTCAGCCTGCACAGGCGTGGGTGTTGAGCCTCTCACAATAACAGAGGGTTCAAGTGCAAAGTCCGGTCCGATATAATACCGGTATCCCCCGGTAAGGTAAAAATGCGCCTTCAGCCGGTTCAGTCCGGTCCCTTCATCAAACAGGTTCAGCTTGTTTATAAAAAGCTGGTGAGCTGAAAATCCGACATGGAAATCGGATGAATAGAGGTAGAGCCCCACTGTGGCATCAGGTGAAAAGGCTGAGGCTACCGTATTCTGCAGGGCCGGGTCGAACGGGTCAAGCAGCACTATCTTGGAGCCATCAACCCTGTTCTGCAGGATTCCCGCCGACAGTCCCATCGAGAGCCTCACATTACCCCAGGCCGGCAGGTTGTAGGCATACGACCCGTAAAGTCCGTTACGGCTGGTGGGACCTGTCGCGTCGTTGAAGATGTAGCCCCCGAAGCCCATATCCCTCTCCGTGTGAGGACCGTAAACGCTCAGGCTGTTGGTTTGCGGTGCATCGGGTATGCCGATCCACTGGAACCTGTTATTCAGCCGCACCTGGTAAAAATTATGCGTTCCCGCCTCGGCAGGATTGAAAACATAACTGTTGAACATGAACTGGGTATATACAGGCAGCTGCTGGGCACCGGTCAGGGAAGGAAGGCAAAGCAGCATGATGACCACTGCCGTCATTGACAACATATGCGGCAGCCCGCGCTTCCGCGAAAGCGAAGATCTTAAACAAACCATATCTTTCAGCATCCCTCTCATACTACCTCACTATCGTTACCGGTCCGGTCACCGGCCTTGTTCCGAATTGATCATTAAGCGTTATCACATAATAATAAGTACCGACGGGCAGTTCACGGCCATTAAATGTGCCGTCCCAGCGTCTGTCATCGCTGTAGCCCTGCGAGTAAAAGACCCTCTGTCCGCTCCGGTTGAAAATCTCGACGACTATATTGGGATAATCCTGTGCATTGCCGATCTCAAAGTAGTCGTTTATACCGTCATCGTTCGGTGTGAAGCCCGAAACCGGCTGAACCGGGTGTACTATGTCGATAAATATGGAGCTGGTCTCGATGCAGCCTTCAGCCGTTTCGGCAAAGACAAAATAGGTGGTCGGCTCGTTGACAGTGGCCGTCGTTACCGGTCCGCTCAACGCACTCAGTCCGGTCCCCGGCGCCCACTCATAGCTTACAAATTCGCCTCCAGTGGCTTCGAGCGTGATCGAGGTTCCCTGGAATATGACCGTATCGTTACCAATCCATATACCCTGAAGCGGATGCAGATCGACCGTTATGGCAGCCTCTGCCATACATCCGTTCTCGTCGGTCACCTGCAGCGAATAGGTTGTGGCCTGCGACGGAGAAACGACCGGGTTGGCTACCGGAGAAGGATCTGCGCCGGCCGAGGCTGTCCAGCTCCATACTGCCGATGAGCCGCTCTGTTCCAGCAGGGGTTCAAGCTCATATTCCTCATCGGGACATATGGCAACAGAACCGGGAAGCGAGACTTCGAGCAGGTGCTCAAAACCCACTGCGGCGGTAACATCCAGTTCACAACCATTATCATCTGTAATCAGCAGCCCGTAATCACCCGGCTCCAGGCCGGAGATGCTTTGATCTGTGGCTCCTGTAGACCATAAATATGTATAGGGACCTGTACCACCGGTTACCTCTGCGGCAGCCGCACCGTCATTGCTCAGGCTGCTGCACCAGGCATCGGCAATTGTAATATCGGCTGTCAACGGGTCAGGCTCCTCAAGCACTACCGTCTCTAGATAGAGATGCCCTATAGCATCTTTTACAACCACTTCGTAAGTGCCTGCCGCCAGTCCCACAAAAATGCCGGAATCAACGAAAGTAGTTCCACCGTCGATCGAATATTCGAACGGCTCGTTGCCATCGTCAACGGTAATCGTTATAAACCCGTCGAGGTAGCCATGGCAGGTCGGACCGGTGAAGTCGACCGTTGCATCGATCAGCGAAATGACGTTCACGCTTACTGTGGTATCAGCCAGGCAGCCATTGTCATCGGCAACCACGATCTGGTAATTGCCCTCACCGAGGTTCTCAAAACTATTGCCGTCATGCCATGTATCGCCGTTGTCGATGCTGTAAATATAAGGCGGGGTGCCGCCTTCAACCGTTATTGTTATACTGCCGCTTTCATCATCAGAACCGATTATTATATCCTCAACCTCCACCTCTGTAAAGAGTATCCTGTCAGGCTGCCCGATGACAGCCTGCTGAACCAGCGGTCCGCAACCTGCAGCATCATCGACAGTCACCCGGTAGACCCCTGCATGAAGGGCATCAAAGATAACTTCACCGTCAGATACTTCAGAAACGATCTCGTTATCGAACTCATCATACAGGGTGTATATCCATGGGGCGGTCCCCCCTGCTGCCCCTGCCAGTATAACCCCGTCATTATCGCCGTGACAGAGCAGGTCACTGTAAGACAGGGTCTCGATAACAAGCTCCTCCGGCTCGGTGACCTCAATGTTGTCCATCTCTACCGGCGGGCATCCGTTCATATCGGTCACCGACACCCTGTAGATACCGGCGCCAAGGTCTTCAAATACAACTTCACCATCATGGCCCGGTCCCCTGTTCTCAACAAGGTCTCCATTGTCATAAAGCGACCATGTATAGCCGGGAGTCCCGCCGGAGGCAGTGACTGTAATGGTACCGGCTGTTTCGCCATAACAA
>SLOE01000050.1 GCA_007132715.1 Bacteroidales bacterium
AGAGCGTTGTTTTTCAGCTTCATTACTTTTGTTTTAATACCCGCTAATGCCGGGCAGGATTAGCAGGAATTATGATCCTGTTATCGGCGACTTACGTGAACTAATTTGTAAGTTATAAAATCTATCATCAAAAAGATTGCCAAAACCGGAAAAAACTTTCCAGATTAATAAAATGGATATATTTAAAATTGAAAAATCATAGTATATATTTGAAAATTCAAGTTTAATCTCTATTTTTGTCAAAAACAATATGGTAGAAAGATTAAATGAGGAACGTATACTTCTGGAACTGATCGGGATTTTTCCTGTTACAGCCATACTGGGAGCCCGCCAGGTCGGTAAATCAACTCTGGCAAAGCAGGTAGAGCATGACTGGTATTTCGATCTGGAAAATCCTACTGATTTGCTTCAGTTCGAGAATCCTAAATTCCTGCTGGAACCCTTGCAGGGGCTTATCGTGATTGATGAGATCCAGCGTAAGCCTGATTTGTTTCCCTTACTGAGGTTTCTGGTTGACAATAATCCCGGACAGAGGTATCTGCTTCTGGGAAGTGCATCTCCTGATCTGATAAAAGGCAGCAGCGAAACCCTTGCAGGAAGAATCGGATATCATCTTCTTGGTGGTTTCACTATTGAGGAAGCTGGTAATGATTTCCAGGGATTATGGCTCCGGGGAGCTCTTCCGAAGGCATATCTGCTTGAAGAGAGTGAAAGCTTTCTATGGAGGGATAATTATATTACCACCTTCCTCGAAAGAGATATTCCGCAGCTTGGCATAAATATAGCTTCCAATACACTCAGGAGATTTTGGACAATGCTTGCTCATTATCATGGTCAGTTACTCAATTATTCAGAATTGGCCAGGTCTTTTGGCATATCAGACATGACAATACGACGTTATCTGGAAATACTTGAAGGAACCTTCATGATCAGGCTGATCACACCATGGTACGCCAATATAGGGAAGCGCCTGGTAAAATCTCCGAAGCTCTATTTTCGTGATACCGGTATTCTGCATAACTTGTTAACCGTCAGAAACCGGAATGAGCTTATTTCCCACCCTAAAATGGGGGCATCGTGGGAAGGTTTTTGTATTGAAAATGCTATCAGGGCATTGAACAGATCAGCTAATAAAGATATTTGGTTCTATTCGACACATACTGGTTCGGAAGTTGATCTTTTCTGGCAAAGGGGGGGGAGAAACTATGCAATTGAAGTCAAGTTTTCTGACACTCCCCGGGTTACCAGATCAATGAATACTGCAATCAAAGATCTTGGTATTGAAAAGGCATGGATTGTCTACCCGGGCGACAAGGTTATCCGGTTATCAGAAATTGTCGATGCAATACCGGTTACAGAGCTTGATCTGGTAGTTTAAACTTATCCCTTTCCGGATATCTCGCAGGTGCCTGGTTTATACGGTTATAACCAGCAGGGGTGAGGTGCCGTCTATCAGTTCTCCCTCTTCTGCGTTTATGCTTTCGACCGTACCGTCGGCAGGGGCAAGGATGCTGTTTTCCATCTTCATTGATTCTACTATGGCCAGAACATCGCCTTTTATGAAATTTTCGCCCGCCTGCCTGTTAATGCTGATAATACGACCGGGCATGGGAGAGTAGACGGCGCCGGTGCCGGAGGCAAAGTCATCCTGTCCGGGGGTGATGACATCCTTCTTTTTAAGGAAGTCAAAACGCCTGAAGAAGTACCTGAATCCCCTGTATGTTACCCTGGGCAGCCCCTCATCGTTTTCGGATATAAAAACATTGTGGCTCTCATTGTTGGGCCTGATTGTCAGCTTTTTGTTTTCGTACAGGTACCGGCCTTTCATCACGCGCCTGTCTATCGTAAAATCAAAACCGGTATCTGACAGGTGATTGATTATTGCTGTCACAACTTCCCCCTCAAAACAGAACCTCATTGTTTTACCTGCCCTCCAGTAGCCCAGGGAATCCCACAGCAGGTTCCTGCCTGTTTTCCTTTTCAGGCTGGCCAGCAGTGCAGCGGCAGCCGGGATGTGCCAGTCGTTCTGCGATTTGATATTTTCCTCGGCCTCAACTATTGCCGGGGCATTCTTTTCGCACCATGCGGTGGAAAAGCTGCCCTCTGTGAAGTCGTTGTTGTGCATCAGGCTCAGGAGAAAGCTGATGTTGTTCCTCACTCCTTGTATCCCGTAGTTGGCAAGTGCCTGTACCATCCTCTGCCTCGCCTCTTCGCGTGTGTTTCCAAAGGTTGTCAGCTTGCTTATCATGGGGTCGTACCTGTCGCTTACCTCACCTTCGGCTTCGAAGGCCGAATCAACGCGGATCCCTTCTCCCGCGGGTTCATGATAACAGCTCATCTTTCCGGGGGAAGGGATAAACCCTGCGGCCGGGTCTTCCGAATAAATGCGGCACTCGATCGCGTGCCCCCCTATCTTCAGATCTTCCTGTTTGAAGCGCAGAGGGTGACCGGCTGCGATATGTATCTGCTCTTCAACTATATCGATGCCTGTAATCATCTCTGTAACGGGATGTTCAACCTGTATCCTGGTATTCATCTCCAGGAAGTAGAAGTTCCCCTGCGGGTCGGCCAGGAACTCGATGGTGCCCGCGTTCCTGTAGCCGATTGACTTTGCCAGCGCCACCGCTGCCTCACCCATCTTCTGCCTCATTGCCGGGGTGACCGAAGGGGAGGGGGCCTCTTCGACAATTTTCTGGTATCGGCGCTGGATAGAGCACTCTCTTTCGAACAGGTGAACCGTGTTGCCGTGATGATCGGCCACCACCTGCACTTCAATATGGCGGGGAGATTCGATATACTGCTCTATGTAGACAGCGCCGTCGCCAAAATAGGCCTCTGCCTCCCTTGATGTGGCTGCAACAGCCTCTCCAAGCTCTCCGGGTGTCCTGACAATGCGCATGCCTTTTCCGCCTCCTCCGGCGGCAGCCTTTACCAGGAGAGGATAGAAAAGTTCATTTGCCGCAGCTTCAAACCCAGTGGCGGATTTGGCGGTCCCGGCCGTATAATTAGCTCCGGAAGGAGATTTAGTCTCGTGAGAAGATGCAATCTCGTGAGAAGGATCAGCCCCGGGAGATGATTTAGCCCCCTTGTCGGATTCAAACCCGCCGATCGTGCCGGTATAGCCTTTGATGACGGGCAGCCCTGCTTTTATGGCAGCCTCCCTGGCCCTTTTCTTGTTGCCCATAAGCGCTATAGCTTCGCTGCCGGGACCTATAAAAGTAATTCCTGCATTTTCGCAGGAGGCGGCAAACTTTTCATTCTCGCTCAGGAACCCGTACCCGGGGTGAATGGCTGTTGCACCGGTTTGTTTTGCAAGGTCAATGATCTTATTTGCGTTGAGGTAGGTATCTGCCAGTGAGCTGCCTTCAAGCTCATATGCTTCGGAGGCCATCCTGGCATGCAAAGCGTCTCTTTCTCCTGCCGAGTATACGGCAACGGTGGCTATACCCATCTTGTGCGCCGTTCGGATTATCCTGGCAGTTATTTCTCCCCGGTTGGCTATGAGTATCTTGCGAAAAGTGGTGTGGGGGGCTGTATTGTCCTTCATGTCAGGGTATTGTTTTCACTCCACCGGGGTTTTCTCTTTTCGAGAAACGCGGCCATTCCTTCACGGCCCTCGTCAGATACCCTGATGGAGGCAATTATTGATGCAGTTTTACCGATAGCCTCGTCGAACGACCAGTTATTGCTTACGTCATATATCAGCTTCCGCGTGATGGCAAGGGCTTCGGGTCCTCCCTCAAGGATCTGGTGTACGATCTTATTAACCCCCTCTTCAAGCTCTTCTGATGCATAGTGCCAGTTTACCAGTCCCCTGTCAGCCGCCTCTATGCCGTGTATCCGCCTGGCTGTAAGCATCAGCTCGCGGGCGGGGAACTCGCCTATGCGTTTGATTATGTAGGGTGATATCACGGCGGGGACAAGTCCGGAACGGACCTCACTGAGGGAGAAAACAGCATCATCGGTTGTGAGTGCAATGTCGGCAACCGCTACAAAACCGTTGGCGCCTCCTGTCGATGCCCCGTGCACTATCGTTATTACCGGTTTGGGACATGTATATATGGTTTGGAAGCATTCTGCCAGCTCCAGCGCCTCCCGGTAATTCTCCTCTTCGGAATGCGAAACGGCCTCCTTCATCCAGTTCAGGTCGGCTCCCGAGCAGAAGACCTTGCCGTTTCCCCTGATGAGGATGAGACGGACCGACTTGTCGGCCGAAAGCTCCTCGAATGCGCGTGTTATCTCTCTAACCATAAGCGCATTGAAGGCATTGCGCACCTCCGGCCTGTTGAGCCTGACGGTTGCAACCGGCTTGCCGGCTGTGACCTCTATTGTCTGGTAATTATTCATATAGAGTTGGTTTATCGGGTTAAAACAGTTCAGGGCATTACATCCTTATCACCCCGAAGCTGCTGTCGGGCCAGGGTTTGTTAAGCGACATTGCTAGTCCTGTTGTCAATACAAGCCGGGTGTCGACCGGGTCTATGATCCCGTCGTCCCAGAGCCTTGATGTGCTGTATAGGGCCGATCCCTCCTTTTCGTAGGTTTCATAGATCGATTTCCTGATATTCTCCTCTTCCTCTGCCGAAAGGCTGCCGCCGGAAGCCTGCATCTGCTGCTGCCTGACCGACAGGAGCACGCCTGCTGCCTGCTCGCTTCCCATAACCGATATCTTAGCGTTGGGCCACATGAAGAGCAGCCTGGGATCGTAGGCCCTTCCGGCCATGGCATAATTGCCCGCCCCGAAGGAGCCCCCGAAAACGATGGTGAATTTGGGCACATTGGTGTTTGCCACGGCATTCACCAGCTTGGCGCCGTCGCGGGCTATCCCGCCGTGTTCGTATTTTTTGCCAACTATGAAACCCGTTATATTCTGCAGGAAGATCATGGGGATCTTTCTCACTGAGCAAAGCTCGATGAAATGGGCCCCCTTAAGGGAGGTTTCTGAAAAGATCACCCCGTTGTTTGCCAGGATCCCCACGGGGAATCCGTTGATATGTGCAAAGCCGGTCACCAGCGTGGTGCCGTAGTTCGCCTTGAATTCATGGAAGCGGCTGCCATCGACGATACGGGCTATTATCTCCCTTGAGTCGACCGGCTTTTTCAGGTCAACGGGTGCCAGTCCCCACAACTCCTCAGGATCGTAGAAGGGTTCTGCAGGTGATGCCATGTCGAGCTGCTGTTTTTCGGGCACCCTGAGCGTAAGGAATATGTCCCGGCAGATCTGTATGGCATGCCTGTCGTTCAAGGCAAGGTGATCGGCCACGCCCGATATTCCGGTATGGACAGCCGCGCCTCCAAGCTCTTCGGCTGTTACCTCTTCGCCGGTGGCTGCTTTGACCAGCGGGGGGCCGCCAATGAAGATGGTACCCTGGTTTTTCACGATGATCGTTTCGTCGCACATGGCGGGCACATAGGCGCCGCCGGCGGTGCATGATCCCATGACGATGGCTATCTGAGGGATGCCGGCGGCCGACATCCTCGCCTGGTTATAGAAGAAACGGCCGAAATCGTTGCGGTCGGGAAACACATTTGCCTGTTCGGGCAGGAAGACCCCGCCGGAGTCGACCATGTAGACGCAGGGCAGGTTGTTCTCCATGGCGACCTGCTGTGCCCTCAGGTGCTTTTTTATCGTCTCCTTTACATAAGTGCCGCCTTTGACGGTGGCGTCGTTGGCTATGATAACCGTCTCCCTGCCGCATACTGCACCGATACCTGTCACAATTCCCGCCGAGGGGAAATCGTCGTTGTACATGCCGTTGGCGGCCAGCGGCGACAACTCAATGAAGGGTGTGTTGGCATCGAGAAGCAGGTCGATGCGCTCACGGGCCAGGAGCTTGCCTCTCTCCTTGTGCTTTGCTACCGCCTTTGAGGTGCCGCCTTCCTGCACCTTGCGAAGCCGCCCGTTATAGTCAGACAGTATCTGTAAAAAGGATTCCCTGTTTTTTATGAACTCCGGCGAGCCGGTAAGGATGTTTGATTTTATTCTGTACACCGGGTTGTTTTTTTGGTAACAATTAAAATACCAAATTATCGCCAATTTGTTCAAAATGCAAATAATTATTGACAGAGTTGCCGTTGCTAACGACTAGCCACCCCCAGTCTCCCGAAAAGCGACCTGGCTGCCTCATCGGGGCTGCCGGCCTCCTTAAGCGCTTTGAGATAGGCTGTGCCTATGATTGCCCCCGAGGTATGCTTCCATACGGTTTCGAGGGTGTTCCTGTTGTGAATTCCGAACCCGGTCATTACGGGATTCCCGAGATCGAGGCTGCCAAGCTTTTCGAGGTACTGCTCCTGTTCTCTGCTGAAAGATTCCTGCCTGCCTGTGGTGGATGATGCGCTTACCGCATAGATGAAGCCGCTGCCGAGGTTGTCGAGCATCCTTATTCTTTCAACGGTTGTTCCCGGGGTTACCAGGAAGATCATGTGAAGCTTGTGCCGGTTGAAAAGCTCCCTGTACTTATCCCTGTACTCCTCAGGCGGCAGGTCGGGTATTATCACCCCGCTCACCCCGGACTCTTCTGTCTTCCGGCAGAAAGTGCCCATGCCCATCTGCAGAACAGGGTTAAGGTATCCCATCAGTATGAGGGGTATTGAGATCCCGTTACGGGCACCGGCAAGCTGGCCGAGAAGCAGCCTTAGGTTCATGCCGTTGCGTATTGCGATACTGCTGGTCTCTTGTATAACGGGCCCGTCAGCCAGCGGATCGGAAAAGGGGAAACCCACTTCGAGGAAGTCCGCCCCGGCCTCCTCGAGGGAGCGGATAAGCGGTACTGTACTGTCGATGCGGGGGAAGCCCGCCGTCAGGTATATTGACAGGAGCTGCCGGTCCTTCCTTTTGAACAGCTCATCAAGACGGTTCTGCATGATAGTCTTTTTTTTGGTTGTTTATTGATGCCTCTTTTGCATCGATTCGATATATGTGTCCATATCCTTGTCACCCCTGCCGCTCAGGTTTACTACAATAATATCGCTTTCGCGGAATTGCAGTTTATGGAGAGCCGCGATGGCATGGGCCGACTCCAGCGCGGGGATGATACCTTCCAGCCTGGTGAGCAGGTGAGCAGCCTCAACAGCCTCTTTATCGGTTACCGCCAGGTAACGGGCCCTTCCCGTTCTGTGGAGGTAGGAATGGAGGGGGCCTATACCCGGGTAATCGAGTCCCGCCGAAACGGAGTGAGCCTCCAGTATTTGTCCCCCTCCATCCTGCATCATCAGCGTCCTGCAGCCGTGGATAATTCCTGCCGAGCCGGTTGCAATGGTGGCCGCGGTCTTCCCGCTGCCGACACCTTCGCCGGCAGCCTCGGCGCCCACCAGCTTAACCTTTTCATCGGCTATGTAATGGTAGAACGTACCTGCGGCATTGCTGCCGCCGCCTACACATGCCACGATGATGTCCGGATCGGGCCTGCCTTTCTTCTCCATGAGCTGGATCTTCATCTCTGCGGAGATAACGGACTGCAGCCTGGCGACCAGGTCGGGGTAGGGGTGGGGGCCGATGGTTGATCCGATAAGGTAATAGACCTCCGGATGGTTGATCCAGTACCTTATCGCCTCGTTGGTCGCGTCCTTCAGGGTCCGGCTGCCGGATGACACGGGAACAACCTCGGCTCCGAGCATCTTCATGCGCAACACGTTGGGCTGCTGTCTCTGCACATCCTTCTCTCCCATAAAGACACGGCAGGGCAGGTCCAGCAGCGCGCAGACCGTGGCAGTGGCTACGCCGTGCTGTCCGGCGCCGGTCTCTGCTATCACCTCCCTTTTATTCATCTCCATTGCCACAAGTGCCTGCCCGATCACGTTGTTGAGCTTGTGGGAGCCCGTATGGCACAAATCCTCCCTCTTCAGGTAGATCTTTGCCCCTAAGGCCCCGGAGAGGCTTTCTGCAAGGAACAGCGGAGTGGGCCGGCCGGCATAATCTTTAAGCAGACTGTTGAATCTATCTTTGAATGAGGTCGACTCGAGTATGGCCTCATACGATGATGCAAGCTGCTCAATATTAGGGTAGAGCATCTCCGGTACCCAGGAGCCCCCGAACTCTCCGTAAAATCCTTTATTGTCAATTAACCTGTTCATATTCTCATCAATATCTCTTGTGATTATTGTTTTGTCCTCAGTCCGGCAATGAAATGCCTGAGCGACTGTACGCTTTTATATCCCGGCGATATCTCAAACCTGCTGTTCACATCCACACCGTACATTTTTCTGATATCGATCCCGCGCAGGTACTCAAGGTCGGTGTCGCCAATGCCCCCGCTCAGGAAAAAGGGGGTGGACAGACCGTAGCCCTCCAGTATGGCATGATTGAACTTTATGCTGTTGCCACCGTGGTACTTCCCTCTTGCATCGAACAGGAAATAGTTGCAGTTGCCCTCATAGAGGCCGATGTCAGACGGCAGACTGTCAGCTATCCTGAATGCCTTTATAACTTCGCAGTGGTTCATCAACTCCCGGCAGTAGTCCGGCTCCTCATCGCCGTGAAGCTGCACGGCGTCAAACCCGTGCCTGGCCACCAGTCCGCGTACTTCCTGCAACGGCCTGTCCACCACAACGGCTACCTTTTTTACTGCCGGTGGTATAGCGCTTAGCTGCAACTGCCCTATTGTGACGGTAACATCCCTGGGTGACCCGGGATAGAAGACAAAACCCATGTAATCGGGTTGCAGCAGTGCTATCTCACTCAGGTTGCGGTTATTTGCAATTCCGCATACTTTTATCTTCATCTTTTTACAGTTCGTTAATAAATTTATTGCATGCGGCGGCAGGGTCGGTGGCCCTCATAAACAGAGTGCCGATCAGAAATCCCCTGTACCCGGCGCTTTTAAGTCCGGTAACGGACCTTGCCGATTCTATCCCGCTCTCCGCTATCATGGTGCACCCTTCAGGTAGTTTCGCCGCCATCTTATGCAGCAGAGCGGTGTTTACGCTGAAATCACCCAGGTTCCTGCTGTTGACACCCACCAGTCGCACCCCGGCAGGCAGCTTCCCTATGCCGCTTTCATCGTGTATCTCGAACAGCACTTCGAGTCCGAGAAGCCCGGCAAGATATGAGAGGTTCTCCATCTCACTGCGGCTGAGGATATCGGCAATGAGCAGTATGGCATCGGCGCCGATACTTTTCGATTCAAGCACCTGGTACTCATCTATTATAAACTCCTTTCTGAGCAGTGGTCCCCCACATCGCTCCCTTACCCCGAGCAGGTCGTCGTTGCTGCCGCCAAAGAAGCGGTTGTCGGTGAGCACCGATACTGCCGCGGCCCCCGCCTCGAAGTAGCCCGCGCAAACAGCAGCCGGCTGAACAGTATCGTTGATCACCCCCTGTGAAGGCGAGCGCCTCTTGAACTCCGCTATTATCCCGGTGCTGTCTTTATCATTAAGAGTCTCCTTTAGTGAACTGACAGGCCTTTCGAAGTGGATGCCCTTTTCGAGGATGGCTGCCGGAACCGACGCCTTTAACGCATCAACCTCCTTTAGCTTTGCCTTAACTATCTTTTCGAGTATTGTCATTATCCAATTTATTCAGCAGTTTGCTGCAGACCGGCCGGGGAGTTCCGGCATCAGACTGCGGCGGGCACTGCTTTTACTGCATTTCCATCAGTTTTTTAAAACAGCCGTAAGCTCTTCCCGACTCGAGCGATTCCCGTGCTATGCCGACGCACCGGTCCAGATCCGTTCCGGGCCTGCTGCAGGAGATGGCCAGGGCCGAGTTTGCAAGCACGGTGTTTTTTTGTGCACCGGTACACCTGTTCTCAAGAACGCCAAGGAAAATGGCAGCCGCCTCTTCGAGGGTGTCGCCCCCGTGAAGATCGGCGGCGCTGTTTTGCGGCATACCGAAGTCACCCGCACCGAGAAGCCCTTCGCCGGCAGGGGAGAATACCTTTATGCCGGCGGTGAGCGACACCTCATCGTAACCGTCGAGGCTGTGCAGCACTATATACTTTTTCTGCTCTTTCTGCATCAGGTAGTTGTACAGGCGTCCGGCTTCGATGCTGAATACGCCGCTGAGCTGGCATGGCGGGTCGGCCGGGTTCACCAGCGGGCCCATGATGTTGAAGATGGTCTTGATGCCGAGCTGTTTGCGTATTGGTCCCACTGCCTTCAGGGCAGGATGGAAAAGGGGGGCGTGCATGAAGCAGATGCCCGCCTTGTCGATCTCCCTTTTCAGCTTGTCGTTGCTGTTGGAGAACCTGTACCCGAAGTGCTCCATCATGTTGGAGGAGCCCGAGAGCGACGATACCCCGTAATTGCCGTGCTTGGCCACGGGTATGCCGGCGCCTGCGACCACGAACGAGGTAAGGGTAGATATGTTGAAGGTGTTCTTGCCGTCACCTCCCGTGCCGCATACATCGATCATCTCTTCTCCGTTCAGGTCGGCCTTTACCGCCAGCTCCAGCAGCGCGTCCCTGAACCCGAGAAGCTCGCCGGGTGTTATGCTTCTCATGATGTAGGATGAGAGCACTGCCGCTATCTGCGCCTCGTTGAGCTCCT
Organism: Bacteroidales bacterium; assembly: GCA_007132715.1. Taxonomy (GTDB): domain Bacteria; phylum Bacteroidota; class Bacteroidia; order Bacteroidales; family PUMT01; genus PXAP01. The sequence goes on from SLOE01000050.1 coordinate 10,486, forward strand.
GCCGGGCAATGCCGTGCATCAGCCTGCCGGCCTCTTCGCGGTCTAGCTGCTGTGATTCCAATAATTTGTTCAGAATATCCTTCATGTTATTTGGTCTGATAAATTTTGATGGGGGTTCATGTTATTTTGTCTACCGAAGGCTGATGCGGGCTTCATCTGCATAAAGTAGGTTTATCAAGTTAATATTCAATTAATTATGTTTGACAGGTAATTCATACTCAGTGTTTCAATTCCGATGAATGTCACATCTGATCATTTTTGCTAAAAGATAAATTATATTGCATGTGAGATCGACGAAGTCAAACCCCCATGCTTTATACATATCTTTTTGTGAGCTTTAGCTCATGGGCGTTTCGTTTTAAAAAGTTCAGCTCTCAAAGCCCCTGAGCCAGTTGAAAACTATCTTTTTACCGTCGGGTGTAAGAATCGATTCGGGATGGAACTGAACGCCGCACACGTCGAGCTCGCGGTGACTCATGGCCATTATATATTGCTCATCGTCAACGGCATCGATCCGGAGGGTTTCCGGCACCCTGTCCCTTCTGACCACCCACGAATGGTACCTTCCGCCCTGAAACCTCTCCGGCAGTCCCCCGAAAAGATAATGTACCGGCTCCAGCAGCGTAATGGTGGTTGCAACACCGTGGTACACCTTGTCGGTGTTGAGCAGGCTGCCCCCGAAAACCTCGGCTATGGCCTGCAGTCCCAGACAAACCCCGAAGATCCTCTTCTTCTCCTTGTACATGTCGATTATCCTCAGCAGGTCGCCCGACTCCGACGGGATGCCGGGACCGGGGGAGAGGAGGATGCCGTCATACTGCTCAACCGATGCGAGGTCGATCTTGTCGTTCCTGAGGACCTCGGTGGTGTGGCCCGGGCACTCATTCACGTAATGGACGAGATTGTAAGTGAATGAGTCGTAATTGTCTACTATAAGGATTTTTGCCATGGTCTGTTATTTGAGGTTTTCTGCCATCTTCAGCGCCTGCTTGAGCGCCGAGAGCTTACTGTTTACCTCGGCGAGCTCTTTCGCCGGGTCTGATCCTATTACTATCCCCGCGCCGGCCTGGTAAACGAGTCTGCCGGCAAAGCTTGCGAATGACCTTATCATTATCGCATGGTTGAGCGAGCCTTCCAGTCCCATAAATCCTATCGCGCCGCCGTAGTATCCGCGGGCGGTGGGCTCTATGCTGCCGATAAGCTTCAGGGCCTTGTGCTTGGGTGCCCCCGAAAGGGTCCCCGCCGGAAAGGTGTCGGCAAACACCCGGTAGGTACCCGACTTGCCAAATAGCTCGCCGGTAACGGTCGATACAAGGTGAATGACATGCGAGTAGGCATGCACCTCCTTGTAGCTGCTTACCCTGACACCGGCTGAGTGCCTGCTCAGGTCGTTCCTTGCAAGATCGACCAGCATGGAGTGTTCGGAGTTCTCCTTGGGATCGGCAAGGAGCGCCTTTGCCAGTCCCTCATCGCTCATCCTGTCGCCCGTCCTGGGTATGGTACCTGCTATCGGATTTATCGTGGCCATGCCGTTGCTCACCTGGAGCTGCGCCTCCGGCGAGGAACCGAAAAGCCTGTAGCCCAGATAATCGAAATAGAACAGGTAGGGAGAGGGGTTAACAGACCTCAGGGCGCGGTACACTGAGAACTCGTCGCCGTGGTATGCCTGCTCGTACTTCCGCGAAAGCACTATCTGGAACACATCGCCCCTGGCACAGTGTTTTTTGCCCTGCTCAACCATCTCCAGGTATGTTTCGTCGTCGAGGTTGCTTGTCTCTTCGCCCCTGGTCTCGAACGGAAAGGTCGTGGTGTTGCGGTTGGCAAGCAGTGAGAGTATTCTGCCTGCAAGTTGACCTAAAGACCCGTCCTCCAGCTCGCAGATGGTCATTGTGCTGTTGAAGTGGTTTATTGCGATCACCACCGAATAGAGGTCGTACCTGAGCAGGGGGATGGGGTAGCCTGGCTGTGCGGGCCTTATGTCAACATTGTCGAACAGGTTTACCGCCTCCCAGGAGGTGAAGCCGAACAGTCCGGGAAAGAGCTTGTCGCCGGGAAGTCCTTCGATCCTGACCGACCGGGCAAAGTCATCAACCGCGTCAACCGCATCAGCGCCTTTTTCAATGGGTGTGATCACAGGCTGTTGTTGCCCGTGGAACTGCCTGATACTTTTGCCGGTTACCTCAATTCCTGCTACCGGATTGAGACATATATAGGAAAAGGCATCCTGTCGCGAGCTGTAATCGGTGCATTCGAGCAGCAGGCTCTGGGGGAAAGAGTCGCGTAACCGCAGGTAGATGCCCACCGGTGTCAGGGTGTCGGCAGGGTATTCGCGGACTTCAGCTTTGAGGGTTAATTTTTCCATCTGTTTATGCTTAAGGGTTTTAAACGAAAAGAGCCCGCTATGTTAAGCGGGCTCCTCGTATATTGTCATATAATCGACGGTCATTACACACAACGGCGCTTAACATAGCTTTTGATCTTGCCATGCCACCACCAGATGTTGTATGTATTAATACCAGTCATAGTCTTTACTGTTTTGACACGGTAAAAGTACAATATTTTTTAAAAAAACAGCACGGGTGAAAAAAAAATCGTAAGAGATGACTGCGTACAAAAAAAAATCACTATTATTGCAGGTGAATAAGACCGGATATTTTATGGCATCGTTACATACATATTACGCATGGAGCTTTTTTTTCTTTTATTTTCAGAATAAAAGGGGCCATGCTGTGTAGTGAACTGTTCATATAACTATAAGAGACAAAAAGGGCCCCTTGAAATTCAAGGGGCTTTTTTTGTAGGGTCCCTGAAGGAAGGGGCGACGCAATGAAAGATATAATAAAATATTATGGAAAAGGAAACAGATAATAAAAAGCCGGTGGTCGCGGTGCTGGGGACGGGACTGATAGGATGCTCCATGGCTGACGGACTGAGAAATTGGGCCGGGGAGATTATCGGCGTGGACAACAATACTGCCCACCTTGAAGAGGCGCTCGGCCGCGGATGGATTGACCGGAGCCTGCCGGCCGGAGAGGCCGTGAGGATAGCCGGACTGGTAATCATTGCCATGCCCGTGGATGCAACGGTAAGGATGCTGCCGGGAGTTCTCGACAATGCAGGCGATGCGGTGGTGATAGATGCCGGATCGGTAAAGGGCGCCGTGTGCCGTTCGGTTGAGGGGCACCGGTTCAGGGACAGGTTTGTGGCTGCCCACCCGATGGCAGGCCTTGCCGTTTCAGGTCCCGGAGCCTCCGATGCCATGATATTCAGGAACAGAAAGGTGGTCATATGCGAGCGGGAGCGGTCCTCTGAAAAAGCGCTGGAAACCTGCATGGAGGTGTTCGGACGGCTGAAGATGGAACCGGTGTTCATGGACCCGCTGTTCCATGATCAGTGCGTTGCCCGGGTGTCCCACCTGCCGCAGGTGGTTGCCTATTGCCTGTCGGCTATCACTGCCGAGGAGAGTTCATTGCGCGACAGCATGCTCAAAATCGCCTCGTCGGGATTTGAATCGGCCACCCGGCTCTCATCCAGTCCCGCCGGCATGTGGCTTCCGATATTCAGGCACAACGCCGAAAACATTACCGGCAGCATTGACGAGATGATCAGGTACCTGTCAACCGTTAAGCAGATGATAGGAGCGGGCGAATGGGAAGCGCTGGGAGTATTTGTTGAAGAGGCCAATGATTCAAGGAAAAAATTTATGTCAGCATACAAAAACCGTTAACATGGATAATTTACAAGAATTGAGCAAAAGCGGGAATGAAGGAGAGGGTGCCCGAACGCTAGTTTCTGGTGGCCGGGATGAAATGTCCCCTGCTGCGGGCCGAAACGAAATGCAGAGTGCTGCCGCCCGGATTGAAGCAGGCGGCAATGCCTCCCGGCCGGAAAAAGCCGGTGAGCAGGCGAAAGGAACCTGCATAATTGAAGCCCCTGACGGCACATACGCCGGTGAACCCGGAGTCAAGATGATAATTGCCGGACCGTGCAGTGCCGAGTCGCCTGAGCAGCTCCTGGAAACGGCAAGGGCGCTGCAGCAGTGCGGCAATGTTGATTATTTCAGGGCTGGATTGTGGAAGCCCCGTACCTCGCCCGACTCCTTCCAGGGAGTTGGTGAAAGGGGACTTGACTGGCTGGAGACTGTAAGGAAGGAGACAGGCATAAAGGTGGCGACCGAGATTGCCTGCGAGAAGCATGTTGCCGCGGCCCTTAAGCATAACATCGACCTGTTGTGGCTGGGGGCCAGGACCGTAAGCAATCCTTTCGTGGTGCAGGATATTGCCGATGCGCTGCGGGGGACCGATATACCCGTACTGGTCAAAAATCCTCTCAACCCTGATATTGAACTATGGTACGGCGCCATCAACCGCCTTCTTAAAGCCGGTGTAAAAGAGGTTGGTGCAATTCACCGCGGCTTTTCGGTATGGGGCAATCATATGTACCGTAACCAGCCCATTTGGCGCATTCCCGCCGAACTCAGTGAGCGGATGCCCGGAATTACCATAGTGTGCGACCCGAGCCACATAGCGGGTAAAAGCAGCCTGGTGCCACTCGTGGCCGAAAGGGCGCTTGAGCATGGGGTTGGGGGACTGATGGTGGAGGTGCATCCCGACCCGCCCTCGGCAATGAGCGATGCCTCCCAGCAGCTTACACCTGCCGCTTTTGCCTCAATGATGAAGGAGCTGGACCTCGACAGGAAGGGATGTTGCAAAGATGCACCGGAACTTATTGATGAGCTCAGCTCAGAGATGGATATGGTGGATGAGCTGCTGGTTCATGCCATTGCCAGCAGGATGGAGCTTTCGCGGAAGATAGAGAGAATGGGACATGCAGGATCATCAAAGCCGTCCGCAGCCGAAAAGTCCGCCACCGGCGAACGTCTTGCCAACCTTGCAACGGGAGACGGACTGCGTCCCGGTTTTATCAGCAGGCTCTTCGGCGAGATAACCAGGGAGTCGGGAAAGCTCAAATATTCCGTTAGTACCGGTTTTAAAAACCGGATATAACGATTACCTTTAAGGTTGATTTTTTTTACCGGTTTTGTGTTGCAGTAGTAAAAAATTCGCTAAAATCGGACTATCCTCCCGTGTAAGAGATGGCTTTAGCTTAGTACTCGGGTTTTCAAGTGAAACTGAATCCTGCTGCAATGCCGGAAAATAAGCTTATTGTATGAAAAGAACAACCGTAGACCTTCACAGCCGTAAATCGGAAGTCCTCGTCGGGGAGTGCCTCGGCAACCTGGGTAAATATATTGACGGAAGGCAGAACTTCATAATAACCGACAAAAACCTCGACAAACTATACAGGAAGCAGTTCCCTCGCACACCAGTCTATGTTGTTGAACCCGGTGAAAAGAGTAAGAGCCTGGAGACGGTGGCCGCCATATGCCGGTGGCTGCTTGAGCAGGGAGCTGACAGGAGCTCGTTCATCACGGGCATTGGCGGCGGTGTGGTATGCGACCTGGCAGGGTTTGTGGCTTCCACCTACATGAGGGGTATTGGCTTCGGTTTTGTCGCGACCAGCCTGCTGGCGCAGGTGGATGCATCGATAGGAGGCAAGAACGGGGTTAACCTTGACGGCTACAAGAACATAATCGGCACCTTCACCCAGCCTGAGTTCGTCATTTGCGATGTCGATATGCTTCTTACCCTTCCTGAAAACGAATTTGTATGCGGCATGTCCGAGGTGATCAAGCATGCGCTGATAGAGGACAGAGACCATTTCGAACACCTCTGGAATTACAGTACCAGGATACTGAGCAAAGACAGAAACGAGATGGAGCAGATAGTGACCCATTCGGTTGCTATCAAAGCTGCTGTGGTGGAGAGGGACGAACGCGAGCAGGGGGAGAGGCGGAAGCTTAACCTGGGGCATACCTGGGGGCACGCGGTTGAGACCGTGGCGGGCCTGCCGCACGGCGAGGCGGTGGCGGTGGGACTTGCTTTTGCGGCGGGACTCTCGGTCAGTCGAGGTTCACTTACGGAGGAGGAGAGGGAGAGGATCATCAGGCTGCTCGGCATGTATGACCTGCCGGTGGAAACACAGGCCAGACCGGCTGACATATTCGATGTGCTGGTAAAGGACAAGAAACGGGAGGCGGGAGCGTTATGGTTCATACTGATGAACGGAATAGGAAATGTATCGATAGAGGCTATAGGAACAGACGAACTTAAAAATTATGCTCTCAATGATACCTGAATTCAAAGTGTGCGTTTGCATTGGCAACGTTCCCTTCGATGCCGTACCCGGCATTCTCGAAAAAGTGGAGATGGCGGAGATACGGCTTGACCTTGCCGAATTTGACGAGGCACAGATGAGGTCGGTTTTTGAAAGCCATCCCAACCTCATTGCCACCTGCCGCGAGGGTAAGCATGATGACGCCGCCAGGGAGAGAGTTCTGAAAAGTGCAATAGAATACGGGGCCGCCTGGGTCGACATCGAGGACGATGCCTCAGTCGAATGGAAGGAGCGTATGATGGCAGTGGTTAAGGAGAGCCATGCGCGGCTTATCCTGTCGCGTCATTACTTTACCCACACACCCCCGGCCGGTGAGTTACGCACAATAGCCGGAAAGATGTTCGGCAGCGGCGCCGATGTTGCAAAGCTGGCCTGCCAGGTGAACAGCCCGGCAGAGGCTGCGGCCATACTTGGCTTGTATGAAGGTTTTGAAAATCTGGTGGCAATAGGCATGGGTCCCCTGGGCGTGATAACAAGGCTGGCAGCCCCTTTCCTGGGCGCACCCTTCACTTTTGCCGCATTCGGCGATAACCTGCCCACTGCCGCCGGACAGATCGAGTACAGCGAGATAACCTCTCTCATAGAAAGAATATCTGCATATGGTTGACGGGAACAGCCGCCCACGGCCGGAAAGAAGAGGCGACGGTTACTATGCCGTTTTCGGTAACCCCGTGCTTCACAGCAGGAGTCCCCAGCTCTATAACTCCATGTTCACCCTCCATGGCATAGATGCCTTCTATACCCGGATACTGACATACTCGGCCGGCAGGGTGTGTGCACTGATAAGGGGTATGGGACTGGCAGGGGGAAATGTCACCACCCCTTTCAAGGATGAGGTGGTAAGCTGCCTTGACAGCCTGTCGCCCGATGCGGAGCTTATTGGTGCTGTCAACACGATAGTCAGCCGGAACGGAGTGCTGGCAGGTTACAATACCGATGGCACGGGAGTTACCGGCGCTCTTCTTGAGGCGGGTCATGATCCGGCAGGGAAGAGATGCATGGTGCTGGGCGCCGGCGGTGCAGGGAGGGCTGCTGCAGTTGGACTGGTACGGGCGGGGGGCGACGTTGTTATAGTGAACAGGAACGTTGGGAGGATCGCCGGTTTTGCAGGGAAGCTGGGTTGCAGAATTGCTGAGCCCGGAGATGCTGATCAGCTCTCTGCTGATCAGGGCGTAAGGAGTGTGCGGTCAGGCAGTAGTGATTTTTATACCGGCGAGTATGACATAATCGTTATTACCCTTCCCCCGGGTGTTTTCAGCGTCGACTCTAAAGATCTCCACGAAAAGCAGGTAATTGTCGATGCCAACTACAGGCCCGGCGGAGAAGCGGGAAAAGCGGGAGAAGCGGGAGATAGCGGACTGCCCTGCCAGGTGGTGAAGGGCGACAGGTGGCTGCTGCACCAGGCAACGGAAGCTTACAGGCTGTTTACGGGAATGGATGCGAATACCGTCGTGATGGACAAGGCGATGGCACATGTGCCCGCACCTGACGATATTGTTACGGCGGCCATTGAAGATGGACGACGGACTGCGGCGGAATACGGACGGCCCGGCCTGCTTGTCGATGCCGCAGGATATGATGCCGGGGAGTTTAAAAAGATAACTGATGAAGAAAAGAACAGGGCCTTCGGCCATTGAGGGGAGGATACAGGCCCCTCCTTCGAAGAGCTATGCCCAGAGGGCTATTGCTGTGGCCGCGATGGCTGAGGGGCGTTCGGTGATCCTGTCACCGGGTGACTCCGATGATGTGGTGGCTGCGGTAAATGTTGTGCGCCAGCTTGGCGCCAGGGTGGAAAAATGGCCTTTGAAGTCCGGTACCCCAGGGTGCGCTGATGCCGGTAAGGTATCTGCCGGTAAACGGGGCAGGGCTGAAGAACGGGGAACAGAAATTGATCAGGGAACCGGTTCAGAACGCAATGCTGAAGTGATGGAAGACAGTTCTGTTGCCAGTGGAGACCGGGGAGTAGAGCAGGGGAGTTCTGTTGCCGGTGGTGGTCAGGGAGTGGTGGAGAGGAGATCGGCTTCCGGTACCGGACAGGGAGTGGATGAGGGACTGGTTGTTTGGGGGAGTTTGCAACGGCCGGATGGTGTGCTGGATTGCGGTGAGGCGGGTCTTAGCGTCAGGATGTTCTCGGCGGTGGCCTCCCTGTTTGACAGTCCCGTAACGCTTACCGGACGTGGATCACTGCTGAAAAGGCCGATGGTGGTTATTGAGGAATCGCTCCGGGCACTGGGTGTTGAGTGCACCACTGTCAACGGCTGCCTGCCGGTTACAGTGCGGGGCCCCTTGCCCGGCGGAAAAGCTGTGATCGACGGTTCTTTCAGCTCACAGGTGCTCACGGGCATACTTATTGCCTCACCGTATGCCGCATCCGATGTCACCCTGCAGGTAAAGGACCTTAAGAGCCGGCCATATATAGACATGACCCTCAGGGTGATGGCGGCTTTCGGTGTGGAGGTCGGAAACAGGGGCTATTCGGAGTTCCTTATAAGGCACGGGCAGAGATACCTCCCACGTGAGTACAGGGTGGAGGGGGACTGGAGCGGTGCTGCCTTCCTGCTCGTTGCTGGCGCAACAGGCGGAAGCGTGACCGTTGAAAACCTTGACACCGCTTCGCCGCAGGCGGACAGGGCCATTGTCGATGCCCTGGGTATGGCCGGGGCGAATGTTGCCTGCGGTGCCTCAGAGGTGACGGTATCGCGCGGCAACCTGAAGGCTTTTGAGTTTGATGCCACCGACTGCCCCGATCTTTTTCCTCCCCTTGTCAGCCTGGCAGCCTGTTGCGAGGGTACTACCTCCATAAGGGGGGCAGGAAGGCTTCTTCACAAGGAGAGCAACCGCGCGGCAACGCTAAGCAGGGAGTTTGCGAAGCTGGGTGTTGAAGTGGAGGTGACCGGCGATATAATGAGAATTAAAGGAGGCGGTTGCATTGGTGGCACTGTGGAGTCGCACGGCGACCACCGAATAGCAATGGCCTGTGCCGTAGCGGCGGTGGCAGCAAAGGGGGAGGTGATGATAGAGGATGCAGGGGCCGTGGCAAAATCCTATCCCCTCTTTTTTGAGGACCTGGAGAGATTGAGACGTTGATATTGACAAATACAATACTTTCAAGTGAAAACTGATAAGATATGAACAGTACAGGAAGGATATTCAGAATAAGCCTGTTTGGCGAATCGCACGGCGTAGCCATTGGAGTGACCATAGACGGCTGTCCCCCGGGAGTTCCGCTTTCGGCCGGTGATTTTGCCGCCGACCTTGGCAGGCGCCGTCCGGGAAGGGCGGGAACCACCCCGAGGGTGGAGGAGGACCTCCCGGAGATAGTTTCCGGCCATTTTAACGGCCACACTACAGGTGCACCGCTAACCATAATGTTCAGGAATAAAAACATCAAACCGGGCGATTATGATGCCCTTAAACGTACGCCGCGCCCGGGCCATTCCGATTTCGTGGCGTGGAAGAGGTTCGGAGGCTTCAATGATCACAGGGGCGGCGGACATTTCTCGGGCCGTCTCACACTTTGCCTGGTGGCGGCCGGGGTGGTTGCGAAAAAGCTGCTGGAGGGGATAGATATAGCTGCCCGGCTGTTCAGCGCAGGCGGGGATGAGGATATTGACCGGGCGGTAAAAGCCGCCATGGAAGCCGGTGATTCGGTGGGCGGCATCGTCGAATGCCGGACAACCGGCATACCTGTCGGTTGGGGAGAACCTTTCTTCGATTCGGTTGAGTCGGTAATAGCCCACATGGCATTTGCCATTCCCGCAATAAAGGGAGTTGAGTTCGGGTCGGGCTTTACCGCCGCATCGATGAGGGGCAGCAGCCACAACGATCCCATAGTGGATGAGACGGGGCGGACCGCGACGAATAATGCGGGCGGGATAAGCGGGGGTCTCACAAACGGGAATGAGCTTGTATTCAGGATTGCAGTGAAGCCTACCTCCAGCATCTCGGTGGGCCAGTCCACTTACAGCATCGAATCGGGAAAAATTGAGGAGCTGAAGGTAAAGGGGCGTCACGATGCATGCATCGCCCTCCGCGTGCCGGTGGTTCTGGAGGCGATAACCGCCGTGGCGCTGGCCGACCTGAAGATGATGGCCGAAAGCCGGCCTCCCCAAAAAATAGTTATCAACAATGGTGCAAAATGATAATATTTGTGTTATTGTTGCAGTTATTCCACTGTTTAATATGACGTCAGAACTTGTATTAACCTAACCCTAAAACAACTCATGAGAATTCTTTTTTTGTTGCTGGTTTTTGCAACTACACTGATGGCCTGCAGGTCGGGCAGGGATATGGCTGCTGTAGATCCCCCGCCGCCCCCGCCGGTTCGTGAACCCGTTGTGGTAGATCCTGAACCGGAACCCGAGCCGGAACCCGAGATACCTGTGCTTGAAGAGAAATTTGATTTTGAGAGAGAAGAGGACAGGGTAACCCAGGAGGTTAACCGATATTTTGTCATACTGGGCAGTTTCAGGGTGCATGACAATGCAAACCGTTTCAAGTCCGCCCTCGAACAGGAGGGTTTTAACCCGGTAATTCTTTTGTCGGAGACGGGGTTTAACAGGGTCTCGGTCGATTCATACACCAGTGAGGCGGACGCAAGGCAGAGGGTAATGCAGATACGAAGGTCCTTCCCCCAGTACCATGACGCCTGGCTGCTGATCAGGCGCTGAACAGGCTTTAATGTAAGCAGCAATAACGCATCTCCTCAGAAGGCTTTCGCCCCGGCAGAGGTGAGGCAGGAGCACAGGTCGTAAATGCTTGTGAACCTGGAAGTGCTGCCTTGCATCATTAATTTCCATGTTCTAGTCCCGCCTTCTATATCGATGCTGACAGTGGCCCCGCACTCTTCATTTTCAGCTACCCTGAAACCGTTCCTTTCCAGGGCATTCCTTGTCCACCGCCGCTCCGTTGCTGGTCCCCGAAGACCTATGATTTCCCTCAGTTCCCGCTTTATCCGGAATTCGCCCTTTCCCGTGCTAAAGGAGAGGTTCGTATTTTCGAACATCCTGCCGAACTGATCGTCAAGGATCAGGTCTTCCGGTGCCCCCTGGCAAATCTGGCCCGGCAGCATAAGCCATATTTTTGTGGCTTCCTGAATAGCTATGCTCAGATCGTGCGTGGAGAATATTATTGTCCGTCCCTTCTCAGCCGCAAGCCGGTGAAGAAGGTGAACAATCCCGTACTTGTTTGGAAGGTCTAGGAATGCGGTAGGTTCGTCGAGCACTATTATACCCGTATCCTGGGCCAGGGTGCGCGCAATCATGGCCCTTTGCCTCTCTCCGTCACTCAGCTGGTCAATGTTCTTGCCGGCCAGCCGTGATATTCCCACCATATCAAGTGCCTCGTCAACCTTAATATAGTCCTGCTCCCCGAGTCTCCCCAGCCAGCCCGTATGAGGATAGCGGCCCAGCGACACCAGGTCGCGGACTTTCAGGTTGTTCACCCGTACCGGTTCGGTCGAAACGAAGCCGACCATCCTGGCGATCTGGTTTGCCGGGTAGCTCCTTATATCAGAACCGGATAAATATATATTCCCCGAAAGGGGGGAAAGCAGCCTGACAATACTGCGAAGCAGGGTACTCTTACCTATCCCGTTGGGTCCGAACAGAGCTACCAGCTCTGACCGGCGTGCATCAACGGTGATGCCTCCGAATACTGTGCCGGAGGATTCCCGGGCTCCCCTGTATCCCACGGACAGGTTCTCGGTATGCAGAACAGGTAGCTGGTCGCCCATAGTATCAGAATATTCCGGTTAGTTTCTGGTTACGTATTACTATCCATATCACGACGGGAATGCCAATAAGCGCGGTTACCGAGTTTATCGGAAGGCTCCCTTCCATAGCAGGCAGCCTGGAGACAATGTCGCTGGCAAGCAATACAGCAGCGCCCGTGAGGGCGGTGGCCGGCAGCAGCACGGCGTGGTCGGCATTCCTGAACATCATGCGCGCGAGGTGGGGAACAGCAATCCCAATAAACGCAATTGGCCCGCAAAAGGCGGTTATCGTTCCTGCCAGAAGACTGGTGCTGACGAATATGATGATCCTCGCTGCAGTAATGTTCACGCCCAGGCTCCGTGCATAGTTCTCGCCAAGCAGCATCGTGTTGAGCATCTTGACCGAAGCGCCCGCGATAAGCAGTCCCCCAACAACAGCGGGAACCATTATGGCCAGCTGGGGGCCGGTTACACCGCCAAGGCTGCCCATGGTCCATATCATGAATGACCTGAGCATGGTTTCGGTGCTGAAATACTGCATGACACTCACAAGGGCTCCCGTTGCACTGCCGAACATAATACCCAGTATCAGTATGGTCATGATATCGCGTACTCTGAAGCTCACCAGGAGGATAAGGACAAGCACGGCACCCGATCCGGCCCACGCCGCAATCACCACCAGCCAGTCCCCTCCCGCTGATACCATATAACCCGGGATCAGGGTAAGGCCCATTACCACGACCGCTACGCCCAGGCTTGCTCCGGCACTTATTCCCAGCACGTAGGGGCCTGCCAGGGGATTCCGGAAGACGGTCTGCATCAGCAGCCCGCTGACTGACAAGCCGGCTCCCGCTACCAGGGCGGTAATTGCTCTCGGCAGCCTCAGGTCAGTTACAATTATGTGCCATTCAGGCCTTGATGCCTCTCCGCCTGAAAGGATAATGAATATATCGGCTAAAGGTATCCTGACCGTACCGGTCAGGATGCCGGCAAGGAATAGCAGCAGCACTGATGCCGACAGGGTTACTATCAGGATGATGGTTTTGTTGTTTCGCCGGTCAGGGTCTGACGGGGTTGTCATCAGTTAATTTTTGTTTACAATGTTGGGTTTTTTGTGTTGATGCCAATTGATGAAAAGATCATGTTTGTTTGTTTGTGATATATTCATTTACCGTATGGTTAATGATCCGGTCATTCCAGTTTCCTGTAATAGACCTGCTCGTGGTCCGGTAAAAGTTTTCTGTGAAATATCGACACCAGGTCAGCCAGTATTATATGGGGATTTACGATACCTGATTCCCAGTAATCATTCCCTCCGTAACGGTTGGTCCGGGCATTGTTGTTGTATATGTTTCCCGCTGCCAGAGGAGGCAGGGATCCCAGTCTGCTGTCGGTTCTTAATATATCGCCGGCAGATTGCGCCGTACCTGTATTTATCCAATAATCAGCCTGCCGTCCCCTGCTGATCACACTCTCTATATCGACAGGAAAGTTTTCCCTTCCCCTGTTGTCTTCCCATAAATACCTGCCCCCCGCATCACTTACCAATGATGCGAAATGGGATCTCCCTCCGGGCACGAACCAGCTTCCCCTCCATGGCAGCCCGCTCATGACAACGGGTGCAGTCTCTGCAGTGGCTGCAATGTGAGCCAGCTCAGCATACCTGTTTTCTATCCCGGCAAAAATACTGTCGGCCATTTCCTGCCTGTTAAAAAGATGAGCAATGAACCGGATCCATCCGGCCTGTTCCAGGGGAGTTTTTTCCAGGTATTCGCCAACCATCACCACGTTCATACCCAGTTCCGATAACCTGCCCAGCCATGCCATTGAACCGGCACCCACCCCATACGCGAGTATTACATCGGGGTTCAGCTCCAGGATCTTTTCATAGTCCAGGTTGTTGTCATAGCCGATATCCGGCAGTTCGCCGTTATCAATACGGTCTCTCAGGACCTGGTTGTAAACCAGTCCCCCGCCCGAAACAGCCGAGATGGATGCTGTCTCACCTAAAAGGTCGATCATTGCGATATGTGTTGTTGACATGCATATAACGGACCTTGCAGGTGTGCGTATAACCGTGCCGGCGGGTATGTCTGCGGGCAGTTCTTTGTCACGGTCTGCCAGGATGTAGGTGAATATCTCGCTGCGGGCTCCCTGCCACGGGTTGTAAACGGAGAGGACCCTGTATAGCCCGCGGTCCGTTACTCTAAATCCCCCGGCACCGGAAATATCACTGCTGTCACCTGCCGGTGCATAACTCTCCACCGGAATACCTTCTCTGCCGACTGGTTCGCTGTTACCGGGACCTTCGGGTGAAGCGCACGCCTTGAGGAAAATCAGCAAGGCTGCAGCCAGGCGGAAAATATGTGCAATGCTATCAAGCTGTGCCTTTGGCGCTGAGCCGGCAATCAGCCCGACTGTGGCAGGTCGGATAAGTTCAGCCTTATTCGCAGTATATGTCTTATCTGATGATCTGTACCCTGGTAGCGATATGTTCATCTCCTCCAATTATCTTCAGAATATAGGTGCCCGGTGGATATCTCTCTACATTGAGAACTATACTTCCGGCACCGGCATCTATCTTTTCCCGGGTCACCAGGCTTCCGCCTGATGAATATAACTCAATATGCAGGTCGATGTCAAAAACCTGCTCTGATTCAATGACAAGGTAGGTGTTTGCAGGAACGGGATATACCCTGATCCCGGTTTCCGGCTGCCGGGGCAGGAAATTCGGACTGAGGGTGATAATATGTTGAACCGTATCGGCACAGGCCCTGTTTCTGACCACCTGGCTGACAGTGTACTGACCTGTTTGGGAATAGGTGTGTGCCGGCTCCTGCCGGGTGCTGGTCCGCCTGTCACCAAACTCCCAGTAGTAGGAGGCGGCATTCTCGGAAAGGTCCAGGAACGCAACCTCCAGTCCGTCCTGCGAATAGTTAAAGCCTGCACGGGGGATGTTCGTTGCGTTTACAGCCACCTCTATCTCAGTTTCCTTCTCATCAATTTCTTCGGCCAATGCAACTGCAAGTTTAACCTTGCGTTTCCCTCCCTGATTGTAGGTTACAAAATGTGGTCCCCTGCTATCTGCCGTACGTGGTGATGCTCCGGTTCCGAAATCCCAGGCCCAGGTTTCGGGATTGCCGGTGGAAAAATCGGTAAAAACCACCCTGTCACCCTGGCATATCTCAGTGGTGTTGACCGTGAAGCGTGCTGACAGCTCTTCTTCTCCCCAGGGGTTCAGTCCCCCGACAATAACTGCATCTGTGCTGTCGGGGTCTAGCCAGGGCTGCAACCGGCTGTCCGTACCTTCATACCTGTCCCATGCCAGCGAAAACTTGCAGTAAAAATCATCTACCGCATCTCCGCAGCGCGCATCACCGCCTGTCAGCAACCCCATCAGGGAGCCGTTCCGGTCGAACAGGGGGCTGCCTGAGGAGCCTCCCTCTGTGGTGCCGAGGTCCCATCGCCCTATGTGCCAGTGCCCGTTGGCTGTGTATCCACTCCCAAAAGTGGCGGTTACCGGCTGTTCAACAGATACGGCTATCTTTTTTACATCGCCGTTGGGGTGGTGAATTGATGTCACCGGAGCTGCAGGCGGATCGGGCGACCTGCTCCATCCGGCATACCAGGCATTGTAGGATTTAGGGGGTTTTTCATTTAACCTGACCAGCGTGAAGTCCAGGTTCTGCTGGGTGGCAAGCAGTTCTGACCCTGAAAGGCTCTGGTTTAGGGGACCGTCACTCCCGTTGCAGAAAGGACTCTCGTAACCGAAAAGGAAAACGGTGTTTGCGGCCCTGATGCTGTTATCAATGCAGTGATTTGCAGTGAGCAGGTAGGGAATGCCGTCATTGGCGCTGTTATTGACCAGAACACCTGTACAGAGCTGTATACCGTTTATTACAAGCCTGGCAACGGCATTTTTTTCAGTCTGTAGGTTGTCTCCAGTGGGACAGTTTATATCTATGTTGCATTTTCCCGAGAACCCGAACCTGCTGCTCTTAAGGTTATGTATGCCGATAAAATCATGGGCTACGGTTCCGATCTCCAGCTCCCCGTAATGGGTAGTTCCTTTTTGCATTTGCATCTCCACGATAATACGGTCACCTTCCACGGGTGAAACTGCAAGAGTTCCGCGCAGCTGGTTATTCCGGTAGTCAAATGCACCCAGTACCTGGTTAAGCGAGGGAGAGTAAAGGAAAACAGAGGCTCCTTCAGCGAGGGTGAACCGGCTGAAAATAATGTTCAGTGAGTATGCGCCGGCTGACCTGATTGAGACCCTCCAGACCCTTCGTCCATCTGCAAGCTCCTCCCAAATCCCGTCTTTCAGGGGATCTATGCTCACCGAAAAAGGTTTTGCAAAAACAAGGGGTTTCAGTCCGTTATTATTATCCGGCTCCATATCGGAGATATACCGGGAAACGTCGAAGGCGGGCATCTCTATAACCGGCAGCCTGCCGGGGGACCTGAGGAGGGCGGCGGCGGGCTCTCCTCCATGGCTTATCTGCGTTGCAGCATCATAAACCGGCAGACAGGCAAGGATCACCACAACCAGCAATCTGACCGGCAGTGTGCAATGATATTTTCTCTTGCCCCGTTCTGTCATTTTCCAAAAGTACATGATTTTTGCATCATTTGAATATCCCATGAACGTCAAACCTTGCGTGCCAAATCGACGAGACGAGATAAGTTCTTCCCGTCCTAGCGTTGCCCGAAAGCCATAACCCGTGGCGCAATGCCCGTATTATATGTTTCTTCCTGATCATCGTCATTAAAAATATGCAGTTTCCCCGGTGAAGTATAATCAGTGATCTCAAGGGTGAAAAAACGGCCGGTTGAGGGGCATGTTGCTGCATAGGAGAAATTCTCCGGCAACATGGGTTCAGATGGCTGAACCTGACTGTCAATACTCATTGAATATACGCCTCCAGCTTCTCCGTAATAGAGAGTTCCTCCGTCAGCAGAAACTGAGAGCCATGAGGGGTTGAAACCGTCACCTGTAGTTCCGATCACCACGCTGCGGTCCGCCTTCAAAGTCACCGGATTGATTCGTACAAGCCTGGAATCGGTCTCTTCAATTATTTCCGTCCAGGTCTCATTGTACACCACCTTGCCCCTTGAAAGGACCCAGACGTTATTGTCGCGGTCGGTTACAAGCGCTACAGGGATATCGCCGGCCTCAACGGTGGCAACCACCTCATTACTGCGGGTGTCGATTACCGACACCGTGTTGTCGAATGCCCAGCCTCCACTGTTGGCAACATACAGGTGGTTGCCGGCCACCACCATCTGTTCCGGCCCCATTCCGACATCGATGGTATCGGTAATTATTCCGCTTTCCAGCTCAATACTGTATACGTGACCGTCAAGGTTGCCGTTTGAAAGGTAGCCGGATCCCTTCCCTGTATAAGCGAAATACCTTGGATATGTAAAACCTGTTATGGTAGAAATCGATTCAAAGGTTACCAGGTCAACCACTTCGATCTTCTGCGAGTTGTTGGCCACTATTACTCCAAGATCTCCGGCCAGGGTAAAGGATTGTACCACATCGCCGGCAGGCCGGCCGTTGACATGTTCAAAGAGGTTGTTCACGACTATGTTGGAGTCGGGGTCGTACCAGCTTATAGAGCCGTTGCTGGCGTTGAAGGCCCCTTCACAGGCTATGAATACTCCCCTTGCATAGCCTTCCCGCCGGGGGGTATCATCCTCTTTTTCACACGAGATAAAAAATATCGTACCTGCAGCTAACATGAAATTTAGCATTGTTTTTCTGAGATCCATCTTTTAAGTTTATTCATTGAAACGGTGATTAATGTGAGAATAAGTATTGCGATCATTTGCCCCCATGCAGTGCCAATAGTTATATCTGTTTTTTTCAGTCTGCATCGTTGTAGCCAAGTGTAAATCCAAGGTGGAAAGTGCGTCCCGGCATCGCATAGGATCTGATCACCTGGTACTGTTCATTGAAAAGGTTCATCACCCTGAGCTGAACCATTCCTGAAATACCCCAAAGCTTCACATTGTATCCTCCCCATGCGTTAAAAACCCTGAATGGCGGCATCATGTGCAGGGGATTGTTGTCACTTGTCGTGTGCCTGCTGCCAGTGTAGTTGGCGGTGATTCCGAGATAGCCTTTTCCTGAACCGGCATTGAGGCTTATTGAGCCGCTGTGCGGAGGCACGTACCTGAGGTGTTTCGGACTGTTTTCGCTGTTTTCCGGATGAAGGCTTTCCACCAGTGACTTTGCATAGTTATAGCCGGCCCTGACGCCGTAGTGCAGATCACCTGTACTTCCGCCGGCTGACACCGAAGCTTCCAGACCTCTGACATTAACCAGATCCCGGTTCTCCGGGTACCACCAGCTGTTATTGCCGCTGGGTACCCATTGTATCATGTTTTTTAACCGTGACCTGTATATGCCTGTTTCAGCCTTAAGGTGCAGGTGCTGACTGCTGAGAAGCACCGCCGACAGACCCACATCGGCAGAATATCCTGTTTCGGGAAGGAGGTCCGGGTTCCCGCCCGGATACCAGTATTTGTCATTGAAAGTGGGAACCCTGAACTGGTCTGAGTAGCTTGCAATAACCGAAAGCCAGCCGGGAGGCAGCCTGTACCTGGCGCCTGCAGAAAGAAGAACCGGTATATCGATACCGGGGTGATACTCCTTTCTTGCCGAGGTGTTGACAGTCAGTGCCGGCAGGGCCAGCTTGAGAGCGGTGACCGCTGCTGTCCTGTACTCGGCCGGTTGCCTGACATAATTTTCCGCCCCGGCTGAAAGTGCCGAGAAGATGACACCGCCATCGACCGACAGATGATCTGTCAACCATACACGGTAGCTTGCATCACCCATATAACGCCTGGTTGTTATCTCTGAGACAGGACCAGCGATGCCGGAAGCGTTCCGGCTGCCGTTATCCCAGACCATGGTCTCGTCAAATATTGCCGTATTGACTGAAAGAACGGACCTGTGCCATATTTTTGACCATTTTGCGTATCCCCTGACTGAATTGTCGCCCTGCACGGCACTGGCAGGAAGGTATGAACCCATAATTGCCGGAAGCTGTTTCTCCCGCACCTGGTACCACAGGCCTGCTTCAATAATGTTGCCGCGGGGCAGTCTCAGAAACAGGTTCTGTATGGTACCCCTGTTGTCGAGTGCATTATTGGCAATGGTTTCGCGGGGATTGCCCGGTTTGTAAATATCTGTGTAGCGGAAATCGTTTACAGCCTGGTGTGAGAATATGTTAAGGTGATATTGTACCCGGGGACTGCCAAATCTGCCGGCTACCGAATAGTGGCGGTTGTCATATGAGCCCAGTTCACTCCTTACCTCTGTCCGCACCCTGTTGTTCCAGTCCGCCCTGTTCCCCAACAGGATCGCTCCACCGGTATTACCGCTGCCGGCAATGCTCCCGGCAGCACCGTATACCACTTTGATTTCGTCGGCGGCCGAAACCGGCACCAGGGATAGGTCTGCCATGCCAAGGGTAAGGGAATTGAGTACGAAACCGTTCCAGGATATGGCGGACTGGTATGAGTTTGTGCCGCGCAGGAACAGGGAGGCTGCTGAACCCGAGCTTCCGGGGGTATTTATATAGGCCGTGGTGAATGCCGGCAACAATGTGCCTAGATCGCTGCCTGTGAGTGCACGCGTTGAAATGGAGTCGGGTTCGGCTGACCTTTTGTCCTCATGAAAGAATGAACTGCGGTGCTCTTCTATAATAACCTCGTTAATATGAAGCAGCATGAGGCTGTCGGCGCCGGCCGCTGTACTCTTGGATACTTCTTTAATTTCCGGGACATCTGTTTCCGGGACACCTGTTGCCGGAATACCGTATGCCGGATTGCCTGGTACAGGCAATGAGATGATCATAAATATGCAAAAAGAGAATAACGTGGTTTTCAAACCGGAAAAATTATGTTTAACCCCGAACATCTGTAACAGGATCTGGCAGGTCTTCTGACTTACTCCCCTTCAGGACGCCTTCCCATTGCCGTAAACGGCAACAGTGGCAAGAATGCCCTGAAGGATTGACGGAGATTACAGCAGCGGGTACTGTCCGGGATTCTCACCCGGTTCCCTTTTCATCCCGTTTGCAGGAAGTTGCAAGCAGGAACCAATCCTGATGCAAATATAGCCATTTTTTCATACACGTTCCGGGAGAGGTCTCTTTTCCTTATTTTACTTATCAACATCAGGGGGCCATATCTGTTAATTTTATAAATTTACCTTCTCTAAAACCTTTTTGAAAATAATATTATGGACAGCGGAACCGCCCGTGAGAGAATACTGATCCTTAGGAAGAGACTGGAAGAGCACAACTACAGGTACTATGTCCTTGCCGACCCTTTAGTAAGTGATTTTGAATATGACAGGCTCATGGAAGAGCTGATCGGGCTTGAGCGTGAATTTCCCGAACATTTTGATCCTGCATCACCTTCGCAGCGCGTGGGAAGCGACATTAGCCGGGAATTTACCCAGGTGCGTCACCGGTACCCCATGCTTTCACTTGGGAATACATACTCGCCTGAAGAGCTGGCTGAATTTGACAGGCGAACAAGAAAATCCGTTGAAGGAGAGTTTGAATACGTCTGTGAGCTCAAATATGATGGCGTGGCAATAAGCCTGACCTATGAGGAGGGCGTTCTCACCCGTGCAGTAACCAGGGGCGATGGTGAACAGGGTGATGATGTAACATTTAATGTAAGGACCATCAGGAGTGTGCCGCTTAGACTTAAGGGTGAGAGCTATCCGTCACTCCTGGAGGCAAGGGGGGAGATACTCATGCCCCGCAGGGGTTTTGAGAAGCTTAATGAAGAGAGGGAACAGAAGGGAGAGAACCTGTTTGCCAATCCCCGAAATGCAGCGGCAGGTACATTAAAGATCCAGAACTCTTCAGTAGTTGCGGGCAGGCCCCTGGATTGCATTGTGTTCGGCATTATGGGGGAGGGCCTGCCTTTTGACCTGCATTATGAAAACCTTGTCAGGGCAGGCGAATGGGGATTTAAAGTGTCCGAACATACAAGGAAATGCAACTCCCTGAAAGAGGTATATAACTTCATTGATCACTGGGAAAAGAACCGGTCAAAACTTCCTTTCGACATAGATGGCGTGGTCATCAAGCTCAATGATTTCAAGCTGCACCGCCTGCTTGGCTATACCGCCAAGACACCCCGGTGGGCGATATCATACAAATTTCCGGCCGAACGTGCCGCCACGAAGCTCCTCTCAGTCGATTTCCAGGTGGGGCGTACAGGAGCCATAACCCCCGTGGCCAATCTTGAGCCGGTGAGCCTTGCCGGGACAACCGTCAGGCGGGCTTCTCTCCATAATGAGGAGCAGATCAGGCTTCATGACATTCATACGGAAGATACGGTATACGTTGAGAAGGGCGGGGATATCATACCCAAGATAGTCGGCGCGGATACCTCCAAAAGGGTTGACGGGAGCCGTCCTGTTGAATATATACGGAACTGCCCTGCATGCGGGACTGCACTTGCCAGGGTTCCCGGCGAGGCAAAACACTATTGTCCCGCCCAGAACACATGTCCCCCCCAGATACTTGGAAGAATAGAACATTTCGTAAGCAGGCGTGCCATGAACATCAACATGGCAGGTGCCACTGCAAAGCTGCTGGTTGAACAGGGACTGGTCGCCGATGTTGGCGATCTTTACAGCCTGAAGACAGAGGACCTGATGCAGCTTGAAAGGTTTGCGCTCAGATCGTCGCAAAATCTTATCAAAAGCATTGAGCAGTCCAAAAAGGCGCACTGGAGCAGACTGCTCTATGCGCTTGGGATACGCTTCGTAGGGGAAACAGTGGCACGGAAGGTGGCTGAGGCCTTTCCTTCGGCCGGGAGGCTGATGGATGCCGGAATGGATGAGCTGCACGCAGTTGATGAGGTGGGGGAGAAGATCGCCGCCAGTGTAACCGGGTACTTTTCTGTCGAAAGCAACAGAAATATAATTGATAAACTACGCAGATCCGGCGTTACAATGGAGGCGGACGGGCCTGAGGTTGATAATGCCGGGGACAAGCTTACCGGTAAAAAATTTGTGATATCGGGCACTTTTTTGCGACATTCCAGGGAAGGACTCAAGGCAATTATTGAGCGGAACGGCGGCAAAAACATTTCAGCAGTATCCCCGAATGTGGATTTCATTATAGCAGGGGATAATATGGGGCCATCAAAGCTGCAAAAGGCCAAAGAGTTGAACATACCGGTAATTTCGGAGGAGCAGTTTGAAGATATGCTGGAAAGTTAGGGTTTTTCAATTTTGCAGATGTAGCCCGCATATTTTTTGTTATTATTGTGTTTTAATACCGAATAAAGCAATCTGAAAGTGTTTTTGGAAAGAATAAGGAAAAGAACAGGTGTTTTTCTGCTTGGAAGGAAGCTCAGGAAGCTGAAGCGCAACAAACAGTTTGTCAACCTGGCCGACGCCGGTAATGTTGGAATACTGTTTCAGCCGGCGGCAACCGGAAGCTTTGATGCCGTTCATGAATTTGTGCGAAGGCTCGAGGGAGAAGGAAAGAAGGTTTTTGTGCTCGGTTATGTGGACGGTGAAAAGGTACCCGACCAACTGCTGCTGAGGAAAAGCTACCAGTTCTTCTGCCGCAGTGACCTCAACTGGCACTTCAGGCCCGAACCGGAGTTTGTAAACGAATTTATTGAGAGGGAGGTTGATATCCTTATGAACCTGA
Organism: Bacteroidales bacterium; assembly: GCA_007132715.1. Classification (GTDB taxonomy): domain Bacteria; phylum Bacteroidota; class Bacteroidia; order Bacteroidales; family PUMT01; genus PXAP01. The sequence goes on from SLOE01000050.1 coordinate 33,139, forward strand.
GTTTTGACGATATCTTCCCACTGGAGTACGTTCATGCTCTTTCAAGGGCAAGGTTCAAGACCGGAAGGTTCAGGGAAAACAACGACAGGACAGACCTGTCTATCGATGTCCGCAACAACAGGGACACTGGATATCTTATTGAGCAGATAACCCATTATCTGCAGATAATTAACAGGAAACAAGAATATTAGATTATGTCGAAGAAATTATTTCAGGGAACAGGGGTGGCTGTTGTTACTCCTTTCAGGGATGACGAAAGCATCGATTTTGCATCGATGGGAAAAGTAATTGAACACCTCATTGAAGGAAAAGTGGAATACATTGTGGCACTGGGTACTACCGGCGAATCGGTGACCCTGAACCAGGATGAGAAAGCTGCTGTGATAAATTTTGTGCTTGAAAAGGTCAATAACCGGGTTCCAGTGGTTATGGGTGTCGGCGGCAACAACACCCATGAAGTGGTAAGTGCCGTACAGTCCGTTTGCGATGAGAACCTGCCGCTGGCCGGCATCCTCTCTGTTTCACCCTATTACAACAAGCCCACCCAGGAGGGTATTTATCTCCATTATAAAAAGGTTGCCACCGCCTCAAGTCTCCCGGTTATCATTTACAACGTTCCCGGCCGCACGGGCCAGAACATTACGGATGAAACCACTGTCAGGCTGGCCCGGGATTGCAGGAACATAGTCGCCACCAAGGAAGCTTCCGGAGATCTCAACCAGATCAATTACATACTTAAGAACAAACCAAAGGATTTCATGGTGATATCGGGCGATGACCAGCTCACCCTGCCCATGATAGCCCTCGGTGCATCAGGTGTCATTTCGGTTTCTGCCAATGCATTCCCTTTTGAATTTTCAGAAATGGTAAGGCTTGCACTGAAAGGAAAGTTCAGGAAGGCACAGGCATACCAGAATGCCTTGCTTGATCTGATGAACGCACATTTCGTTGAGGGAAATCCAGCAGGTGTGAAAGCCAGCCTGAACATCAGAAAACTGATTCATAACAACCTCAGGATGCCCCTGTGCAAGGTTTCCACACCAACCTACAACAAGATCAGGTCACTTATCGAGGAGCTGGATGGTATCAAGAAGAGCCTGTCCGCCGGCTGATGACCGGCAACAGGCCCCTCAGTTTCTAATCCAGGTACCTGGCAAGCCAGTCCAGGAACTCATTATACCAGAACAGGGAGTTCTGGGGTGACAATATCCAGTGGTTCTCATCAGGATAGTATATAAGCCTGGCATCCAGACCCATTCTCTTGTATATACCATATACCAGCAGTCCGTGACCCACAGGCACCCTGTAGTCAAGCTCGCCGTGGATTATCAGCATCGGTGTGCTGAAATTGTGTGCGAACATGGCAGGGTTTGCCTCCATCAGTCTGTCGAAATCTTCCCATGGCGATCCGCTGTACTGGTGCGGACGGTACCAGGTGTAGTCGGTCGAAAACTGCATGTGGATATTGTAAACCCCTGCATGATTGACCAGGCACGCGTACCTGTCGGTGTGCCCTGCTATCCAGCTTACCATGTAGCCGCCGTATGAGCCGCCGGTTGCTGCCATACGTGTCTCGTCAATAAAGCCCCTTCCGGTCATATAGTCGGTTGCCTTCATTATATCCCTGAATGGCAGTTCTGCATGAGAACCGTGGATTGACTGTGCAAACTCCTGGCCGAAACTTGTTGAACCGTGAAAGTTGGGCAATGCCATAACATATCCCGGTTCAGCGAAGAGGTGGGCGTTCCACCTGTAGTGCCACTGATCGCCGAATATGCTGTGGGGGCCACCATGTATCATCAGTACCAGTGGATATTTTTTGTCCGGGTCAAAATCAGGCGGATAGACAATATACATCTGTATGTCAGCTCCGTTTGCCCCTTTATAGGTTACGTTCTCGATATTGCCAAGCTTTATGGCGTCCAGTACATCTTTGTTGACAGATGTCAACTGTCTTGCGTTACCTCTCCTCTGCCGGGTGATATAGATATCGGCGGGACTGTTCAGGTTGTCGTGAGTGAATATGATCTCTCCCCCCGGGGTGACTTGCAGGTTATTGTTGTTGCCCTCATCAAACAGGATGGTGTGGGCTCCTCCGCCGGAAGGAATTGAGAACAGGGGCTTTTTTGCCTGATGCTGCGCATGGAAGAATATTGTACTGCCATCGTGCGACCATTGCCACTGTTCACATGAGAGATCTATATCTGCCGTAATATTGCGGTGTGTTTCGTTTCCCCTGTCGTATACAACCATCTGAATATTATCGGCATAGAAATCAGCCTGGTTCTGCCTGCCGTAAAGTATCAGCGAGCCACAGGGACTGTATACAGGGTTGGTATCGTCGGCAGGATTGTGGGTGGTTATGTTCCTCATCTCACCGCTGCCGTCGGCCGGCAGCAGGAATATGTCGTAGTTCAGTTTTTCGAACGGTTCGGGTATGCTGTTCATAGATACCGCGATCTCGCTGCCGTTTGGAGAAATATCGTATGACACACCGCCCATCATGGCAAAATAGTTTTGAGTGCCGGGCATCAGGTCAGTTACCTCGCCCGATTCTATATCGACAGAGAACAGACGCGGGTAAAACCCATCGGTCAGCCATCTGTCCCAGAACCTGTACATCACGTTCTCGGTCACCTTTGCGGTTACCTTGCTCTCCCTCTGTTTTTTGATTATCTCTTCAAGCTTTTCGAAGCATCCGTTGTAGTCTGGGTGTATATTGGCGGCAAACGAGATTCTTTTACCATCCGGGAACCATTTGGGTGCGAACACGCCTACCGGTAACCGGGTGATTCTCCGTGCTTCGCCCAGGCCGTCTTCCATGATGTAGATCTGGGCAGGTATGCCGTCTCTGCGGCTCACAAAACCAATATGCTTGCCTTCGGGGCACCAGAATGGTGCAGATTCCCTGCCTGTAAAGGTAAGCTGGCGTTTCTCGCCGCTTTCGTTGTTCAGGAGGTATATAAAAGTAGAGGCTTCATTTGTTTCAATATCATATCCTGTTAGTGTAAAAAGTGTGCGGCTCCCGTCAGGAGACACCACGGGTGCACCTGCCCGGCGCATCTGCCAGAGATGTTCGGCGGTAAACCCGTCAGGATTCATACCTCTTGCAGCCAGGACGAACGCTGCACTAATGAGCAGAACAGTTATTTTCTTCATGGTTTTATATTTTTTGGGTTAAATTGCCTGTATTGTGATCTGTGAAGATTAAAAAAAAATAATTAAAATCCTATGAGATATCTGCAAGCTTCGACCGGAACATGATTGACAATTGAACAATTCATGAGTCTTGCACGTTGATTAAAAACAGATAAGCTGATGTGCAACCAAAAATATGATCAAGATGGCATTTACATTGCAACTGAACGACAGGGCACCTGATTTCAGGCTGCCCGCAACTGACGGCAAAACCTACTCGCTGGCAGATTTTGATGACGCAAAGGCTTGTATACTGCGGGCGCGGTATCGATTCTCCAAGGGACAGTTCGAAGATGACGGTGAACGACCTTGAAAACGCCCTGGAGGATGTCCTTGCCGGCAGGCAGGTCCGACTGTCGCTGACCAACCCGGTCGGTTGCAACGTCAAATGGGATGGCAAAGATGCCCACTGGATGCCTGCTGACGCATGCGATCTGGTATAGGACGGCAGGTCAGCCAACCCGGTCAGGGACGGTAATACAATACCCTGGTTCGGGAAATGCAAATCAGCGCCCCGGTAGAGGACTGCAGGTTAGCGGCCCTGTTACAGGACCGTAACTCTGTGTCCCGGTACAGGACTGCAAGACAGCAATCCTGGTAAAAATAGCGTCATCTCCCCTGGTAGGGCACCCCGTATTTAATCCAGTCCGCCGCCTCATGCCCTTTCAGGTGATGGTCAAAGTACTCCTTCATCCTGATTGTATAGTCAACCTTGTTGGGGTACTTCTGCGGGTGATGCGGCTCGTCGCGGTACTGCAGGAAGATGATATCCTTCCCGGCGCGCCGCATTGCAAGATACAGTTCGATGGACTGCTCCCAGGGGACCGCCTCGTCCACATCGCCGTGCATTATCAGCAGGGGCGTATTTATCTCGTGGGCATAGAAGAGCGGCGAGTTTTCTATATAGAGGTAGCGCCGGTCAAACAGCGATGAACCGAGCCTGCTCTGACCGGTCTCATACTGGAACTGCCTTGCAAGTCCGCTTCCCCACCTGATGCCGCCATATGCGCTTGTCATGTTCGAGACAGGGGCACCTGCTATTGCAGCCCTGAAGATATCGGTCTGGGTCACCACATAGGCTGTCATATACCCGCTCCATGAATGGCCGTGCAAACCGATAGCGTCAGGGTCGGCTATACCCATATCAATAAGTTTCTGCACACCCGGAACCAGCGCGTTTACGGCCGACATACCGGGACGCCCGGCCTTGAAGTGAATATCGGGCAGGAATATCACGTATCCGTTGCTGGCATAATACCCGAACGAGGGGCGGTGGTTTATTACGGTCTGGTTGAAATCATGCAGCCTTTGCGAAAACTGCTCATAATAGTAAACAAATACCGGGTATCTTTTGGAAGGGTCGTAATCGCCCGGTTTGATAACAATACCGTCAAGCGGCACCCCGTCTGCCGATGTAAAAGAGATGAGCTCTGCCGTTCCCCAGTTGAACTCACTGGTCTGCCTCCCCAGATCCGACACCTTTACCGTGTTCCTGAAACGCCTGCCGGTAACCCACAGGTCTGGGAACTCATCATAGGATTCGCGGGTATACACTATGGTCTGCCCGTCTTCCGAAAGAAGCCTCAGCCGGAGGTTTCTCCCCTCGTCAAGAAGCAGGTTAACACCCTGCCTGTCGGCCCTGAGCGACCATATTGACCTCTCCTTGGTGTTCTCGTTGTACCCTTCGGCAAAGAGCATCTCGCCGCGGGCAATAAGAGGTTCACCATCAAGTCTCCTGATCCTGAATACAGTTTCGGTTTTCCTGCCTTCGCCGCCTGTTATGTTTACCATGTTGCCGGTACGCAGATTTGCCCTCCAGATATCATACCTGTCATATATCAGGATCGATTCCCCGTCATCCAGCCAGCCTGCCGTCCTGTAGCTGCCGGGTTCGGCCGGGCGGTCCATCGTTTCATTGTAGAAAGGAACATCGATATTTTCAGTCAGGTTCATGACCCTGCCCGCAGATACATCATATGAATGCCAGTGTTTATTGTCAAAATGGATCAGGTAACGGCCGTTAGGCGACAGGGCCGCCATATCCTGGTGTTCCTCTGCTATCAGTGTTCTCTCCCCGTTTATCAGGTTTACCAGGTATATGTCCCTGAACCGTCCCTCCCAGGTTATTCTTTTCGCATAGGGAAGTGAGGAGGAGGCAAGTGCATGATCGCCTCCCCTGGGGGTGATCAGATCAGGCACATCTTCGTTGGCCAGCGGCACCAGCCTGTTCTCTCCGATGTGATATACGGCTGCCAGATTCTGCCTTCTCGCCTGGTTCCACTGGATCTTTTCATGTGTCTTGATAAGCGGGTCATCGCCGTGCCAGATGTCGATATCCGCCTGCTGACTTATCGAATCGAGCACAGATATGTATTCTTTTTTTTCTTCTGGCTGGGCGGCAAACCGGTCCGGCCTGAAACCGAAGAAAAGTCTCCTGCCGTTGCCGTTCCAACGCAGGTTGTTGTCATATGGCAGATACATGCCTTCAGGGGCATCCTCCTGTCCGGCGACCAACATTAGAACGCTGCCCGGCTCCCACACATGAAATGCCGCAGTTTCAAGGGTGTCCTTTTCCAGGTCTTCCGCTCTCATAAGGGCCAGGCGCCGTTCGCTCTCATGCCAGGTGAAGCTGCCGTACTTAGCTTTCCCCGTAGTGTCTATCACAGCGGGAGGTGCAGCGAGGTTGGCAAGAGAAAGGCTGTAAAGTCCGTTATTTACCTCCAGGGTGTCGCTGACGGTAAAAACCAGCGTGGTGGAGAGGCTGTCGACAGTATACGATTCCACAAAAGGCAGTGTTACCTCCCTGTTGTTCCCGAAGTCTTTTACCAGCAGCGGGGTGCCGGCCTTCTTCATCCTGTCATTCTGGTCTTTGTTAAGCGTGGTGTCCTCAACAGCATGGTAGTGCACAAAAAGGTAGCTGTGCAGTGTGCTGAAGGAGGCTCTTCTGACATCGTCAAAAGCGGTAGTTGAGCCGTCTGCCGTTCTTATCAGCACCGCTGTATTATTTGGTCTCTCTGAGGCGGATTTGCCTTCTGTGCAGGCAAGGTGCGGCACCTGGATGAACAGCACCTTTTCCCCGTTTGCAGCGAAAGCGGGTCTTGTACCACGGTCGACAATATATTCAGGGTCACCTGCGGCAGAGATGAGCACTCCGTATCCGTCGCCACGGTCGGGCGAAACTGCATAGGCAACCCATTTGCCGTCATGGCTTACTGCCGGCGACTGCATATGGTGAAAATTCATTATGTCTTCCAGCGTCATGGCTCGTCTTTCCTGTGCGGTAAGGCTGAGTGCCAGAATAAAAACAACCGGCAGCAAAATACCGGGTTTAAAAAGTTTACTGCTGTTAATCATAGCTGTTGGATTGAGTTTTATCAGATTGGATTATATTTTCCGGTTGTCACTTTTTTCGGTGAAATGTAAAAATAGCAATAAGTTTAAAACAGATGAGCACCGTTGAAAGGGGCTCCGGTTCTGAATTCGAAAATCTCCTCAGGGTACTCTATACCGGTAAGGAACAGCCCGTGGGCAGGTGCCGAGGTGCCTGCCCTGCGCCGGTCCTGCGCCAGTATTATATCGCGGAAGTGTGTAACATTGATCCTGCCTCGTCCCAGCTCAAGCATCGTACCCACAATGGCCCTTACCATGTTCCTCAGGAACCTGTCCGCCTTCACCTCAAAAACGAGCATTCCGTCATGTTCTTTCCATGATGCACTGATAATTTTGCATATATGCGTTTTTACATTGCTGTTGGAGCGGCAGAAGGAGGAGAAGTCACTGTGCCTGAGCAGTTCGTTAGCTGCAAGGTTCATTGCATCAATATCGGGAGGCGGGTAGAGGTGGTAGCTGGTATCCTGCCTGAAGGGGTTCTTGCGGATGCTTATGAAGTATTTGTAGGTGCGTGATGTAGCGCTGAACCGGCTGTGGGTCTTCCTGTCAACCGGGAAGATGCCTGATATTGCTATGTCACCGGGGAGCATGTGGTTTAGCTTGCGTAACGTTTCGCCGCTGCTCCCGGGCATCAGTGACATCGAGTCAAAATGGGCGGCGAAATAGCTTGCATGGACCCCCGTATCGGTCCGTCCCGCCCCGGTAAGCCTGATCTTCTCCTTAAGCAGAAGCGCCATTGCCTCTTCAATGGTCTGCTGCACACTCCGGGCATTGGGCTGTATCTGCCACCCGCAGTATTCCGTTCCCCGGAAGGAGAGTTCTATGAAATATCTCTGAGCCAATTATTATGCCTTTTGCCTGGTACTCTGCCTGGTTACACTGTAACAACACCCGGCAGAGATGCAAAGTTAACAATTTTGGTTTGTTTGGGGGTTAACAGGCGCGTTACTGCCGGCGGGGACCTTTTATTTGATTTAATATGCTAAATTTGTGTAGATATAAACCGTATCGGAAAATTAAAACTCCGGACATATGCAAACAGGATCAACTGCATTCAATATACCGGATGGACCGGCCGGAAAGCCGCTTGCGGCAGCAGCTGCTGTGCTGATAACTGTTCTCCTCCTGGCAGCCGGACCTGTCGCCAGGACTCAGGAGTTCGACAATGAATCCCGGTCAGTTTACATACTCGACATAGCAAGGTATGTAAAATGGGAGAATATTGACGACATATCTGTTTTCAGGATAGGTGTCCTGGAGCCGGTCGGGGATCTTTTCCCGGTGATCAGCCACAATGCATCACTCAGGGGCGAAATACAGGGCAGGCCCGTGGAGGTAGTAAGCTTTGAAACAATCGATGAAATTACACCGGTAAACCTCCTGTATGTGAACAAGCGGTATGATTACGACATTGCGCTTGTGCTCGCCCGCACCAGGGGCAACCATACCCTCCTTATAAGCGAAAATTACGAGTTCCACAGGTCGATGATAAATTTTATTGTTTATGACGGTCAGCAGAGGTTTGAGATCAATGAGGACCGGATGTACGAGGAGGGCCTGCATGTAAGCGAGCTCTTCAGGGAGCATGCCGTGACGACGGAGGCGGACTGGCAGGAGATATACCGTCTGGTGGAGCGGGAGCTGGAGCAGGAAAAGATACTGGTGCTGGAGCAGAACCGCCTGATAGAGGAGCAGCTTGCCGAAATAGATATGCAGTCCGTGCGGATAGAACAGCAGCGTGACCATATTGAGAGGCAGATGGAGGAGATAGAGCGGCAGGGGGAGCTTCTTGAAAAGCTTGAAAGCGAAATTGCCGCCCGCCGGAGTGAGGTGGAGAGGCAGAACCTGCAGATAGCAGAGCAGGGCAGGGAGATAAGCGAGCAGATGGAGGAGCTGGAAGAGAACCGCAGGGAGGCGGAAAGGCAGGGCGCCATCCTGGCAGGTCAGATGGAAAGGATTGCCGAACAGGAGGACATGATAGCAGAGCAGGATGTCATCCTGGGCAGGCAGCTTGAACAGATAGAGAAGCAGAGGTTGCTGATATGGTTCTTCATTGTTATGCTGGTATTTATCGCAGCTCTTGCCTATTTCATATATAAAAGCTACCGGATAAAGAAAGAGGCCAATATAAAGCTGGAAGAGAAGAACAGGCTGATAACCAAACAGCGTGATGAAATTCAGCAGCAGAGAGACAGCATAGCAGAGCAGAGGGACAGGATAGCCGAACAGAACCAGCTTATTTGGGATTCAATAAACTATGCCCAGAGGATACAGCGGGCGATCCTGCCCGATGATAACAATTTCAGTGTTATACTCGACCATTTCTTCATTATGTACAGGCCCAAGGATGTGGTAAGCGGTGATTTCTACTGGGAATCGAAGATTGGCAACGAGGTTATTGTGGTGGCGGCCGACTGTACCGGTCACGGAGTGCCGGGCGCTCTTATGAGCATGCTGGGGGTGACCTTCCTCAACGATATAGTGAATACCCGTAAGATTACCCGTCCTTCAGAGATACTGGACAAGCTGAGGGAGGATGTGATCAGTGCCTTCCACCAGCAGGGTAGCCGCAAGGAGGAGATACAGGATGGCATGGACATTGCAGTATGCGCTATCAACCAGGAGAACAAGACAATCCAGTTTGCCGGGGCCAACAACCCGCTGATACTCATCCGCGGAAGCGAGGTCTTCCAGTATAAGGGCGACAGGATGCCCGTTGCGATAAGCGACAGGATGATTGACTTCAACAACCATGTCATTGAACTGCAGGAGAACGATCAGGTCTACATCTTTTCTGACGGTTACATTGACCAGTTCGGCGGGGAGAATAACAAGAAATTCATGCGCAAGAGACTCGTCAGTCTCCTGATGGAGATCAAGGACGAACCGATGACGAGGCAGAAGGAGGTGCTGGTTCGCAGCTTCGATGAGTGGAAAGGTGATAACGAGCAGACCGATGATGTTGTCATGATCGGTCTCAGGATATAGAACCGGGGACTATTTGCATTCCCACCGTGTGGTGCGGCTGCCGATGGTCACATCCTCCTCGTCAAGTATCTCCTCCAGCCGGAGGCCTGAGTATTTTTCCCATTCCGTTGCGCTTTCAAGAGCACCATCAACATATGTGGCTTTTCTGCACATCATCGAGTCCTCCAGCTCGCAGGATTTAAACATGAACGATCCGGCTGCAAAAAAAGTAACTACAATCAGCGCTGCCAGGTTTTTTTTGAAATTCATTCTTTTCATCCGTATAAAGTTTACAAATCTATGGTCAGATGGAACTCACCGCGCTTAAACATGGCTCGTTTCATAATATACCAGGTATAACAAATGTGTTTTACGGGTACCGGCACGAAAATTATGGGAATTATTCGAAAAATGCAAGGAATTATCTGGTTTTCCCTTTAACTCTAAATGATTATTTTTACACTTTTTCCTGAGAAGAGACTTTTGATGAATTTGAACAGAGAGACCCGTAGGAGACGAACATTCGGCATTATCAGCCATCCTGATGCAGGTAAGACCACCCTTACTGAGAAACTTCTGCTGTTTGGAGGTGCCATACAGGTTGCCGGCGCCGTAAAATCAAACAAGATCAAGAAGTCGGCCGTGAGCGACTTCATGGAGATAGAGCGGCAGAGAGGCATATCGGTAGCCACATCCGTCATGGGATTTGAGTACGGAGGTTATAAGGTGAATATCCTTGACACGCCCGGTCACCAGGATTTTGCCGAGGATACATACCGTACGCTGACTGCTGTTGACAGTGTGATAATAGTCATTGATGCAGCGAAGGGTGTTGAGACGCAGACAAGGAAGCTGATGGAAGTATGCCGTATGCGTAAAACGCCTGTAATTGTATTTATAAACAAGATGGACAGGCCCGCCCTCGATCCTTTCGAGCTGCTTGACAACCTGGAAAAAGAACTGCAGATCAGTGTCTGTCCCCTCAGTTGGCCGATCGGTAGCGGAGGAGGTTTCAAGGGTGTGTTCAATATGCATGAACAGAAGCTTGACCTTTTTTTACCGTCAGCGAATCAGCCGGAACAGCAGGATATTGAGGTAAGTGATATCCTTTCGGGGGAAGCGGACAGCTATATAGGGTCAGGGGCCTCAACACTGAAGGATGACCTTGAACTTGCCCTGGCCGGTTATCCTCAGTTTGACAGGGAACGATACCTGGGGGCAGGTCTGGCTCCCGTGTTCTTTGGCTCTGCACTTAATAATTTCGGCGTCAGAGCTTTGCTGGACTGCTTCCTGGAGATAGCTCCCTCACCGGGTACCACAAAAGCAGTTGAGAGGGAGGTGCATGCCGGCGAGGATAAATTCACCGGATTCGTGTTCAAGATACATGCCAATATGGATCCCAACCATCGTGACCGGCTGGCTTTTGTGAAAATCTGTTCCGGCATGTTTGAGCGCAATAAGCCGTATCTTCATATACGCACCGGCAAGAAGCAGAAATTCAGCAGTCCCACAGGCTTTATGGCAGAGCGGAAATCGGTGATTGACGTGGCATACCCCGGCGATATCATTGGCCTTCACGATACAGGTAATTTCAGGATAGGAGATACTTTGACAGAGGGCGAGGTGCTTAATTTCAAGGGAATACCCAGTTTCTCACCTGAATTCTTCAGGTATGTTGAGAATGGTGACCCTCTTAAGTTCAAGCAGCTTGCAAAAGGGCTTGACCACCTTATGGATGAAGGTGTTGCGCAGTTGTTTGTCAACCAGGTGAATGGAAGGAAGATAATTGGCACAGTGGGACCTCTGCAGTTTGATGTGATCGAGTTCAGGTTAAAGCATGAATACGGGGCTACCTGCAGATACGAACCTCTGAATATTCACAAGGCCTGCTGGATGGAAAGCAGCAGCCGGGAGCAACTGGACGATTTCAGAATGCGCAAGCAGCAGAATATGGCAAAGGACAAGCGGGGCAGGGATGTCTTCCTTGCTGATTCAGAATACAGCCTTCAGATGGCAAGGGAAAAATATGACGCAATCAGGTTTCATACCATATCGGAGTATTGATAATGAGCAATTCATGACAGCCGGTACGGCACCAGGGAATATCACGCCATATGGGCAAATGACGATTGTCATAATTTTTATGGTGTACTTGACTATTTTCGCCGGCGTTGATTTTGGTCCTTAACAAATATAAACCGGTGTCATGTAGAGCTGACCTTCAATTTTCGAATTATTTTGTACATTTGTTTGACCTATTCCGGTTTATGTTATATATTGCAATTATAATCAAGTCATTAACCATAACAGGCAGTAGTAAATTAATTATATAAAAGTAAAATTTCATCCACATGGAAAATAAACTTCAGGAATTAACTGAGAAGATCTATGCTGAAGGGGTCGATAAGGCCAATAAAGAGGCTCAGCAGATTATTGACAATGCCAGGGCCGAGGTTGAGAAGATGCAGGAAAAGGCACAGGAAGATGCCGGCCAGATAATTGAAAAGGCTAAGAAGGAAGCAGAGGAGATTAAGAAGAATGTGAACTCTGAAGTTAAGCTTTCGGCAAGGCAGGCGATTAATACCATCAAGCAGCAGATCACAGGTCTGATAACGGCAAAGGCTGCCGGTGAGAATATAAAAAAGGCTTTTAAGGACAAGGAATTTCTTCAGAAGATTATTGAGACAGCCGTGAAAAACTGGGATCCTAAGTCAGGCAAAACTATGGATATGGTTATTTTGTTACCGGAAAAGGACAGGAAGGAGCTTGACGATTATTTTAACAAAAAGCAGAAGGCTCTGCTGGATGCCGGACTGGAGATCAGATTTGATGACAGCATGGAGGCAGGTTTCAAGATAGGACCCAAAGATGGCAGTTACCAGATCAGCTTTACGGATGAGGATTTTGAGAATTTTTTCAGAAACTACCTCAGGCCCCGTACCAAAGAATTGCTTTATCCGGAAAAAGATTAGTGCCGGATGGTAAGGTTGTCAGCAACTACTGCTGCGGCAACTGCAACCGGTTTATCCCGGCAGATCCGGGCCCGGTTTTAAAAGTGATGATCAAGTATTAATATGAAATTAACCTGTATAATTCCATAATGTTTGAAAGAAACTATTACTACCTGGTAGCCGGACTGCCTGACATTCTGATCGACCAGAAAAAACTCAGCTTTTCCATAGCCGATTTCAGGGAGGATATGGAGTATCATTTGCACCCTGATGATTACAGGCTTGTTGAGATGCTGCACCTTCCGGCCGATAACAATAATCTGCTGAATCTTCTGATGAAATCGGGCGGGGAATTTGATGATAGCGGTAAGTATTCACAGGAAGAACTTGAGGAGGAGATCAGGGAGCCAGGAGCTGCACCCGGATACATGCAGCGGTTCATTACCGCCTATAAATCAGAAACCTCCGTTTTTGAGGGACTGTCCTGGGAGGACCAGCTCACCTGGCTCTATTATGATCATGTCAGGGGGTGCTCCAATAAGTTTCTGCGGGATTGGTTTGAGTTTGACCTCAACATAAGGAACATTGTTGCAGGCATCAATGTAAGGAAGCACAAGCTGAAGGGGAAAAAGTACCTTATCGGCGACAATTATATTGTCCAGGCCGTAAGGAAAAGCACCCTGAAGGACTTCGGCCTGGCAAATGACTTTGAATACATGGAGAAGCTGATTTCGGTCCAGGACAATGATAACCTCCTGGAGAGGGAGAAGGCAATGGACATTATGAGGTGGGACTTTCTGGACGAGGCCAATACATTTAACTATTTCACAGTAGAGGTATTGCTGGCTTATGTCATCAAGTTGCAGATGGTGCAGCGCTGGCTGGATATGGATCAGGAGACCGGACAGGAGTTGTTCAGGAAACTGCTTGATCAGCTTGAGAAAAGCTATGAGTTTCCCAAAGAGTTTTCGGAAAAATAGTATAAAATAATTCGCTAACCATATTTTATAATGAAAGAAAATAATATAACCAGGGGTAAAGTGACCGGAGTTATAGCCAACCTTGTGATGGTTGATGTTGACGGACCGGTTTCTCAGAATGAAATTTGCTATATCAATCTCGAAGGCGTCAGGCTGATGGCAGAGGTCATCAAGGTTTTTGAGAAACGTGCCTACATCCAGGTATTTGAGAGTACCAGGGGGTTGAAGGTCGGCACTGATGTCGAGTTTACCAGGGGGATGCTCGAGGTAACACTCGGTCCCGGAATTCTTTCCCGGAATTACGATGGACTTCAGCATGACCTCAACAAGATGGACGGGGTGTTCCTGAAGAGGGGTGATTATACCGCCGCTCTGGACGACAAAAAGAAATGGACGTTCAAGCCGCTGGCAAAGAAGGGCGACCAGGTTCTGGCCGGTGACTGGCTGGGCGAGGTGAATGAGAATGAACAGCCGCACAAGATCATGGTACCTTTCAAATTCGAGGGTAAATACAAGGTTAAAAGCGTTGCGGATGAGGGTGAGTACACTGTGAATGACGAGATCGCTGTTCTGACCGACGGGAAAAACAACGAGGTGCCGGTTACCATGGTCCAGAAGTGGCCCGTCAAGATACCTATCAAGACCTACAGGAATAAACCACGACCTTTCAAACTTCTTGAGACCGGGGTCAGGACCATGGATACACTTAACCCGATCGTGGAGGGTGGAACAGGGTTCATTCCCGGCCCTTTCGGTAGCGGCAAGACTGTTCTCCAGCACGCGATATCAAAACAGGCAGAAGCTGATATAGTTGTTGTTGCAGCCTGTGGGGAGAGAGCAAACGAGGTTGTTGAGATCTTTGCCGAGTTCCCGGAGATCGATGACCCGAGAACCGGCAGGAAGCTGATGGAGCGCACCACAATTATCGCCAACACATCAAATATGCCTGTTGCAGCCCGTGAGGCATCTGTATATACAGCCATGACCCTTTCGGAATATTATCGCGCCATGGGTCTCAAGGTCCTGCTGCTTGCCGACTCAACATCGAGATGGGCACAGGCCCTCAGGGAGATGTCAAACCGCATGGAGGAGCTTCCCGGCCCGGATGCCTTCCCGATGGACCTTCCGGCAATTATTTCCAACTTCTATTCAAGGGCGGGCTTTGTTTACCTGAATAACGGCGAATCCGGTTCCATAACATTTATAGGTACCGTATCACCTGCGGGTGGTAACCTGAAGGAACCTGTGACCGAATCGACCAAAAAGGCAGCACGCTGTTTCTACGCTCTTTCACAGCAGCGTGCCGACAGCAAGCGCTACCCTGCGATCGATCCGATTGACAGCTATTCGAAGTATATCGAATATCCCGAGCTGCAGGATTATATAAAGGAGAAGATATCCGATACATGGGTGGACAACGTGATGCTTGTTAAAAATATACTTATCAGGGGCAAGGAGGCTTCGGAGCAGATCAACATCCTGGGAGATGATGGCGTGCCCATCAGTTATCATGTTGATTTCTGGAAGTCCGAGGTTATAGATTTTATCATTCTCCAGCAGGACGCATTTGACCCGATTGACCGTTCGTGCCCGATGCCCAGGCAGAAGTACATGCTTGACAAGGTTCTGGATGTTTACAATACAGAATTTGAGTTTGAATCATTTGAAGAGGTTAACCCCTATTTCAAGCGGATTATCAACGAGCTCAAACAGATGAACTATTCGGAGTTTGAATCTGAGCAGTTTAAGAGACATGAAAAAGAATTGTATTATATAATCGACGAAAAGAAATCAAAGTAATGGAAACTAAAGCTTTTCAGAAAATATACACGAAGATAACCCAGATCACCAAGGCAACCTGTTCACTGAATGCCGAGGGTGTAGGTTATGAGGAACTGGCCTCGGTTAACGGCCGCCTGGCTCAGGTTGTTAAGATACAGGGGCAGAATGTGACCCTCCAGATATTCGGAGGTACCGAAGGTATTCCTTCAAATGCCGAGGTTACATTTTACGGGAGGCCCCCGGTAATCAAGGTGAGCGATGACCTTGCAGGCCGTTTCTTCAATTCATTCGGACTGCCGATAGATGGCGGACCCGAGGTTGAAGGTGACGAGAGGGAGATAGGCGGGCCCTCGGTGAACCCGGTGAGGAGGGAACAGCCATCCGAGCTTATTGCAACCGGAATTGCGGGTATCGACCTGAACAATACCCTTGTCACGGGTCAGAAGATACCTTTCTTTGCCGATCCCGACCAGCCGTTCAACGAGGTTATGGCAATGGTCGCCCTTAGGGCAAAGGCCGACAAGATTATTCTAGGCGGCATGGGGCTGACCAATGACGATTATCTTTATTTTAAGAATGTTTTTGACAATGCCGGTGCACTTGACCGTATCGTCAGCTTTGTAAACACCACAGAGGACCCTCCGGTTGAACGCCTTCTTGTACCCGACATGGCCCTTACCGCTGCAGAGTATTTTGCTGTCGACAAGAACGAGAACGTGCTGGTGCTCCTAACAGATATGACCCTGTATGCCGATGCGCTCAGTATCGTTTCAAACAGGATGGACCAGATACCTTCGAAGGACAGTATGCCCGGATCGCTATACAGTGACCTGGCAAAGCTGTATGAAAAGGCCGTTCAGTTCCCGGAAGGCGGTTCGATCACCATTATTGCCGTAACCACCCTTTCAGGCGGCGATATTACTCACGCGATACCTGACAATACTGGTTATATTACCGAGGGACAGCTATTCCTGCGCCGTGATACCGAGATCGGAAAGGTGATAGTCGACCCTTTCAGGAGCCTCTCCCGCCTCAAGCAACTTGTGATCGGCAAGAAGACCAGGGAAGATCATCCGCAGGTGATGAACACTGCGGTACGTCTCTATGCCGATGCGGCCAATGCCCGTACCAAGCTTGAGAACGGATTTGACCTGACCGACTATGACGAGAGGACGCTCAAGTTCGCTAAGGAATATTCGAACAAGCTGCTGGCCATTGATGTCAACATCGATACCGACACTATGCTCAATACGGGATGGGAGCTTTTCAGCGATAACTTCACCCAGGCAGAGGTGGGTATCCGCAAGGAGATGACGGACAAATACTGGCCGCGTAAAAAATAGTTGTCCGGATTACTGAACTGAAAATAACGATTGCATGGCCATAAAATTTCAATACAACAAAACTTCGCTTCAGGACCTTAACAAGCAGTTGAATATCAGGGTAAGGGCTTTGCCGACGATAAAGAACAAGGAGACGGCGCTGAGGATGGAAGTGAAGAAAGCCAAGGACGAGGCATCTGCACTTGACGAAAAGCTCGAGGAGAAGATCAGAGCCTATGATTACATGGCAAGGTTATGGGTGGAATTTGACCAAAATCTTATAACCATAAGCGATGTTGAAGTATCTGTCAAAAAGATAGCAGGGGTTAGGACACCGGTGCTTGATGACATTATTTTCGAAATAGCCGACTTCAGCCTGATAAATAAACCGGACTGGTACTTTGACGGGATAAAGATACTGAAAGAGCTTGCCCAGGTAGCGATCGAGAGGGAATTTTTCTACAGGAAGATGAAGCTTCTTGACCATGCCAGGAAAAAGACAACCCAGAAGGTAAACCTTTATGAGAAGGTTCAGATCCCCGGTTATGAGGAGGCTATACTGAAGATCAAGAGGTTCCTCGAGGATGAGGAAAACCTTGACAAGTCATCCCAGAAAATAGTTAAAACACGTCAACAGCAAGCAGAGGAGGCACAGATATGATATCACCAATGATCAAGTATTCACTGCTGATATATCACCAGGAGTACGAAGATATCCTTGATGAACTGCGTGATCTCGGAGTGGTGCATGTGGTTGAAAAGGAGCAGGAGATAAGTGATGAGATCAGGGATAAATACCAGTACATAGACAAGGTGGATAAAGCCATAAGGTTCCTTAAGAACAGGGAAAATGACCATCCGGTAATAGGAGGCGAGCTTTACGGCAAGGATGTCTATGAGGAGCTTATCGAGCTGCAATCCCGCCAGGAGGGAATAATAAACAAGTTAAATACATTAAGGAAAGAGATACACGAGCTGGAGCCCTGGGGAAACTTTTCTCCCGATATGGTTGATAAACTCAGGGAGGAAGGTATAACCCTGAGGTTCTTTATCTGTCCCACCCGGAAGTTTGAACAGGAGTGGAAAGAGAAGTATACGATAGAGGAGATCAGTGTACATGGGGGACAAAACCATTTTATATTAATCTCCAGGGAGGGTGAAGAGGTAGATATCCCTGCCGAGGAGATTGCTCCGCCTTCACGCTCACTTGCCGGCCTCCGTGAAGAAAAAGAGGGTATCAAACAGGAGATGGAGGTCATTGAGAACAGGTTTGAGGAGATGGCGCGGATGGATCTGGATGCCCTTGTAAGGTACAAAAATGAGCTTATCCAGGAGCTGGAGTATGAAAAGGCGGTCCACAATACGGCAAGGGAAGCAGAAGAAAAGCTTATGATACTTGAGGGATGGGTCCCCAAAGAAGCAGCTCCGAAACTGAACAAATACCTTGACAACAGTTCGGCCGCATATATTACCTCGGTGCCGGGGCCGGATGACAAAGCTCCTATTCACCTTAAGAACAAGGGTTTTGCCAGCAAGTTTGAAAAGCTTGGTGAGCTATACTCCCTGCCAACCTATAAGGAGCTTGACATGACGCCTTTCTTTGCGCCTTTCTATGCTCTCTTCTTCGGCTTCTGCCTCGGCGATGCAGGATACGGTATACTGATGGCAGTTGCAGCAATTTTTGCCAGGAAAAAGGTGCAGAAAGAGTTGAAGCCCATGGCCGTGCTGGTTTTTTACCTGGGCCTGGCAACCCTGTTTTTCGGACTGATAGGCGGTACATTCTTCGGGATAAACCTTTACCATGCCGATCTGCCGGTATACCGCGACCTGCAGGCAATGTTTACCGAGCGGGGTACGGATATCAACATGATCCTGTTCTACCTTTCGATTATCCTGGGAGCTATCCAGATAATATTCGGTATGGTGCTCAAGGCTGTTAATGAGACAATACAGTTCGGGTGGAAGTATGCCATGGGGACCTATGGCTGGCTCACCCTCATTGTGGGCAGCATTCTGGTCTATCTGACAAGCATGGTAACGGGAATTCCCATGGAAGCCCTTAACCCGGTATTATATATGATACTTGGTGTAAGCGGCTTGATGATACTGTTACTTAACAATCTGAACAGGAATATATTTACCAATTTCGGACTTGGTCTCTGGAACACCTACAATATGGCTACAGGACTTCTGGGTGATATTCTGTCGTATATCCGGCTCTTTGCCCTGGGTATTGCAAGTGCCATCCTGGGATTTGTATTCAACAGCCTGGCCGTATCGATGAGCGGCAATATTCCTGTGGTAAGCGCCATAGTGATGATCATCATCCTGATTTTCGGTCACAGCATCAACCTGTTTATGTCGGGGCTCGGGTCGTTTGTCCACCCAATGCGTCTCACTTTCGTGGAATTTTACAAAAATGCCGGTTTTTCCGGGGGAGGCAAGAAATATAATCCATTTAGAAATATAGAATAGACATTAAATTATTTACTTAACTTAATCTTTAAATTATGGAACCGATTATTTTAGCTTACATTGGCATTGGATTAATGATAGGTCTGGCCGGTATTGGTAGTGCCTTTGGCGTATCCATGGGGGGTAACGCCTCCATCGGAGCAATGAAAAAGAACGAAGATGCATTCGGTAGTTATATGGTGCTTAGTGCATTACCCGGAACTCAGGGTCTTTACGGGTTTATGGGGTATTTTGTGCTTACCGGGTATACAGGAGCCCTTCCCGAGGTGGTTACCTGGTACCAGGCTGCAGCTATCTTCGGTGTTGGATTCGCGCTTGGCATAGTGGGACTTATGTCCGCCATCCGCCAGGGCCAGGTATGTGCCAACGGTATTGCTGCGATTGGATCAGGATATAACGTATTCGGAAATACACTTATCCTTGGTGTTTTCCCCGAACTGTATGCAATTATTGCTTTTGCTGCTACGTTCCTTGTCAGCGGAGCTATCGTCTAGGAAGCGGAACAAGATCAATACGGGGACCCGCCATGCTGTATTGCAGGCGGGTCCTGTTTTTACGGCTATTTTAAGGTATCATCTTTGAAAAATCTTTAATAAGGGCTATATTGCAGCATAGATAAAATATCACCCTTTACCGAAATGCCTGAAATGATAATGTCAAACAGACTGAATCTGCGCAGCTTTACAATGACCTTTCTGGGCTTTGCTGCCTTAATCTATGTAATGGCTGGTTGTGAGAAGGATGACCTGGTTGCCATAAGGAGCATTGACACTGTTGAACCGGTTATTGTCTGGAGAACAGCTGAAACGGGCGGTAAATTTGTTGCCAACAGGAAGATCGATCTGGTCGAATTCGGTGTATGCTACAATACATCTCCAAATCCAACAGTTGAAGATAACGTGGCACCTGGAACCGGCCTGGAGGAGATAATAGAAGCAAGCAGGTATGAGGCAGAGTTCAAAAGCACCATATCACTGCTTTTGCCCGGCACCACTTATTATATAAGGGCTTATGTGACTACCGGCTCAGGTACGGCTTACGGGAACCAGCTTACCTTTACAACAAACTGACAGACCACAGGAATGGCCCCATACCAATTTATCATATGATATCCATTTGCATACCTGTTTATAACTACAAAGTTGGGAGGTTGGTCAGGGATCTTGAATTACAGGCATATAGTTGCGGTGTTCCCTGTGAATTGGTAATAATAGATGACCATTCACCTAAAGCCTTAAGGGAACTTAACGAGGCTCCCTGCAGCAGGCACAGGTATATTAAGCTGGATGCCAATGTGGGGCGCTCGCGTATACGCAATATGTTTACACAATATGCCAGGTATGACTGGCTTCTGTTCCTTGATTGTGATTCAGAGATCATTACCGGCGAATTCCTGAAAAACTACATCAGTGAAATATCAGGAAGTGATGCGCCTGTTATTTGCGGGGGCAGGATATATGACAAGAACCTGCCTTCACCCGGGGAAAGGCTACGGTGGAACTTCGGCAGGGAAAGAGAAAGTATACCGGCTGCTGTCCGGCAGAAAAGCCCGGTCCGCTATTTTATGACCAACAACTTCCTGATAAGGAGAGAGGTTTTTGATTCCGTGAAATTTGATGAGAGGATAACCCAATACGGGTACGAGGATACACTTTTCGCATATAATCTGGGGAAACTAGGCCTGAACATAACGCACATTGACAATCCCCTGATGCACTCGTGTGTTGAGACCAATTCGGCATTCATTGAAAAAACCGACAGGGGTATTGCAAACCTGGTGAGTATTATCCAATATACCGGCCAGGACACCGGCTTTATCAATACCGTCAGGATATTGGGCGTATATTTCGGCATGAGAAAGAATATTGCGGGCATACTTGCCGGGTATATACTGATGTTGTTGCGGCCGGCTTTAAGGATCATGCTTTGCCGCCGGGTTTCATCACTCTACCTGTTCGACCTGTACAAGCTTGGTTTGCTGCATCTGCTGATGAGAAAAAAAGGACCCCCGAAAAGAACTCCGGGGGTCAGCAGTTAAAACAGGCGTAATTTATCCTGATCCTTTATATGCGGTAATACTTCAACCGGTGCTGTAAAGATTTTTTATTATTACCCTATCATTATTACCGAGGCCGGATCATTAACCCTCAGTGTGAAAGATTCGGTGAGGAACAACCGGACCTCCTTGTCGTTATGCGATTCATAACCTATTGAGATATCCTGCCCGATAACCAGGTTGATATCCTCTGCGGAGGAAGGTACCAGGAATGCCTCTTCAATGAAATGGCACATAATTACCGGTCCTCCCAGCAGTTTTTCCAGCTGAAGCTTAAGCGGATATCCCTTGAAATGTGACGATATCTGCTTCCACAACGCGGGACTGACTACCAGTGTCCAGGGACCGGGGACTGATGCATCCATCATCTTTGTGATGCCCTCCGAAACCGTTGAGAGCAGGCCTTCTATGCTGCCGGGCAACTGCAGCTTTTCTGAAGCATTAACATCTTTGAGACCGGTGACTGATGCATTTTTCAATCCGTAGTAGACAGTCTTTTCCTCAAACTCAGCCAGCTTGACGGCCGCATCTTCCAGCGGATCAAGATCTGCATCCCTGGCTCCCCTGGCCAGGTTGTCCAGTTCCCATATGTTAAGTTTAAAGCTTACCCGTGGTTCGATAAGCGGCTGTACCTTGTGAATGCCGTAAACAACGCCTTTTTTATCCTGTCCGCCCGGAATATCAAGTCTTCCGGCAGGCACTGCAGCATAGTCCCATCCATATGGTCCGCTTATTTCGGCGAACCTTCGTGCTGAAAGATGAGAGTTGAGTATCTGTTTTGCTGCCGAATTGATTTCCTGCCATGCTTCGTCAGAAAGCGGGGCCAGTGATTGCTTTAATATGTCCATAACCATTTATTTTATTTTTCCTATTCCCAGGTCAGACGGATTATCATCTTTGCCGTCCTCCTTAAAAAGTTGTTTTCTTAGTTCGTCGTCCCACGCAGGCATGTTCTTCCGCAGCCATTCGATGGTTTTGCATGCATGTTCGATCTCTTCATCCCTGTTGTGGATAAGAATATCCCTCAGTTCTTCATCTTTGGTTGTAACAACGCGCTGGTGATACCAGTCCACTGCCTCAACCTCTTCCTTGAGGCTGTTCAGCGCCCTTGAAAAATCCCTGTCGCGGGGACTGAGCTCTTCTACAGGTTCATGATAATTTGACATTTCCTTATCGTTTTATGTTCAACAATCATATAAAACATAAAATTAAAGATTATAATGCCCAACACCAAATACCCAGGAACTGAATATTATTGTTTTATGCAATACACGGAAGACGGAAAGGGTTAAGAATTCCGAAATCTGCCGGATACCTTCACAAAATCAAGTGTCCGGGTGACAGCACAGATTGTTGACACAGAAGTCAGAACCTGAGCGACTTCAGGTAAGTGGCAGCAGATGCCAGACATGCCAGTCCGTCGACCACATTGTCCTTCTCAACGAAATAGTGCCTGATATCCTGGTCCACTGCCTCAGCAAGTACAGTGCCGAAATCGATTATGCCGCTTCCGGGACAGGCAAATGTCTCTTCCTCTCCCGGTGCCATGTCTTTGATATGGAGCAGGGGATACCTGCCGCGGTACTTCCTGAGTGTTTCAACCGGGTCGGCTCCACCTTTCCTGGTCCAGTAAATATCCAGTTCACACTTTACAAGTTGCTCATCGGTGTTCTCCATCAGGTAGTCAAACGGTACAACACCCTCTTCGGTGGCATGGAACTCAAGATCGTGATTGTGCCAGCAAAGGGTTAATCCCCGGCTCCTGCACACCTCACCGATCCTGTTCAACAGGTCGGCACTTGTCTTGCAGTCGTCGAGCGAAAGCGGGGCCCCTCCGAACCATGGCCAGTAAAGGACCGCATATTCAAGCTCAAGGGCGTTAAGCCTGTCCAGTGAGCGGTTCACCTCGTCCATGTTTTCTGAAAAAGTGGCGCCGCCTGCCACCACCTTCATCCCCAGGCTGCTCAGGTAACCCAGGAAGGATTGAGCCGAGTCGCCAAGGTAATTGCCTGTTTCAATCTCGGTGTAGCCCATGCCGGCGGTTGCTGCAAATACCTCCTGCCAGTCGCCGTCTCTCAGCTCATTTCTGATCATTCCGGTTATATAGCCTATGTTCTCAAGCTTCCTGACATCATCCCCGCAGGAAGTGAGGGTTTTCGGTATGAATGCCGCTGCCGTGCCGGCAGCAACGGTCTGGATAAACTTTCTTCTGTTAAGCATGGTTTTATGTTTTATCGGGTTATTTCGGGCAGTTTCCAGGGAGCCCTGTATGAAGGAGTAACAAGTTCATTTGCCTTGTCGCTGTTTGTGAACCGGGAATTTACATCGTCCCAGACAAGCAATGATTCTCCTGTCCTTGCTGCAATATTCGGAACATGGACATGGATTGCTGCTGCTCTGGCCGTTGAAGGTGGACATACCGGTTTTTCCCTTGATTTGATACAGTCAAGGAAATTTCTGACATGGTAGGGATGGGCCTCCCTGATACCGGAAATCTCTGTTGCATCTGCCTTATGACTTTGTGTTCCCCCATCCCATTCGGGTATGACCCTGTAGCCGTGCCTGTCGGTTATAACAGTACCGTTGTCGCAAATAAATGCAACACCGTATGATTTACCCCAGGGTCCGCTTTGAATGCCCGCTGTCATCTCCCACGAGATGACATAATCCTTTTTAGGATAGACTACCGTCATGGTGTCAAATGTTTCACGCTGCCTTTGCTGTCCGCTGTTGTTTGTTGCAAAGGTCATCACCTCTTCAGGTGCATCGATCAGGTCATTTACCCAGAGGCCCATGTCGATCAGGTGCACACCCCAGTCCGACATCAGTCCCCCGCCATAATCCCAGTAATGCCTCCATGAGCCGTGAAAGCGGCTCCTGTTAAAGGGTCTTTCGGGAGCAGGCCCAAGCCACATGTTGTAATCAACACCTTCGGGTACGGGTTCGTCATCCCTGAAGGGGGTGCCCAGTCCGTAGTTGAAGTTGCCCCATATCTTGACTTTTCTCAGTTTACCCAGTGAACCATTCCGTACCAGCCCGATGCTCTCCCTGAAGGCACGGTTGCTGCGTTGCTGCTGCCCCACCTGTACTATCTGGTTGTATCTGTCTGCAGCACTTACCATAATATTGCATTCGCCAATGGTGTTGGCCAGGGGTTTCTCGATGTACACGTCCTTGCCTGCCTGCAGGCAGTATACCATGTTCAGGCAGTGCCAGTGGTCGGGTGTGCCGATGATTACCGCATCAATGTCACTTTGCTCCAGCATCTTTCTGAAGTCGCTGTAGAGAGTGGGTTGCTGGTTGTATTCTTTCCTGATAGTTTCTGCACGCTCGTTGAGCACTCCCTCGTCTACATCACACATGGCTACACACCTGGTGTCTTCATTATCAAGATGGTCCCTCAGTATCTTGAAGCCAAAGTTCCTGCAGCCGATAACTGCAATATTGATCCTGTCGCTCGGTGCAACACGGGCGGCCCATACCCCGGAGGGGATCACTGTTGCCAGTCCGATCCCCGCTGAAGCCGCGGCAGTCTTACGTAAGAAATTCCTTCTGTTAATATCCATGTTTAGAGATTTGGTAGGTATTGGGTTATTAAATGGTACTGCACCGAAAAATACAACGTTTATGTATAATATCAGCATAAACCGGTAAATTTTTTTAACAGAGACCGAAAGGCAGGGATGTAAGAGATCCCTGCCGGGCGGAGTTAATAAAGCCATTACTTTCGCAGTCTTTAAGGTAAGTATGCATTTGAAGTAAAAAAAGGTTATTTTTAGGGTTTGATAGAAAAAGCTGCCTTTTATAGAGGGGCACAGTAAAAATTTAGAAATGCAGGTAAAATTTCCGGCTTATTTTAAGCTTGTTGTTATCCTTGCCGGGATGGTGCTTATAGTTATTATAATGCGTTCGGCCAAGATAGTGCTTGTGCCCCTGTTGATATCTGGACTTCTTGCCATACTTATCAGCCCGTTCACATCCTGGCAGGAGAGGAAGGGTATTCCTTCACTACTCGCCGTCTCAACCAGCCTGATAGCCCTTCTTGCCGCTATTACAGGTATTATTTATTTCTTTTACAACCAGCTGCTTGGGTTCTCCCGGGACCTTAGTGCGCTGGAGAGCCGGGTTGAAGAGATCATAGGGGCTGCCAATGATTTTATTACTGACAACTTTGAAGGTGTTGTGCCCATTTCGATTGACAGCATCAAAGACACCCTTTTCCAGCAGGTTTATGAGAATATGGATGCCCTTACACAGGGCATAATTGCAACTGCCGGGACGGTAACCATGATATTCATAATGCCTGTTTACATATTTCTTTTTCTCTATTTCAGGAAGTTCCTGGTGGAGTTTGTGCGGCGTGCTTTTTCCGATCATCACAGGGAGAAGGTTTCACGGGTGATCAACAGTGTTCAGGGGGTTGTACAGAACTATATCAAGGGGATGTTTGTGGTGATCTGTATACTGGCCGTTCTAAACAGCATCGCCCTATACAGCCTCGGGATCCGTCATGCCATGCTCTTTGCAGTTTTTGCAGCTTTTCTGAATGTTATCCCTTTCCTCGGTCCGTTCATAGGCGCCACACTGCCTATTCTCTTTGCGTTGCTGACAAAGGACTCTCTATGGTATCCCATAGGGGTATTCCTTGCATTTTATGTCATTCAGCTGATGGAAAGTAATATCTTCACTCCAAAGATCGTTGGAGGAAAGGTCTCTATGAATCCGCTTATGACTATAATTGCACTGTTCATTGGGAATTTTATCTGGGGACTTGCGGGTATGATACTGTTCATACCGGGGATGGCGGTACTTAAGGTGATATTTGACGAGATTGAGGGTATGGAACCTTACGGATTCCTTCTGGGTAAGGTGAGCGACAGCAATGCTGCCACCACCGGGAAACGGGAATACAAACTTCTTGCCGAGATCAAGAAGCGTATGAAATTTTAAAATGGGTTTGAAATAACAAACTGAGTTAAGTGAAACTAGCTTAAACAATAAACAACAGATTATGAGAGTACTTAATTTATGGCTTATTGCAGCACTTGTTCTCTCTTCAGGCATATCAAATGCCCAGTCGCGCGACGAGGTTATGGCGCTCCACCTGGAAGCTACAGGTCAGAAGCTGCTCAGCGAGGTTAACCGGATGCAAATTACCGGTACCGCGGTGCAGATGGGGAGGGAGGTGCCCTTTATTACAATCCGGGCCAGACCTGACAAGGTATACAACGAAGCTACCATTGAAGGGATGAAGGTTATCCAGGCTTTTGACGGGACCACGGGGTGGGTAGTCGAGCCATGGTTAAGTGAGGAGCCCCGCGAACTTACCGAAGATGAACTGGCGAATGTCATGCGGACAAGCGAAATAGACAGCGACCTGTTCAACTGGAGAAGAAGGGGGCGCGAATTACACCTGGTGGGTGTTGAAACTTTTGAGGGCCGCGAGGTTTATAAACTGGAGCTTTTTATCTCTGAGGAATATAACTACTTATACTACCTGGATACGGAAACATTCCTTATTACGAAGATTGTTAACCGAAGCATGAGCCCGAGTGGTGATCTGCTTGAAGGAGAGACAAAAATAGTTGATTACATGAGGGTTAACGACATAATGTTCCCCGCCAGGACAGAGTTCCGGTTCGGGGGGCAGTTGCAGATGATCAACCTTGTTGAGGAGATACAGATAAACCCTCCAATAGATGACCGTATTTTCTCAATTCCTAATGACTGAATATACGCGTGCAGGAACCCACCGGAGATCTTGATCTTGTGTCACTGGACAGGGAGCTGGCCGGAGAGCTCCTTTGCGATAAGGTGACCAGGCTGCTTTATGCTACAGACGCTTCGGTTTACAGGGAACTTCCAATTGCCGTATGCCAACCGGTTAATGAGACTGATATCATTAAACTTGTCAGGTTTGCCTCGACGAACGGCTTGTCCGTTATACCACGGGGTGCCGGTACATCCCTGGCCGGGCAGGTTGTTGGCAACGGTATTGTTGCAGACGTATCCAGGTATATGAACCGGATCATCGAGTTCAATGCCGAAGAGAGGTGGGTAAGGGTTGAACCGGGGGTAGTGCTGGATGAACTTAACCAGTATCTCAGTCCCCACGGTCTCTTCTTCGGTCCCGAAACATCCACTTCAAACCGTTGCATCATCGGCGGAATGCTTGGCAACAACTCCTGCGGTGCCCATTCGCTGATATACGGAAGCACCAGGGAACATACCCTGGAGGTGAGGGCCGTACTTTCAGACGGCAGCACTGCCGTTTTCGGAAGCATGACTACTGAGCAGTTCAAATACATGTGCAGGGGAGGGAATCTTGAGAACAGGATTTACAGGCATATCGACAAGACGTTGGGAGACAGCCGCACAGCCGCCCGTATAAGGAGCGGGTACCCCGATCATCGGGTGACACGCCGGAACACCGGTTATGCCCTTGATCTTCTGCTGGAGACGGCACCCTTTACCGATGGCGGCAAAGATATAAACCTCTGCACCCTGCTGGCAGGTTCTGAGGGCACCCTTGCCTTTACAACCGAGATCAAGCTTAACCTGGTCCCGCTGCCTCCTCCCTGCAAGGCACTGGTATGTGCGCACTTCAATACCCGTGAGGAAGCGCTGAGGGCGACCCGGCTGGCTCTTGAGTTCGGTCCGGGTGCGGTCGAGATGATGGATGACATCATACTGAGACTTACCAGCGATAATATTGAGCAGAGGAAGAACCGCTTCTTCATTGAGGGAGCCCCGGCTGCCATACTGATAATTGAATTTACGGGAGAGACAGACGACCGGATCATTCAAACGGCCTCTGCCATGGAGAAGCGTATGAGGGATGCCGGTTACGGCTATCATTTTCCCGTCATCACGGGTAAAGATATTCCCAGGGTGTGGAGCCTCAGGAAAGCCGGACTGGGAGTGCTGTCGACCATGAAAGGGGATGCCAAGCCGGTATCTCTGATCGAGGATACATCGGTGAGAGTGGATGTGCTGCCGGAGTATATTGACGAGGTGAATGCCCTGCTTGGAAAGTACGGCAAGGAGGTGGTTTTTCATGCCCATGTGGGGTCGGGAGAGCTTCATATGCGGCCGGTACTGAACCTGAAAGATCCCGTCGATGTCGATCTTTTTTACAGGATAGGCAGGGATGTAGCTCTTCTGGTAAGGAAATACCGCGGCTCCCTCAGCGGCGAGCATGGCGACGGGCGTCTCAGGGGAGAGTTCATTCCCCTGGTCCTTGGAGAGGATAATTACAGTCTGTTATGCGAGCTTAAGGAAATCTGGGATCCGCAGGGTGTGTTCAACCCGGGCAAGATAACCGGAACTCCACCCATGAACACCCATCTTCGTTATGTTCCCGGGAGGGAGGTGAACGAATACGAGACCCTGTTTGATTTTTCACCCTGGGGAGGAATAGTCCGTTTTACCGAGCAATGCAATGGATCGGGTGACTGCCGCAAGAGTGAGAAAGCAGGAGGGACCATGTGCCCCAGCTTCATGGCAACGAGGGATGAACATGCGACCACCAGGGCCAGGGCAAACCTCATGAGGGAATTCCTTACTAATCAACCGGGCAGTGACCCGTTCAGCAGCAGGGAACTTTATGATATTTTGGACCTTTGTCTCTCATGCAAGGGGTGTAAGTCGGAGTGCCCCTCTAACGTCGATATGGCTAAGCTTAAAGCCGAGTTCCTTCAGCACTGGTACGATGCAAACGGCGCTCCCCTCAGGTCCCGGCTGGTTGCCAACATTACCCTGATAAACAGGATCGGATCAGTATGGCCCGGATTGTTCAATGCTGTTGTAAGCAACCCTGCCGTTTCGAAACTGGTAAAAACTCTTGCCGGGTTTGCACCTGAAAGGAGCATACCCCGGCTGCACTCCCAAACCCTCCGTGGGTGGATGCGCCGTTACCGGTTCAGGATAGACGGCGGTGACCACCACAATGGCAGGGTGCTTCTTTTTGCAGATGAGTTTACCGGTTACAATGACGTGCATGTGGGCATCAGGGCCGTTATGCTGCTCGACCGCCTCGGTTACCGTACTGACATTAGGAAACACGGTGTGAGCGGACGTACATTCATCTCCAAGGGTTTCCTGCGCAGGGCCAGGAAGATCGCACACAGGAACATTGAACTTTTTTCAGGCATATCAGTCAATTATGTTGCGATTGTCGGTATAGAACCTTCAGCCATCCTCACCTTCAGGGATGAATATCCCGATCTTGCAGGGCGTGAGTTTACCGACAGGGCCAAAAAGCTGGCCGGATCAGTATTCATGATTGATGAATTCATTGCATCTGAGTCCGACAAAGGAAAGATAACAACCGGGCAGTTTACCCGGGAGCCGGCAGAAGTGCTTCTGCACGGCCATTGCCAGCAGAAGGCGGTGGCTTCAACCGCCCCGGCCATTAAGATGCTTTCCCTTCCGGAGAATTACAGGGTGAGGGAGATCCCGTCAGGATGCTGCGGCATGGCCGGATCATTCGGGTATGAGAAGGAACATTATGAGTTGTCTGTGAAGGTAGGCGAGCTGGTACTCTTTCCTGAAGTTAGGGCAGCTTCTCCCGGTACCCTGATAGCTGCACCCGGCACGAGTTGCAGGCACCACATAACCGACGGCACCGGGAGAAAGGCCCTTCACCCCGTTGAGATCCTGTATGACGCACTCACACAGTCGCCAGAAACCTGACTTTTATCTTGTTGTAATCAAAAGTCAAGTGTTAGCTTTGTGTACCGTTTCCCTTGTCTCGGACCTATTGCAAACGCATGAACACCTATCTGACGGTCATATTAAGCTATTTCCTCTTCATAATACTTGTATCGCTTTTTACCCGGCGTATTGCCAGCAGGTCGGCCGCCGATTTCCTGGTGGCTGGCAGGAACCTGGGACTGATTGCATGTGCGGTAGTGGTAGCCTCGGAGTGGCTTGGCGGTATGAGCACCATCGGGGTCAGTGAAAAAGCCTTTACCTCGGGCACGATGCAGCCGGTGCTCTACAATATTTCCACTGCCATTGGTATGATCATCATAGGGTTTACCGTTGCCCGCCATTACCGGGAGAAGAACGTGCATACGGTAAGCGAGATGCTTGAGAGTCTTTTCGGCAGGCGTACAAGGAGTGTCTCGGCCGTTGCATTCCTTGCAGCCTACATCACCCTTTCATATGTGCAGCTGCAGACCTGTGCAAGTGTCCTTGGCCCCCTTTTCGACATAAGCTGGATCAACGCAGTGCTTATATCGTCGATAGTGATAACCGCCTACACCTATGTGGGCGGTATGCACGCGCTGGCGATCACAGGGATCATACATGTAGCAGCTATGTTCATCGGCATAGGTATTGCTCTCATTGTGGGACTGGACAAGATGACCGGCTTCGCATCTCTTTCTTCGCGTCTCGTGGAGCTGGGGTCGCCTGCCAACTGGTACATTCCCTTCAGCGGAGGCATGTCGTATGCCATGTCACTTATAGTCGGCGGGGTGCTGGGCGGTATGGCCGGCCAGGCCAGCATACAGCCCATATTTGCCGCACGCAATGTAAAGACGGCAAGGAATTCTGCAATCCTTTCGAGCCTTATCATTGCCCCTTTCGGGATCATGGTGGCACTGCTGGGTCTCATTGCAATGACAGGCTACTTTATAGATGCTGAAGCGGTTACAAATCCCAAGATGGTGCTGCCCACCCTGCTGACGACTAAAGAGTTCATTCACCCCTTTTTCGGTGGACTGGCACTGGCGGGTATACTGGCTGCCATTCTCTCAACGGTGGGTCCGGTAAACTTCGCGGTGGTGACCATAGCCACCAAGGATATCTACCACAGCCTGATAAACAGGACGGCGGTGGACCAGAAGATAGTTGCCACAGCGCGCAGGCTGGTCATCCTTGTCAACTTCGTAACGATTCCCATGGCGATATTCATTCACGGTGCAATACTTGATGCTGCATATGTCTCCTACGCAATAAGGGCCATCGGGGCCATAGTGATTCTGCTGGGTATTTACCGCAGGGGCTGGATAAGCTCTGAAGGAGTAAGGTGGGCTTTCGCCGGAGGTACGGTGGCTGTGCTCCTTGCAGTGGCCGGCAATAAAATGGGCTGGTTCAGGATAGAGGAGACCTTTGTAGGTGTGGGCTCGGCGGTACTGTTTATAGTAGCCGGCAACATCAGGGAGAAGCTCAGACGATCAGGGTCTCGTTAAAATGTTATTTTGTATGGAAACTCCGTTAAAGGGTATTATGGTTACCGAGCTTGCAAATGTGCTGGCCGGTCCCAGTGTAGGCCTGTTCCTGGCCGAGATGGGTGCAACGGTGATCAAGGTTGAGAACGTAAGGTCGTGCGGCGACGTGACCAGGCACTGGAAACTTCCGGTGGAGGACCCGGATACCGATATATCAAGCTACTTCTCATGCGTTAACTGGGGAAAGCAGTCCCTCGCCGTTGACATGACCACCGGCGACGGACTGGAGGTGGTCCGCCGCCTGGTGTGCAAAAGCGATATCCTTCTTGCCAGCTACAAACCCGGCGACGCCGAAAAGCTGAAGGTGGACTACAACTCGCTTAAGGCCCTTAACGAAAACCTTATTTATGCGCACGTGACAGGTTACGGCTCAGGAAATCCCCGGGCGGGATATGATGCCATCATACAGGCTGAGAGCGGTTTTACCTATATGAACGGTGAGCCCGGCGGCAATCCGACCAAGATGCCGGTTGCACTGATGGATGTGCTGGCGGCTCACCAGATGAAGGAGGCCATACTGCTGGCCCTGCTTTCCCGTGAAAGGGGAGGCGGGGGACAGTTTATAGAGGCTTCGCTTCTCAAATCGGGCGTTGCGTCTCTGGCCAACCAGGCCACAAACTGGCTGGTCGGCCGGTCGATACCCCGGAGGATGGGGTCGGACCATCCTAACATAGTGCCGTACGGTACCATCTTTTCAACTGCCGATGGCAAAGAGATAGTGCTTGCTGTGGGCACCGACAAACAGTTCGGCGAGCTGTGCCGTCTGCTGGGGAGACCGGAGCTGGCGGAGGATGGTAAGTTTATTAAGAATTACAACAGGGTTGTCAACAGCGAAGAGCTCAAGAGGGTGCTCCAGGAACTCATAGGCAGGTATGAAAGAAAAGAGATACTTGAGCTGCTGGAGAGCAGGCGGGTTCCTGCAGGCGGGGTGTTTAACATGAAAGAGGTTTTTGAAACGCCCGAAGCAGCCGCGATGCTGATTGAGGCGCCATTCAACTCAGGATCGATAAAGGGGGTCAGCTCCGTTGGTTTTTCATCGGACCGGATAGAGGTGGCCAAGAACCTGCTGCCGCCCCCGCACTATGGTGAACACAGCAAACAGATACTGACAACCCTGCTGGGATATTCCGGGGTCAGGATCGATGAACTTCTGAAAAACAATGTTATATATGCAAGCAAAGAATGACAGTCAGACGGTTATCATTGACGGCAGCCGCCTGGTAACCGAAGCTATGGCCAGGGCAGGGGCCGATGCTTTCATAGGCTACCCCATTACTCCGGCCAACCTGCTGTACCAGTATGCAGGCCGGCGCCTGCCCCTGATGCTTCCCGCCCCCGATGAAATAACCACATTGCAGTGGATGTCGGGTCTGGCGGCAGCCGGCAGGATCCCGGTTACGGCAACATCATTCCCCGGGTTTGCACTGATGATAGAATCGGTAAATATGGCTTTCATGATGGAATTGCCTATGGTTATCGTGCTTGTCCAGCGACTGGGACCGGCAACAGGGACAGCCACATGCGGAGCACAGGGAGACCTGGCACTGCTGAGGGGTATGATATCGGGTGGCCACCAGGTGCCGGTGCTGTGCGGTGACGGCTTTAAGGATACCTGGAATCTTGCTGCAGAAGCAGTACACACGGCGGTCCGGCTCCGGACCCCGGTGGTTTTCCTTACTTCGAAGGAGGAGATGATGACCCGCAAAAGCTTCGATCTGTCACTGCTGGATGATATCTTCCCGGTTGAGAGACGTTCCCCCGGGGGGGCTCACTACAAAACCTACGACCCGGGAGAAGACGGTATCCCGGCGTTCCTTCCCGTGGCTAACGCGAGCCGGCAGGTGCGGCTCAATGCCTCCACTCATGACATGGAAGGAATACTGCGTCATTCCACCGATGAGGCCATGGCCAATACCAGGAGACTTGAGGATAAGGCCGGGAACCATCTTGACAGTTACACCCGTTACCAATACGATAGCCAGGAGGATGCCGCCACACTCGTGGTATCCTACGGTATAACCGCTGCTGCTGCCAGGGAAGCTGTAAGCGGTATCCGCGAAAGCGGAAAAAAGGTATCACTGCTTGTCGCAGGCACATTGCTGCCTTTGCCGGGTATCTATTACCGGATTACAGGTAAATATGACAGGGTGGTAATAGCCGAGGAGAATATCAATGCCCAGTTTGCCAGGCTTATGTTTGGAGAGGAGCTGCCTGGAAGGGTGCGTACTGTAGGTGCGATAGGAAAGATGATTGCTCCCGGGGATATAACAAAGGAGGTACTGTTATGAGCACAATACTGAGAAAGAAAGATCTGCCCTACTGCAAAGGGTGCGGACATGACCTGATAGCAAAGAATACGGCAAAGGCACTGGAGCGGATGGGGCTTGAGGCCCTGGATGTGACGGTGGTGACCGATATAGGCTGTCACGGTATTATTGACGGCTGCCTCAATACACACACTGTTCATGGACTCCATGGCAGGTCTGTTGCTCTCGGCGCCGGTATCGCTATGGGAACCGGGCGACAGGGGAATAAGATCATCGTATTTATAGGTGACGGCGGCAGCACTATCGGACTGCAGCATATACTTGAGGCCGCCAGGCTGAACCTCGACATGACCGTGGTGGTGCATAACAACATGCTTTACGGGATGACCGGGGGGCAGACAAGCGGACTGACTCCCTGCGGCTTCAAAACAACCACATCGTCTGAGGGAAATCCCTGGTCAGGCTACGACCTTTGTGCCCTTACGCACACTTCGGGTGCTGCGTTTTCAGGCCGGATAGCCGGCGTGGGTGATATTTCCGGTACACTGCAGGAGGCATTTGAAACTGCCGGGTTCTCGCTGATCGAGATCGTTGAGATTTGTCCCAGTTACGGCGTAAGGCTCAATCCCGGAAAGAAGCTCAGGGAGATCATGGAGAGTTCAGGAAAGTTGCCCGGGAGGTGGATGAACGACAGGAAACCTTTTGTTCTTGAGCAGGGCAAGAAGAGAGGCGACCTTCTGAAGGAGCTTAAGACTATTACCGCAAGTCATGATATGCCGCCAGGCGGCCCAGTTTCTGTCATTTTAAGCGGTTCGGCCGGCGAGGGTGTTCAGCTTGCCGCGGGCATTCTTGCCACAGCTGCTGTAAGCACGGGATACCACGTTACACAGAAGGGCAGCTACCCTGTTACGGTAGGTGTTGGATTCTCCACAGCCGAGGTTATCATTTCACCCCGGCCGGTAATGTACCACGGCATTGACATACCCGATATGGTGGTGATCACTTCTGTCGACGGACTGGAGCACTGCAGGAGAAGAATAGAGGCTATGAAAGGAGGCAGCCTCTTTATTGACAGCTCGCTTGAGTGCCCGCCAACAGGAGCAGGGGTGGTTGCTCACGATTTCCGTTCTGTCGGTGCAAGAAATGCGGCACTGTTTGCACTGTTCAGGATGGCCGCAGTCACAGGCATCCTGCAGCCGGAGGTTATTAAAAGCACCGCCCTGGCGAGCGGGTTGCCGGCCGCCGTTCCGGTGGGCAAAATGATGGAGCTTGCCACCGGCTGATCAGATACCGTAACATCATGAGATCCCCCGGCGCTGCCGGCAGGGCAGTATCCCGCAGGTTTGGCGCCGTCATTCCGTCTAAAGGTTTGGCGCCGTCTTTCCGGGCAAAGTCGTAGCGCCGTCATTCCGTCTAAAGGTGTCCCGGTGCAAATGAGCAGTGTTGATTGTCTGGAGTATCGGCAAAAAACTTTTGTGAAAAGGGAAAAAGTTATTACTTTTGCAGCCTGTTTTATCAGAACTTTGTCCCCGACCCATAAATCCGGGGCGGTTAAATCAAATTATTAACAAATAAATCATTATGTTAAATCAGTACGAAACCGTTTTCATTATTACTCCCGTTTTGTCTGAAAGTCAGATGAAGGAAGCGGTTGAAAAAGTCAGGAAAATTATCACTGACAACGGAGGAGAGATAGTCCACCATGAGGACTGGGGATTGAGGAAACTGGCCTACCCCATTAGAAACAAATCCACGGGCTTTTACAACCATTTTGAGTTCAGGGCGCCCGGTGAGCTTGTCGCAAAGCTTGAGACAGAATATAAGCGTGATGAGCGCTTTCTGAGGTTTCTCACTTTTCGCATGGACAAGTATGCGATCGAGTACAGTGAGAAAAGACGTTCAATTGCTAACAAGGAAGTAAAGAAGGAGGAATAAGCCATGGCACAAAATCAATCCGAAATAAGATATCTCACCCCTCCCACGGTAGAGATCAAAAAGAAGAAATATTGCCGTTTCAGGAAGAACAAGATAAAGTATGTTGACTACAAGGATCCCGAGTTCCTGAAGAAGTTCCTCAACGAGCAGGGTAAAATACTGCCCCGCCGGATAACCGGTACATCGCTTAAGTACCAGCGTAAGGTGTCAACATCAATAAAACGTGCCCGGCACCTGGCAATGCTGCCTTATGTAACAGATATGTTTAAATAAATTATTGGAGGACAGAAAATGGATATTATACTTAAGCAGGATGTAGAGAATCTTGGTTATGCCGATGACATAGTTACAGTAAAGGATGGGTATGCCAGGAACTATTTGATACCCAGAGGTATTGCTGTGGTTGCCACTCCTTCAGCCCGCAAGATGCATGATGAGAACCAGAGGCAGAGGGCTCACAAGGCGGCAAAAATACTTGAGGAAGCAGAAGCAATGCGTGATAAGATAGCAGGAACAAAGCTTACAATCGGTGCGAAAACCAGCACCAAGGGCAAGATCTTCGGGTCGGTGAACACCATACAGATCGCAGAAAAGATCAACGAGCTCGGTTTTGAGATTGACCGGAAGCAGATCTCCATAAGGGAAGATCTGATCAAGGAGGTCGGGACATACACCGCCACCGTTAAGCTTCACAAGGAAGTCAAGGTAGAGGTGGAGTTTGAGATTGTTTCAGAATAGCAGGCGCAACCGAAACAGAGAACGGAGCCTTTCCTCTGCGGGGAAGGCTTTTTTTATGCGGGTCTGCCGGTGAGGGTTGGTTCGTCCTGACAGCCAGATTCGTCAGGGTGGCGGTATTCAGCATTTGTTATTTCGCCGCAATGGTCTCGATCTCGACCATTACCCCCAGCGGCAGTCTGACCACTCCGTATGCAGCCCTGGCCGGCGGATCTTCAGGGTAGTATTCCGCATAAACCTCGTTCATGGCCGCGAAATTGTCCATGTCATCCAGAAGACAGGTAGATTTTACCACGTCTGAAAAACCATAGCCAGCTTCTTCAAGTACTGCTCCTATATTCTCCATCACCTGGCGGGTCTGTTCCCTTATTCCGCCTTCGGCTATCTTCCCGGTTGCCGGGTTGACAGGGATCTGTCCGCTGATAAAAAGTGTCCCGTTTATTTCAACGGCCTGTGAATAGGGACCCACAGCTGCAGGTGCTTTTTTGGTGTGTATTGTTCGTTTCATTTTCAATGGTTTATATTATCAAAGGGCTTCCGTATCCCCGGATTTGGGCTATTTGTTATGGCCTGTTATCTGAAAAAGTTGTCGTACCAGCTGCGCTGGGTGTGATACTTGAGGTCTTTGAGCATTGATGATTTAACCTGGATGGTGAAATTCCAGCTCTTTCTTGATCCGAACGGCACAACGCCAAACCTCATTTCCCAGCAGTGAAGGTCCCTGTAAACATTGATATTGGTCATTGTAAAATCCCCTGCCCTGAAATCATAACCTGAGCTGAAGCCGATCCTCCATCTTGGTGTGAGACTCAT
>SLOE01000110.1 GCA_007132715.1 Bacteroidales bacterium
CGAGTGCTTCGGCCAGCTTCTGAGGTGTATTTTCGCTGCTGGTCACTCCACCGCCGGTCGTTTCGATAATTTCGGGGAAGGCACCGGCAGGAGGCTGAACCACCGGAATACCGCTTGCCATGGCCTCAGCAAGGTAAATGCCGAAGGCCTCACCGTTACGCACCGGTACAGACAGAACAGATACGCGCTCGAAGAAGATATGCCTGTGTTCATCTTCAAAGTTTTCAAGAAATATAACGTCATTACCCACACCGGCTTCGATGATCTTCTTTTTCTGCTTTTTGATGAACTGGTGGTCATCGCCGGTTGACCCGCCGCTCACATAGAGCCTAACATCATGGTTCTTAATGTTGTTTTTCAGCAGGATAAATGCATCTACCAGTATGTCAAGTCCGTTACACTCATTCATGCGCGAAAGGAATCCTATGGCCCTCTCTTTTTCTGCCGAATTGATGAAGGTGTAGTCGCCGGGATCGACTCCAAGGTGAAGTGTATGTAACTTTCTGTCGTCAATGTTCATCTTCTCTTTCATCAGCCGGGTAAAGTAGTGGCTGACCGATATAAAGGCGGCAACATCTCCGGCTTTTTCACTCATCAGCTTCCATACTGCTTCACGGCTAACCTCCGACATTACATCAACCCACACATCCTCATCCTGGAGTGAGCATACAACCGGCACCCCGAGGCGGCTTTTAAGCCTGCCTGCCAGTCCCAGTAACAACGCATTTGAGAGGTGAATTACGTCCGGCCTGTAATGCTCTTCCAGCCACCGGATCATCTGCTCGAGCTCCTCCGCCTGATCACCGTGTTCTCCCATCAGCATCGATATGGTCATCTCCTCAAGCCCCTTTGCCCGTGTCGACCCTGCCATCTTAGCTGCCTGCCTTAGTACAGGTCTGGTATTAAGCATGTTGTCAAACCACTTCGGGGCTTTTTTAAAGAAGGGGTATGACTGTTTAAGGTAGAGGCTGACCGCCCCGTAGAAGACGGGTACATCTTCATTGTTAGTATCATGGCTGAAGAGGGGCAGGTACATTGGTATCTTAAGGACATCATGCCTTAGCTTTTTTATTGAGCTGTAGTATTTGCTGTCGCGCAGGCAGTTGCCGCAGTAAAAACTTCCACCCGATCCCGGGATAATATGCACTATATTCATAACGTTTATTCTTCTTTTCGCGTTCAATTTTTCCTGTCTGCCGCCTGGGTTAATCTGTTTATAACGTTTGGTTTGCAGGTTATTAAACCGGGGCTCAGTTGCCGAAGCACCAAACCGTGCCGTCGTTTGTGCCAATTACGATACGGTTTCCTGATATTGCGGGACTGCCGGAGATAGCGCTTCCTGTCTCGAAGGTCCACAGCCTCATGCCGGTATTGATATCGAGCAGCATAACATCTCCCCTCATATTTGCCACAAGCACCTGCCTGCCGTCAGTCACCGCCGATGATTCGATTCTGCTGCCGGTGTTTGTCCTCCATTGAACCGCCCCCGTCTTTTTATCGAGGCTGTAAACAAATCTGTCCCTGTTCCCGATTATGATCCTGTTGCCATGTATGGCAGGCGACGCCACGAAGGGCAGGCTTCGTTCCTCATCCGTCCATCTCCAGAGGATATCTCCACTGAGATAGTTCACGGCGCTGAAGACCCCGTCGTAATCGCCAATGTAGGCTGTTCCGTCCTCAAGTGCCGGGGAGCCTGCCACGTAGCTGGCTATCTCGATCTCGGGCAACCCGTCGCCCCTGCGCAGGTCCACCCGGTGAAGGTAACCGTCGCAGCCGCCGAACACTGCCAGGTCATTCTCAATTGCAACGGCGGAGTGCAGGTAGTTGTAAAGCTCATATTTCCAAAGGCCCTCACCGGATACCGCATCAATGGCGTGCAGGTAGTAGTCGTAGCTGCCTGCCAGCAGGATATCCCTGGTGCCGTCTGACCAGATATTGGGGGCCGCTGAGACCTGGTTGTCACATTCGTACTCCCATATCATGTTCCCGTTATCCAGGTCAAGGCAGAACAATTTTCCGCCGAGGTTACCTATATATACCCTGTTGTTGTGGATCAGCGCGGGCGCCTCGATGGTATTGCCGGTGTCGAACAGCCACATCAGCTCTCCTTCTGTACTGAGGCAGTAGACAATCCCGTTGCCCGATCCAATGACTATTCTGGAGTTGAAAATGACAGGTGAGGATTTAAGGTCGAAGCCGGCCTCAAATGTCCAAAGGGTCCGGGGAGTGGAAGGAATCGGATTCTCAGTTGTGCCGGTGAGCCGTACATTACCCCTGTAATTGGGCCAGTCGCCGCCGTCGGGCCGGACCTGCATTGAGGTCATGGCCGGGGCTATGGCTATAATGAGGGCGATCAGTACCGGGTAATATCGTTGGTTGACCTTTTTCATCTGGTTATTCATAATGCCTGGTTTTAATATTTTGTCAGGGACTTAAATCACTTTTTCGCCTGGTTAGCTCATATGATCATCATTGGCCCGGCTATTCCCGTTTTCACCCTCCCTGAGCGCAATTGCCCCGGTGGGGCATGCTTCTGCCAGTATGGAGCCTG
The DNA here is from genome assembly GCA_007132715.1 of Bacteroidales bacterium. Classification (GTDB taxonomy): domain Bacteria; phylum Bacteroidota; class Bacteroidia; order Bacteroidales; family PUMT01; genus PXAP01. The sequence goes on from SLOE01000110.1 coordinate 2,552, forward strand.
CTTTTTTAATGGCATCTTTGATGTTTTCGTCAAAGGGCACTGCTATTTCGACATCGTAACCCCTGCCTATGTAGGTCAATCCGGGCCTTTCATTGTACTTTGCGGCAAGCCTCACGCAGATGCCGCACCTGATGCACTTGCCCGGTTCAAACACAACAATGCCGTGGTCTGTTGTCTTTTTGACCGATCTCCTCTCTTC
>SLOE01000134.1 GCA_007132715.1 Bacteroidales bacterium
AATAACATAAAACTTTTGCAGGCTATGAAGATCTTTTCGGTATTATTTCTCGCTTTTTGTTCGCTCATCCTTTCCTGTGGGCACGCCAAACATGAGCTTACGGTAATGACATTCAACGTGAGGTTCGATAATCCAGCCGACGGCGAAAACCGGTGGGAGGCGCGTATCCCCATTGTGAAATCCTATATGGCGGAGGCCACTCCCGATATTGTCGGCATGCAGGAGGTACTGGTCAACCAGGTAGAGGACCTGCTTGACATCATGCCCGGATATGCATACGTGGGTACAGGCAGGGATGATGGTAAAACCGGGGGCGAGTATTCGCCGATCTACTACCGGGAAGACAGGTTTATACTGAGGGATGACGGACAATTCTGGCTGAGCGAGACACCCGGAGTACCCGGGAGCAGGAGCTGGGATGCGGCTATAACCAGGATAGTGGCCTGGGCGGCACTGGAGGTCCGGCAGAGCGGGGAGATCATCTATATATTCAATACCCATTTCGACCATCGCGGTGTTCAGGCGAGGTTGAACAGCATTGAGCTGATGTCGGAAATGATAACCGGGATAGCAGGGGATGCCCCGGTAATAGTGGTGGGTGATTTTAATATAAGGAAAAGCAGTGATGATTATGAATTCATGATCAATACCTTTAATGAAACGAACGGGCTGACAAATGCAGAGGTTATATCGGGGTCACCGGTTACCGGTGCAGAATCGACGTTCAACGCTTTCCGGACAGATACAGAACCGAGGGTGATAGATTATATCTTCGTTGACGGCAATTTCAGCGTAACCTCATACAGGGTCGACAAGGTGATGGAAAACGGGATATTCATTTCAGACCACTGGCCAGTTGTTGCAGAGGTAAGCTACAGAAAGTAACCAACTTGCGTTTGTTGGCAAAATATATTTGCAATAACCGGTTTTAAGGTTAAATTTGCCATCTTTCTAAATAATATAAACAGATGAAGAGAGTATTAGTAGCAACAGGCGGGGGCGATTGTCCCGGACTTAATGCCGTGATAAGGGCAATTGTAAAAAGGGCTGCCAGGGAAAAAGACTGGGAAATAATTGGCAGTATCAACTCTTTTGACGGTATCCTGAAGGAACCTACCGAGATCGTGGTGCTTGATGAGAAAGCTGTATCGGGCATACATTTCAGAGGCGGCACAATTATCGGGACAACCAACAAAGGAGGTCCCTTCGAATGGCCCGTAAAAAACCTTGACGGTTCATGGGGCGCAGTTGACAGGTCCGATGAAATGATGAGGAAGCTACAGTACATGGGAATTGAAGCTGTGATCAATATTGGTGGTGACGGGTCACAGAGAATATCTCAGACATTCTACGAAAAGGGGCTCAGGATCATCGGAGTGCCCAAAACAATCGACAACGACCTGCCCTTTACCGATTTCACCTTCGGTTACCAGACAGCAGTGCAGATTGCAACCGAGGCGGTGGACAAGCTGGTGACAACCGCTGCAAGCCACAACCGGATCATGATACTTGAGGTAATGGGCAGGGATGCCGGATGGATCGCTCTAAGCGCGGCCATAGCAGGCGGGGCTGAGGTTTGCCTCATACCAGAGATCCCATATGATATTGAAAAGGTCAAAGAGCGGCTGGAACAGCGCTTTTCCAGGGGCAAGGGGTTTGCCAATATTATAATTGCCGAGGGTGCCAAGCCAAAAGGCGGTGAGCAGAGCAGCGGAAAATCCGATGAAGTGGGCTACCATAATGTCAGGCTTGCCGGAGCCGCCGCACGCCTGGAATCTGAGCTGAAAAATGCCGGTGTGAGTGCCGACATGAGGCTTACTGTCCTCGGACACCTTCAGAGAGGCGGGATACCACTGGCCTACGACCGGATACTGGCAACACAGTTCGGTGTTAAAGCCTTTGAAATGGTTATGGAAGAAAGGTTTGGAGAGATGGTAGCATACAGGCACCCAAATATCATATCCATCCCGCTGATAGATGCCATACAGAAAAACAAGTTCGTTGGTGAAAACTCCAACCTTCTCAAAACAGCAAAAGGGATAGGCATATCATTCGGGGACTGATATTTAGTGGGTGATTAAATTTATTTTGAATTGCGTTCCATTTTTCTTTACCTTTATTAACTGAAGTTCTATTGCTAAATCAGTTCATTATTCCAAACCAAAAAAATGACAGATATGGAAAGTAAAGGTTTCAATTTCAACGAATTCATTGTAAATTCGAAACAGGCACTCCTGAAGCCGGAGGAGTATTTCAGTTCAATGTCAACCGAAGGCGGTTTCGGGCCCCCAATAATCAAGGCCCTTATTTACGGACTTCTTGCAGGAATTCTTAATTTCATCTGGAGCCTGCTTAAAATAGGTGCCGCCGGCGGAGTACTGGGAGGCGCAGTCGGTGGCGCAGTCGGCTTCCTGGCCCTTATATGGTCGGTCATAGGAGCTCTGATCGGTCTGTTCATTGGTGCGGTTATTATTCTTATCCTTGTAGCCATCGCAAGCGGCAAAACCGATTTTGAACCTATTGTCCACGTGCAGGCATCGCTGATGGTGATCATGCCGGTGTCGGCATTTATGAATATTTTCAACGGAATACACCCGGTACTGGGGTCACTTTTAAGTCTGGCTGTGAACCTATATGTTCTCTGGATGTTGTTCCATGCCATGACAAAAATGCTGGGTGCCAAGATCGATACCACAAAGATCATAATGTTCGTACTGGGAGGTATACTGATCCTGTTCTTCTTTATC
>SLOE01000038.1 GCA_007132715.1 Bacteroidales bacterium
CCGGGCATTTCCAGTTGTCGGGAAGCTCCTCAAAAGGTGTGCCGGGTTCAATCCCGCCGGCCGCGTCGCCGTTTTCCTGATCGTACAGGTACCCGCATACCCTGCATCTCTGTTTCTTCATAGCTTTATCTTATTATCAGGATGTCAGTGTCTGCCTGTATCTTCATGAATTATGAAACATCCTGTTAAATGGGCAAATAAAATATTTATTCCTGATTATAGCAAGAAGCTGAGCAAAATACCTGCGGCAACTGCCGAGCCTATCACACCTGAAACATTGGGTGCCATGGCATGCATCAGCAGGTGATTGGTGGGGTCGTAGCGTAGCCCTTCATGCTGTACCACACGGGCGCTGTCGGGTACCGCCGATACACCGGCAGCACCTATCAGCGGATTGATACGATCATCTCCCCTGAGGAAAAGGTTCATCACTTTTGCAAAAATCAACCCGCCGGCAGTTGCTATCATGAACGAAACGGCACCCAGTACGAATATCAGCACTGATGTCGGGGTCAGAAACACGTTGGCCTGGGTTGAGGCGCCAACGGTAAGCCCAAGCAGTATGGTCACAATATCGATCATGCTACCCCTTGCCGTTTCGGCAAGCCTCCTTGTTACACCCGATTCCTTGAGCAGGTTGCCAAAGAACAGCATTCCGAGAAGTGGCAACGAACTGGGTGAAATAAGTGCGGTAATGATAAGCCCGATAATAGGGAAGAGTATCTTTTCAAGCCTTGATACGGCCCTTGGGGGCTTCATGCGTATAAGCCTCTCTTTTTTTGTCGTAAGCAGTCTCATTATGGGAGGTTGTATAACGGGTACCAGAGCCATGTATGAGTAAGCGGCAATCGCGATCGGTCCGATAAGGTTCCTCACGGTCGTGCCGTCAGGCAATACATTAACCCCGTCAGCCAGTTTGGAAGACAGAAAAATGGCCGTGGGTCCGTCAGCCCCCCCGATGATGCCTATGGCACCGGCTTCAGGCAGTGCAAAACCAAGCGAGAGAGCACCAAGGAAAGTCAGGAATATACCTATCTGTGCGGCTGCACCCAGCAGCATCAGACGGGGATTTGATATGAGTGATGAAAAATCGGTCATGGCACCTATTCCCAGGAATATCAGGGGCGGATAAACACCCTTCAGAACCCCGAAATAGAGATAATTCATCACACTTCCCTCCTCGTAAACACCAAGCTGCAGACCGGCATCCTGCACAAAGGGCATATTGCCAATAAGTATCCCTGTACCAATGGGCACAAGCAACAAGGGTTCATATTCATATTTGATTGCCAGAAATATGAAGATCAGTCCGATCGCAATCATGAATACATTGGCCCAGGTGATATTCACAAATCCGGAAAAACTGAAAAACGTCTGCAGCCCTTCTGCAGCTCTTGATCCCGTACCCTTCAGGGTGCCGGTTGCTTCCTGATGCATGCTGACATTTGCGCCGGATGCGGGAACTGAAAGGTGTATGGAAGCCTCCCGGACAGCGGGAAACACAGGGGTTCCAATAAAATGTCCACTACCCGACCACAACAGGGCCAGGAGTGCGATAAGACCAAAAACGGTAAACAATCTCTTCATGCGAAAATATTTCTGGATCCTGAGGTTAACAAAGCCCGGTCTGTCAGGATCATACCAACTGAATCAGGATTTCACCCTGCAACACGCTTGATCCCTTGGTAACATTAACAGATTCAACAACACCCTCTTTTTCTGCCCTGATCCTGTTCTCCATTTTCATGGCCTCCATTACCAGCAGCACCTCTCCTTTTTTTATTACATCCCCGGGTTTAACCATAATCTCAATGATTGTTCCGGGCAGCGGGGCGGTGACAGGTTCAGATGATCCCTTCTCCTTTTTTACTATTTTTTCCTTGTCGCTTGGAGGTAATTCGGCCCTGATAAGTGTCGGGGTCTTTGTCTTTTTAACTTCCCGGTGGACCTCTACGAAGTAGCTGGTCCCGTTGACTTCTATATCTGCCCTGGTACCCTCAAAACTTTTTATCTCAACCTCATATGTATTACCACTGATGGTAAATTTGAAAGTCTTCATATTCTAGTGCCTTGGATTTTGTCTTAACCCGTAGATCTTTGAGCTCCACGGAGAATATCTCTTGGAGATCTTTTTTATCGTTATTACTCCGCTCTCCTCATCATGCATCTCGTTCAGGTACAGAAAAAGTGCCATTCCAATTGCTGCATTTACCTCACCGGTCACCCTCATATCAGTGTCTGCACCTACCTCCGGTTTCTTTCTGCCTGTATGCAGCATTCCCCTGAGATCGAACTTCAGTAATGAGGGCATTTTGTAAAAGACCATGTATAAAAGCACCAGGGCTGCAAAAACAACAATGTAACCCACCAGTGCGACCGTGGCAGAGAAACCATCTATTTGGGCAAAGTCAAACATAAATCATAACGGTATATTGGAATGTTTCTTCGGAGGATTGACATCCTTTTTCGTAACCAGCGTCTGCAGCGCCCTGATTATCCTGAACCTGGTATTCCTGGGTTCAATAACATCATCTATGTATCCATGTCTGGCCGCCTCGTATGGATTAGCGAACTTTTCCACATATTCATTCTCTTTTTCGCTTATGTACCTGCCTTTTCCCTCGTCCCCGTCTATTTGTGCAATATTCCTGCCTTCAAGGATCTCAACAGCGCCCCGGGCTCCCATTACCGCTATCTCGGCAGTGGGCCAGGCATAATTAATATCCCCGCGAAGCTGCTTGCACCCCATAACATCATGCGCACCTCCGTATGATTTCCTCAATGTAATGGTAACCTTGGGAACGGTAGCCTCTCCGTATGCGAAAAGAAGCTTTGCACCCTGAACAATTATCCCTCCGTACTCCTGGGCACTGCCGGGAAGAAAACCGGGCACATCAACAAAAGTTACAATGGGTACGTTGAAGGCATCGCAAAAGCGGACAAACCTGGCAGCTTTACGTGAAGCATCAATATCCAGCACCCCTGCCAGGTAATTTGGCTGATTTGCTACAATGCCGGCCGGCATCCCATTGAATTTAGCAAACCCGACAACGATATTACGTGCATAGTGACGGTGCATCTCAAGGAACTCTTTGTTGTCCACAACCGAATATATTACATCCTTTACCTCATACGCCTGGTTCGATTCACCGGGTATGACCTCATTGAGCATGTCATCCGCCCTTTCGGAAGGATCGCCGGTTTCTGTTACCGGAGGATCTTCCAAATTATTCTGGGGCAGGTACTCCAGCAGCTTTCGGATGATCAGCAGGCCCTCCTCCTCATCCTCTGCCCTGAAATGAGCAACTCCCGATTTGGAGGTATGAACCTCTGCACCGCCAAGATCTTCGGTACTTACCACCTCTCCTGTGACCGACTTCGTAACCTTCGGCCCTGTAACGAACATATAGCTGGTCTTCTCGCTCATTATTATCACATCGGTAAGAGCGGGAGAATAGACTGCACCCCCGGCACACGGGCCAAATATTGCAGAGATCTGAGGAATAACGCCCGATGCCATTATGTTTCTCTGGAAAATTTCGGCGTAGCCGGCAAGACTCAGCACTCCCTCCTGGATACGTGCCCCGCCGCTGTCGTTGATACCTATAACCGGAGCCCCCACCTTCATCGCCTGATCCATTATCTTGCATATCTTCTTCGAAAAAGTCTCCGACAAAGATCCGCCAAGAACGGTAAAATCCTGGGAATAGACATAAACAACCCGGCCGTCGATCGTTCCGTGCCCTGTGATAACTCCGTCACCCGGGTATTTCTTGTTTCCAAGTCCGAAGTCATTGCAGCGGTGGGTAACAAACATATCATACTCTTCGAAGCTGCCTTCATCGAGAAGTAGTTCCAGCCTTTCCCTTGCCGTCAACTTACCCTTTGCATGCTGGGCCTCGATCCGCTTCTTCCCTCCGCCCAGCTTTGCCTGTTCACGCAGCTCAATAAGTCTTTGTATCTTTTCCTGTTGGCTCATCTTAAAATTGGAATTTGTTATTAAGCCGAACTGCAAAATCTGTCCGGGTCACCGTGTGACATCTATTTGCTTTTATCCTCACACAACTCGGTCAGAACGCCAAGGGTTGATCTTGGATGCAGAAAGGCGATATCCAGCCCTTCGGCACCTTTCCTGGGCTGCTGGTCTATTGTTTGCACACCCTTCTTTCTTGCATGTTCAAGCGCCTCTTCGATACCCTTCACTGCAAAGGCAATGTGATGGATGCCTTCACCCCTCTTTTCTATGAATTTGGCAACAGGGCCGTCGGGTGATGTGGATTCCAGCAGTTCAACCTTTGTCTGACCCACCATAAAAAAGGCCGTTCTGACCTTCTGATCTTCTACCTCTTCAATATTGTAGCATTTGAGTCCGAGCACATCCTCATAAAAACTGATCGCCTCTTTGAGATCTTTCACGGCAATTCCAATGTGCTCAATGTGTGTTGTTTGCATGTCTCTGATTTTTTATTACACAAATGTATCTACAATCCGAATGGGACTGTATGATTTTTATCAACTAACAAAGTAATAATAAGTGCTTTTAAACATAAAGCCGGAGTGCTGCGGTACGGGTCTGTTAAGGCATCTGGGAGTGACAGCTGAACGCAGTGCGCCGTTAATCTGTTATGGCATCGTAAATTGCCTGCTGAATGCTGGTGCGGAGGTTCATCTGTAGCAGCTTGTTGTTGAACTGGTCGGGGTGAACCCTGTTCGACAGGAAAATATATATTATCTCTTCAGCCGGGTCTGCCCAGGCCATGGTCCCTGTAAAGCCACTGTGACCGAAGCTTTCCGGTGAGGCTGAAGATGCCGTAGGGCCGTTGACCGAATTGTTCCGCTCGGGCTTGTCAAAGCCTATACCCCGGCGGTTCCCATTGTTGCTGTTCGGAGCCGATGTGAACCATTCAATGGTTTCAGGATCAAAGTACCTTACCCCTCCGTATACTCCTCCCTGCAGGTAAAGCTGCATCAGTTTTGCCAGATCATTGGCATTCGAAAAAAGACCGGCATGGCCGCCCACACCGCCCAGCATTGCAGTACCCGGATCATGCACATGTCCGTGAACCAGCTGCCGCCTGAAGATCACATCATTCTCCGTAGGAACGATCTCAGCTTCCGGATACCTTTCAAGAGGAAGGTAAGTCATCCTGCCGGCTCCCAGGGGTTTGTAGAAATTTTTCCATGCATACAGATCAAGCGGTTCCGAACCTATCCTTTCTATTATGCTTTTCAGATAATAATACCCAAGGTCGCTGTACAGATACCGGTTACTGCTCCTCAGAGGGGAATCATTGATCCTTTTGTAAATGGTGTCGCGCCATGCCCTGTTCATGAACATCCTGTTGGCAACCCTTACCGTATAATCTCCTCCTGCCTGGTCACTGAAAAGGCTGTCCAGGAACCTGTAATTCCTGTTCATGAACATATTTGCAGCAAGCATATATGGATAATGGGCCGAAACCCTGCGGGAGAACAGCTCCTCATCCGGCACAAGACTTTCAAAGGTGTCGTAATAGAATGGTATCCATGGCTGCAGCCGTGCCTGGTGCATCAGCACATCTTTTATAACCAGGTCAAACTTATTCGTACCTTCAAGCTCAGGAAGATAATGTCCCAGGGTTTTTGAAAGATCCAGCCTGCCCTCCTCAATAAGCTTCATTATTGCCAGAACAGAAGCAGCGATTTTCGTGATCGAGGCAAGGTCGTAAAGATCGGTCGTCCTTACCGGGTTTGTCTGCCTGTATGTGTGAAACCCGAAAGTCTTATGATACACAACATTACCACGCCTGGCCACCAGTACCTGGGCTCCCGGTATTGCCTTCTCATAAATTGCATTATTGACCAGTTCGTCAATTTTCTGAAGTTTCTCTGAATCGAGTCCGGCATCTTCAGGTATCGAGTATCTGAGTCTTCCCGTCAGATAAGTGTCCTTCCCGGTTCCGGCAGTGAACCGGGAATTGACACTAACCGGCAACCTGCCCGAAGCGGAAACCGCACCGAATATTAACTGCGCAGAGTATTGCTGCGCAACCGGGTTATCATCATATGAAACCAACAGGGCATCAACGCCTGAAAGATCGTCAAAGAAAGAAATTGCATAAGGTGAGGTGAAAAGGACAAGCACCAGGTTGTTCCTGGGAGCCAGCCTTCTGATGAAGTAAGATGTCTGGGGAGATATTCCGTACTGCCTTGACCGCCGGTTGTCGGGATTATGAACTCCTGCAATAACAAGGTCGTATTTGTCAAGCTCAGCCATCAGATTCCCGAACTGCTGAAGAGTAGCATATTTGCTGATCGAATAGTGCTTTACCGGTGAGTAGAGCTCAAGTCCTTCCTGGAATTCCGTTCTGTTCCCGTTGCCAATTGAGACGCTGGCTATGCGAAGTGTATCGGGCCGGACAAGCGGCAGTATTTCATTACGGTTTTCGAGCAATGTAAGGGAAGCGCCGGTAATCCTCCTGAAGTTTACTTCTGCAGAAGGCCGGTTAATGTCCCGCATAATGTCCGATGTATTGACATTACTGACACTGTTCAGCCCTAACCAGTATTTAACCTGCAGCACCCTCCTGCACTTCTCTTCGATGATCTCTTCCGGAATGATCCCGCTTTCTACAGCCTCCAGTATTGCGGCAACGGCCCTGTCAACATCCGGCGGCATAAGCAGTATATCGTTACCTGCCAGCAAAGCCTGCACTTCAAGATGACCCGGACTGAAATGGTCGGCTACACCACTCATACCAAGGCCATCGGTAAAAACCAGGCCATGGAACCCGAGGGTTCTCCTTAGAAGATCCTCAACAGCCAGCGGAGAAAGCGATGTCGCGAGCATGGGTGTGCTGTCTATTGCAGGTATCTGGAGATGTGCAGTCATGATCCCGCCTGCACCCTTGTCAATGAACTCCTTAAAGGGAACAAGCTCGAGGGTGTCGATCCGCTCCATGCCATGAGAAATGAGCGGGAGCGTATGGTGGGAATCCATATCTGTATCACCGTGACCGGGGAAATGTTTGCCCACGGCAAGCACCCCGTTATCCTGCATCCCATTCATCAGATGAAGACCCTTATCAGCTACATTCCACCTGTCATCGCCAAATGACCTGCTGCCTATTACGGGGTTCCGCGGGTTGACATTGATGTCAAGAACAGGTGCAAAGTTAACGTGCGCACCTACCCGCCTCATCTGACGGGCAATCTCAGCACCCATTTCATATATAAGCCTGTTGTCCTGTACTGCCCCGAGGACAATATGGCGTGGCCATGACATAGTGCTGTCAAGACGCATTCCCATCCCCCACTCAGCATCCATGGCGATCATCAGGGGCGTGCTGGCGTGCGACTGGTAACGGTTGGCCATATTGGCCTGCCTTACAGGCCCTCCACTCATAAAAATCAGTCCGCCGATATTATACTCGCTTATGAGCCTCAATATCTCATCCTCATCGGCATACCGGGAATCTGAATATGCCTCGGCCATTATAAGCTGACCTATTCTCTCTTTCAGGGTAAGGGATTTCAGGACGGAATCAACCCATCCGTCCTCGACCTTTGCATACGGCGGCGGGATTATCCTTCCTTCCTGGGCTGACAATTTCAGCACTGGAGGATGATTAACCGGAAGAAGAAGGAGGACCAGTATTACAGGGAACAAGAACCGGGAAAATGAAAACATAATCCAAACCTGATAAAAAGTTGCAAGCAAGTAACCCGGGAAAAAATGCCGGACAGCAACGCAAAGATAGTTGATTACCCTGTATTGCCTAATAAATACGGTTTTTTTTAAAAAAAATTGCATGTACTTTTACAGGCATAATATTAATATTTGAATTAATCAACTGAGTTCAGACATGGCAAAAAAAATTACAGTTTTTACGGTACTGCTGTTTGCATTCTGCATTACTGCAGCCCGCGAGGAAACCAGGTTGCTGAGGTTTCCCGCAATTCACGGCGATCAGATAGTATTCAGTTACGCCGGAAGCCTTTATACAGTAGGTAGTTCAGGGGGAACAGCCAGGAAGCTTACCGGGCACGACGGTTATGAGATGTTTCCCAGGTTTTCGCCCGACGGGAAACATATCGCATTTACCGGCCAGTATGACGGCAACACCGAGGTGTTCCTTATTCCCGCCGGAGGCGGCGAGCCTGAGAGGCTGACTTACACTGCCACACTGGGGCGTGATGACCTGGGAGACCGTATGGGGCCTAACAATATTGTGATGGGATGGACACCCGACGGCAGCAGTATAACATTCCGGTCGAGAAAAAGATCGTTCAACTCTTTCAAGGGGCAGCTGTACAACGTACCTGCAGGAGGAGGGCTTCCGGTCCAGCTTCACCTTTCAGAGGGAGGTTTCCTGTCCTACTCGCTCGACGGGCAAAAGATTGCATACAACAAGGTGTTCCGTGAGTTCCGTACCTGGAAATATTATGAAGGGGGAATGGCCGATGATGTCTGGGTCTACGACAGGGTGGCAAGGACCAATACCAACGTAACAAACAGCAAATCGCAGGACATAATCCCCATGTGGGTAAGGGATGAGATATACTTCCTTTCCGACAGGGAGCGTATAATGAACATGTATGTTTATAATACCAATACCGGAGAGACCAGGAGAGTGACCGACTTTGCCGAATATGATATTAAGTTCCCGTCCCTGGGCAGGAACTTAATCGTATTTGAAAACGGCGGACACATATATAAGTTTGATACCAGGACGAAGGAGTATGAGAAGGTACCAATAACAATTACAGGCGACTTCGTTCATGCAAGGGCCGAGTGGAAGGACGTTTCCGGATCGGTACGCTCGGCCGGAACATCCCCCAATGGCGAAAGAGTGGTCTTCTCGGCCAGAGGAGAGATCTTCAACGTGCCAGTTAAAAACGGCATTACAAGGAATCTGACCCAATCACCCGGTGCCCATGACAGGAATGCCAGCTGGTCGCCCGACGGCGAACATATTGCATGGGTATCTGATAAAGGCGGGGAATTTGAGATTTACATGCAAAAACATGATGGCTCCGGGTCTCCCGTTCAGCTGACCTCTGCAGGCGACACCTACATATTCGGTTTCCAGTGGTCGCCCGACAGCAGGAAGATACTTTATCATGACAAGAGAAACAGGCTGAGGATAGTGGATGTTACTACCAGGGCCATAACTGATGCAGCCTACAGCGGATTGTCAGTTATCTCAGACTACAGCTGGTCGCCTGACAGCAGGTGGATAGCTTTTACAAGGCCCGAACGCGGAATGAACATCATCTGCCTCTATAATGTTCAAAACGGCAGCATCCATGAGGTAACCGACAAATGGTACGCATCGGGTAACCCGACTTTCAGTACAGACGGCAAATACCTGGTATTCACCTCCAGGAGGGATTTCAACCCCACTTACAGCCAGACTGAGTGGAACCATGCATACACTGACATGACCCGGATATACCTGGCTACTCTTGCAGAAGAGACATCCAGTCCGTTTGCCCCAAAAGACGACACGGTAGAAACAGCCGGCAGCAGCGGTTCGGCCGGACAATCATCCGGTCCTGACAGGCAGCCCGGAGATCCTGTAAAAGTTGATGTCGATGGCATCGGGAGCAGGATAGTCTCACTGCCGGTTTCGCCATCCAACTATTTCAGCGTTGTTGCCACAGGCGACCGCATCTATTACAATGAGCGATCGACCGGGGCAGGAGCTACCAGTATGAAAATGTTTGACCTTTCGAAACAGGAAGAGACAGAACTCGGAGAGAACATATCCTTCAGCCTCTCTCCCAACAACAGGAAAATGCTTGTCCGCGTCCGCAACAACTTTGCAGTTATCGACCTGCCGTCATCACAGATCAACGTTTCCGATCACATAGACCTGACCGGTCTGAGAGCCTGGATTGACTATTCAGAGGAATGGCAGCAGATATATGACGAAAGCTGGAGGCAGATGAGGGATTTCTTTTACGATCCCAACATGCACGGAGTGGACTGGCAGGCCATGTATGACAAATATAACGTACTTATACCCCATGTAAGGCACAGGACAGACCTGACCTATATTATCGGCGAGCTCATTGCAGAACTGAATGTCAGCCATGCATACGCACAGAGCGGGGAACGGCCCATGCCCGAAAGGATCAACATGGGTCTGCTGGGAGCAGAGCTTAGTACCGATGAATCCGGTTTTGTCAGGATTGACCGCATACTTGAAGGAGCCAACTGGAGCAGCAACCTGCGGTCTCCGCTTACAGAGATCGGCATGAATGTCGAACCGGGTTATTTCATCCTTGCCGTAAACGGAAAACCCGTTAATGAAGTTGACAACATATACAGCCTGCTCGTGAATACCGCCGGCAGGCTTGTGGAACTGACAGTCAACAGTGAGCCTGACTTTGCCGGGAGCCGGAAAATACTGGTAACACCGGTTGCCGATGAGGCCGACCTCTATTATTACAACTGGGTCCAGGAGAATATCCGCAGGGTCGATGAAGCCACAGGCGGGCAGGTAGGCTACATCCACATACCCGATATGGGCGTGAACGGACTTAACCAGTGGGCGAGGCTCTACTACCCCCAATTGCAGAAGCGGGGACTTATCATAGATGACCGCGGCAACGGGGGCGGTAACGTATCACCCATGATAATCGAGAGGCTGCAGCGAACAATGACCTATGCCACCATGCACACCAACCAAACAGTGGGTTCCGTAAACCCCGTAGGAACGCATGTCGGTCCGAAAGTAGCCCTGATAGACAGGTATTCGGCCTCTGACGGCGA
>SLOE01000127.1 GCA_007132715.1 Bacteroidales bacterium
ACTCTCCGTAACCTGTCTTTCCTTCTGCTGTGGTTGCAAATGCCCTTACATAATAAGTAGTATTGGGATCCAGACCTGTGAGTTCTGATGTAAACTCGCCGAAAGCCGGTGTTTCAGATTGTGAAATTCCCTGATGAGTCCCCAATACCGGGTCGCGTTCAGTACTCCAGATGATTCCAACAGCTGACAGTTCCATTCCACCATCGTCAATCACAAAACCCCTGACCATGGCGTTATTCAAACCTGGTTCCAGGATTGAAATACTTTTGAGTCTTGGCATACCAAAACCATACTTGCAACGCACACTAAAAGCAGAATAACCAAAGTAATCAAGGTTGTAATCAGTATCGGCGGAATGAGTGCTCATATTAACATAAAATCCACCTTCTTCTCCTTCAATCATTTCTTTGGATGACTTATTTTCCCTAATATTCTTGTCCCCCTTCTTATATCCATAGTACTCATCAGGAAAATCTGCCAGTGTCGAGGAGGTCCACCAGTAACCGTATTCACCAAGCGCGTTAAATTCAGTGTATTCATAATTATCTGAATAAAACTGGCCGCCCGGTAACCCTTCGAATCCGCTTTCGCCTGTTGCACCGGTATTGGGTTCGTTCCAGCGTGGGTGAGGATCGGGGAATGTCTTTGCTGATTTTAGTTTCAGTGCACCTTCAAAATGACCTCCAACTGATTCGACAAGTCCCGAGAAATCTTCAAACGGAGGCACATACCATCCGGCAGGACACAGGCCGGAACTATTATTTACAGCACCAAAACTGTAAAGCAATCCATAGTTATCGATCATCTCTTCGGGAGAATTAATTCCTTCAGCTTCCGGTAATGAGTGATCATATACAATGTACGAACCTTCGGAGGAAAATAATGTCCAGTCCATTACACCAGGATCAGCAATCTGGTTACCATTCCTGTACCTTGTTGTTTTAAGGTTTTCTGCCATCCATAGCTGGTCGCCAATCATGATAGTGGGGTATAAGTTGCCGTCTATATCTGTAATATCAGCCGGAACCTCAGGAGGATCGGCCGTTCTTACGAGAGAAGAGACAAAGCCCTGACCGGCTGTCCACGTCAGAGTTACATCATATATCCCTTCATATTCGGCATCCAGTATGTAGTTAGGACCTCCGCGCTCCAGGGTGGTGGAAAGTCCGGGAAGATCACCTGTGATCTCACCACCGAAATTGGTGTTAACTTTAACAAAATCACCTATTATTTCAAGCATCCATCCTCCACCATACCGGAACTTGAATTCATCCGGTCTAAGGTGCAGGCCAGTGACCTCATATGTAATCTCAATAGTGCTGAATTCACCTGCAATATCCATAGGCACATCCCACCAGCCGTCTCCGGTTGCAGCAGGACCGGCAACTCCCCAGTAAGGAACTGGCGCGATTACAAATGTATTGGTATGAATGTCAATAATTATCTGGTAAAGACCATCCTCCAGCACAGTAAACACACCTTCCCCGCCCAGAGTGCCTTTCTGAATTACGATATTGGGTTGCTGGTTCTCACCGTATGTCTCTACTGTTTCAACTGTAGCAGGACCCAGCACGGTTTGTTCTGCTCCTGAAACGTGAACTATGTTGAATCCGGCAGCTCCTGCCTCCAGCGCAACATATTTTTCAAACATACCGTACCGGGGTATCTGGTAAACCAAATTTATACCCTTTTCAAACACCCCCTCAGGCATAATATCCCCATAAGGGGTGACCTCTCCGGTGATATAGACTTCATCTTCGGGAATATCTTCAACATGTCCGGGAATCCTCCAGAGGAACAAAGGATCATTCGGAAGCAGGTCAAAGATGATTGCGTAGTCAGGATTATGATTATCCTCCCATGGCCTGCTAAGCGGCTGTTGTGTTCTCTTAATATCCAGGAAGCGGTGTCCTTCGCCCCATAGTTCCATACGGCGGTGCAGCCATATCTCATCTACCAGATCCGGACCGGTTGCGGCGGACTGGATGTATGCAGGATCTCTCTGGCTGACAAGGTCAAACAGGGTTTCCTGTGACAGCTGGTAATCTATCTCTCCGCTTGCCAGGGCCTCTGCATATATCAGGTACATCTCACTCAGCCTCATGTATAGATAATCACCTGTAAATGAGCCTTCTTCGGGACTAAGAAACTTCATCTGGTTATAATCAACCAGTGGTTCAAAACCCTCTCCCGGTGCGATGAACAGGCTTCTCCTGACATCTGTTGCCGGGAATGAGTTGTAAAGCATCTGTGTTATAAGCTTCTGTCCGCCTAAATTTGCATAACTGGTAAACCTGGCATCCATATGGCTGAAGAAAGATGCATAGATAGTTGAGGTCTCCCCGGTTATTTCCGAGCCCCACATCCATTCTGCCCCGTCAACTGAGTTAAAGCCGTCGGCGGTATACTCTTCAGGAGTATAGAGACGTTTGCCGTCACCCTCAGCAACGCTGATAGCCATGCCTGAGTGATAGACCGCATCTTCCCATTCCTCCATCGCCAGCGCAACCCGTGCCCGCAATCCGTGAGCAACGGCTAGATCAACATGAGAACGGTGGATCTGCGGACCAGCAACCTCAAAAAAGGTTATTGCATCATCAAGGTCAGTCTGCAATTGTGTATATACCCCCTGGACGGTACCTCTGGACTTAGATCCACTCTTCAGAAGATCATATTGAA
>SLOE01000031.1 GCA_007132715.1 Bacteroidales bacterium
AACAAAAATTATGCAGTTTCCGTATTGTTGATAACGGTGTGGGCTTTGATAAGAAATATGCGGAAAAAATATTCGGGGTGTTCCAGAGGCTGCACAGCGACAGGGAGTTTGAGGGTACGGGAGTTGGACTTGCAATTGTGCAGCGGATAGTTCACAGGCACGGCGGTACAATTACGGCAGAAGGCAGTCCCGGGAAGGGTGCGGAATTTGTTTTCACACTTGCAATCTCATAAACTATGAATAAATCCAACAAAGTGCTTATAGTGGAGGATCTGCCGTCCGATGCTGAACTGGCAGAAAGGGAGATAGAAAAGGTATTACCCGGTTGCATCTTTAAGAGGGTCGAGACGAGGGATGCATTCCTAAGTGCCCTGGATGAGTTTGATCCCGACATTATCGTTTCTGATTACCGGATGCCTGCATTCGATGGTATGACAGCACTTAAGCTGGCGCTGGAAAAGAAGCCGATGGTGCCGTTTATCGTGCATACAGGCTCTATGAATGAAGATACTGCAGTTGAATGCATGAAGGCAGGTGCGACCGATTATGTGATAAAAGAGCACATTAAGCGTTTGGGACCTGCTGTTTTGCGTGCCTTTGACCTTGCCAGGCTTAAAATGGATAACCTGGCATCCCGTCAGGCACTGGTTGAAAGTGAGGCCAGGTTCAGGCGGATTGCAGAAAATGCCGACGACCTCATATACCGGTACGATCTTTTCCCCGAAAGGGGATTCACCTTTGTCAGTCCCTCGGCAACAGAGATCACAGGTTATACTCCCGAGGAACATTACAGCGATCCTGACCTTGGGATGAAACTGGTGCACAGCGGTGACAGGGATAAACTGCAGAAAATCATTGAGGGCGAATATGAAAGCGGGCAGCCTGTTGTAATGAGGTGGATAAAAAAGGGTGGTGATGTTATATGGATAGAGCAGAAGAATGTTTTGGTTTATGATGACGCAGGCAGGCTTGTCTCTATTGAAGGTATAGCCAGGGATATTACCGAGAGGATTATTTCGCGGCAGAAACTGCAGAACGCGCTGGAAAAGGCAGAGGAGGGTGACCGGCTGAAGACAGCCTTTCTGAATAACCTTTCTCATGAGATCAGGACCCCGCTGAATGCAATTGTGGGTTTTTCGGCTGTTCTTGGCGAACCGGATATGTCGCCGGAACAGCACGAATATTTTGCAGGAATTATCAATGAAAGCAGCGATCAGTTGCTGGGTATAATTGAAGATATAATAAATGTATCGACAATCCAGACCGGGCAGTTGGATATCCATCCGGTTGAAACAGATGTCAACCGCCTGCTCAAGAGGGTATGTGAAAGATTTGTGTCGCGTGCAGCAATTAAGGAGATACAACTGGAATGCAAGCCTGGTGTTGGTGATCAGGATGCGTTGGTAATAACAGATGAGGGAAAATTGCATCACGTGATAAATCATTTGGTGGACAACGCATTGAAGTTTACTGACAAGGGCAGGGTGGATGTTACTTCCTGTATTGTTGATAATAAGATCAGGTTCTGCGTTTCGGATACGGGAATAGGTATTGATTCTTCCCAATGTGATTTGGTATTCAGTCATTTTCACCAGTCCGAGACCGGACTCTCGGAAAAGAGGGGGGGGCTGGGTCTCGGATTGTCGGTATCCAGGTCGTTTATTGAGGCGATGGGAGGCACTATCTGGTTTGAAAAGGGTGGTGAGGCCGGAACCATATTCTATTTTGAGATCCCGTGGCAACCGGTTTCAGAAGAGGCAGAGGCCAAAACAATTGTGCAGTCTGAGGTTAAAGAAAATATGAAAATACTTGTTGCAGAGGATGAGGAGAGCAATTTCTTTCTCCTGCAGGAGATACTGGGCGGATTGGGTATGAATATTCTGCATGCCTGGAACGGTAAGCAAGCTGTTGAGCTGGCGGTTGATAATCCCGATATATGCATGGTACTTATGGATATCAAGATGCCGGTAATGGGCGGCCTGGAAGCGACAATGAAGATAAAGGAGATGTTTTCTGCCCTGCCTGTCGTGGCAGTTACCGCTCATGCCCTGTCGGGTGACAAAGAAAAAGCTCTTGAGGCCGGCTGTGATGAATACCTTACAAAACCGGTCTCGGTAAATATTCTGATGAAAGTTGTAAGCAGGTATATTAATAGTGTTTCCTGAAAAAAGCAGACATCCCGCCAAATGTATCCGGATATATCAGGCGCTTTTAAATCAGAACAACAGGGACCTTGATCTACAGGGAGCCGTTATCCTCGTTGCTGCAGAGTTCATTCAGCGGTACAGATGCCTCTTCAAACCCGAGTTCCAGCGCCATGCTCCAGTCAGAACAAGCATTCTCGGGCATGCCCAGCCCGAAACCGGTAAATCCCCGCCTGTAGTAAACCTGTGCAAGTCCGGGCTCTATCTCAAGCACCCTGGTATAGTCGTCAAATGCCCTGCGGTGTTCTCCAAGGGAATCCAGGGCTACACCCCGGTTGTAATATGTTGAAACCTTATCCGATTCATTTTCAAGAGCCCTGGTGAAATCACCCACCGCTTCATGATAACTGCCGCTGGCCAGCCTGGCAAGCGCCCTGTTAAAAAACGGGACGGCAAGGTTCGGATCGGGCGTTACAGTACCACTTGAGCTTATTATGTTACCCTTCTGGTCGTAGATTGTCAGTTTGACTTCCTTTTTTTCTTCACCTTTTATTATCTCGATGGCCCTGGTGTAATCATCGATTGCCCCGGCATAGTTTTCCAGGTTATATCTGGCAGATCCCCTTAAAACCCAGGCTGAGAAATTTTCAGGGTTATTGTCCAGGGCCCTGGTCAGGTCTGTAATGGCTCCCTCGTAGTCACTCATATTGTATTTCACGAGGGCGATGTTGTAATACTGAAAATCGGTCTGTGACCGCACAATGAGGCCTGAAAGCATCAGTGCCAGTATAATAATTACACGTTTCATATTCGAGGGGGTTATCATGAAATAAACAATTTGTTACTTTACTCACAGGCTTCCCGGCATGGTGCCGGGAAGCCCTGATCAGGGCTCCGTGCTGTAATCCCTGCTGTAAATAAGGTTGCCGCGGGCATCGAAGCTGCTCATCCCGATGAGGCTTCCCTTATCGTCGTATGCATAGACCCACCTTACATCTATACGGTCACGGGCATCAAACCATATTGCACCGGTCATCCTGTCGTTCTCATCCCATGTATAGATACGCCTTCCTTCCTGCCTGCCCCGCCTGTCGAACCATATTGTTTCAATCTTGTTGTCTTTTTCATCGTACCTGAAAATATACCTGCTAATGATCCTACCCCTTGCATTATACCCAATGGATTCTGTCCTGTTGCCGTTTTCGTCGTACCTGTAAACCCATCTGTAATCTATTCTGCCACCGGGAGTATACCGGATCTCTTCTATCTTATTGTCGTTTTTGTCGTATTTGACGGAGTAGCTGTATTGCTGCTGCAGCAACCATCCTGGTGCAGGACTAAGGATCAAAACTGCAGGTAACAGCCCTGGCAAAACTGCAGGTAACAGCCCTGTAAAAAACGCTATTATCCTTTTTATCTGCATAACCTGCCGGGTTAAATAACAAAATGATTACCGGAGAAGTTAGAAAATATACAAAAAAAACTCAACTTTGCCTCGTTAATAAGTGGGAAAGATGATTCGTTTATCAATAATAAACCGACCTTTACCTTTGTTATAACGCTACACTAAATGTTTTTAATATGAGGTTATTATTACTATTTTCAATCGCTGCATTATCATTTTACGGATGCACCCTGCCTGTTGCAGTTGTGGATGTGCGGCAGGAGAGGCCGGTGCCTCTCAGAGAGATTGCAGGCGAAGGGTTGCCGGACAACATGATACATGATGAGGGATCAGGGTTCCATTATAAATTTGAATACGACCGCCATAACCTTTACCTGAAGCTGGCATCCGAAGATCCCGTGCTGGTCAGTAAGATTGCATATTTCGGATTGACTGTCTGGATAGACCGGGCAGGAGAAAGAAACAGGGATCAGGGTTTCCGTTTTCCCATGACTGCAAGGGTTGCAGGAATGGGAACAGGGAGTACAGGGAACCGGGCAGGCATGACGGCCCCTAGGCCAGAGGGAGGCTCCGCCCGCAGTTTGCCGGAAGCCCCCGGGACTTTGCTTGAAAGAGCCGAAGAGATAGAGCTTATCGGGATATACGGAACTGCTTCCCGTACAGTTAAGATATGGGACAGCCGGATAAGGGTAAGGGTTGCTATGGTCGATGGAATTTTTATTTATGAGGCGGTTATTCCATTTGAGATGTTGCAAAGGGGGTTTGATCCTTTTGCTGCAGGCGGGCAGTGGACAGTGGGACTGGAAACGGGCCATTACGTCTCGCCTGCCCAACCCAGGCAGGTTCAACCCCGCGGTGGCAGTCCGGGAGGAGGGATCGGACAACCCGGCAGAATGCCCGGACAATACCCCGGCCAATACCCCACTCAATACCCTATGGCGGACAGGGCCAGGTTCGATGCGAGGGGCGGTGAAATGGCGGCCTTGTCACGTCCCTCACGGCTCTGGCTGAGGCTCGAGTTCGTCAGATAGCGCCAACAAAATACTAATATTATGCATAGACTACTTTTTTTGGCTGTTGCAATTCTGATTGCAGCATGCCGGTCATCGAATGACCGCGGACTGACAGTTGCCCACAGAACGATGATAGTAGCCCACAGGGGCGCCTCACACGATGCACCTGAAAATACAATTCCCGCTTTCCTGCTGGCGCTGGAGCAGGGATCCGATGCAATTGAAGGTGATTTTTTCCTGACTGCTGACAATGAGATCGTGTGTATACATGATCACCGTACCGGCAGGGTGGCTGATACAGACCTTGTTGTTGAAGAATCAACCCTTGAGGAACTCCGGCAGCTTGATGTGGGTTCCTGGAAAGGTGCTCAATGGGCGGGCACCGGCATACCTGCACTCTCAGAGGTGTTTGCGCTGGCGCCCCCGGGGGTCAGGATATTCCTGGACATCAAGTCCGGTCCCCAAATACTGCCACGGCTCTATGAAGAAATTGAAAATTCCGGCCTTGATGATGACCAGGTGGTGCTGATAGCTTTCAATGCCGAGGTGGTGAGGCAGTTCAAGGAGAACAGGCCTCAGCATAAAGCTTACTGGTTATCAGGCCTCAGTTTGGATGATGATGGCAACGTGACGCCGTCACCCGATGCGGCCATTGAAACTCTTGAAAGGATAGGGGCTGACGGTTTTTCCTCGCATCATGGTCTTATCACAAAAGAGTATATAGAACAGGTGCTGGGTGCCGGTTTTGAGTACCATGTATGGACTGTCAACGATCCTGAAAGAGCATGGGAGCTGGCTGGCTACGGAGCTATGTCGATCACAACCGATGTTCCATTGCCTGTAAGGGAATATTTTGAAAAAAAACGCCTGAGACAATAATTCAGTATCTTTGTATAGGAAACGGCCCAATTGAAATGGACGATGCAATAAAAATACGTTATTCGAAACTTGCAGACGAAACCTGCTGCCTGTCATGCGGGGGTGCCAGGGAGAGGAGCGGTGCACAACCCGGTGAGGTTTGCGTTGACCTTGGCAGCGGGCGAGGCAATGATGTACTCAGACTGGCCATGGAAGTGGGTGACGGTGGTTATGTTTACGGAATAGATGCAACACCCGGGATGATCAGCAAGGGTAAGATGGCTGCCTCAAAACTGGGAGTGGAGAATGTTGAGTTCATATTGTCGGGACTGGAGGAGATACCCCTGGAGAGCGGCACTGCCGACCTGGTAATATCAAATTGCGTTATAAACCATATAAGTAACAAGAGTGCCGTCTGGAACGAGATATACCGCCTGCTGAAAAGCGGAGGGCGATTTGTAGTAAGTGACATTTACTCTGTTGAACCGGTACCCGGTGAGTACAGCACCGACCCCTCGGCAGTAGCCGAATGCTGGGCCGGGGCTGTGACCAGGGAGGAATATTTACGGATGGTGCAAAACTCAGGATTTGTCAATATAGAAATCCTGGAAGAGAGCCGGCCCTACAGTAAAGGCAAAATAGAGGTATGCAGTTTAACCATCAGGGGATACAGGTGAAATGGTAAGCATTTCTCTGAAAAATTTTAATAACTGATACTATGAGAAAACTGGTATTACTGATCATGTTTTTGTCCGCTCTTGTCATTGTATCATGCGACAAGGATGAGGTATCGGAAAGGTTCAGGTTCCTTACCGGTGTTGAATGGGAATCTGACCAGCTTCTTGTGAACAGCGAAGATGCCAGCGGTCCCGGCGGCATGCTGGAAGATTTCAAGGGTTCTGCAAAGTTCAATGAAGATGGCACCGGCAGTTTCGGACAATACTCCGGTACCTGGCAGTTTGCGAAGGAGGAGACCGAACTGGTTATAACTACTGAGGCTCTTGCATTCCCTCTGACTACCATAATTGTGGAACTGACGGCCACCGATCTTAAAGTTTCAACGGCCTTTCCGAACCCGGTCAATCCGCAGGAGCCTTTTAATATAGAGATGTCATTCAAGGCAAAATGATCCTGCGGGTCATCCTGATTCTGTTTTTTTGCACGGTTCTTGCAGGTGCAGCCGGCGGCCAGTCCGGCATAATAAGGGGAAGAGTCCTGGACAGTCGCACCTATGAGCCGCTTCCGCAGGCAACAGTGCTTTACGGCCGGGGATACGGCACTGTTACCGGGGCTGACGGATTCTATGAGCTCAGTCTTGAGCCCGGTAACATCACCCTGACCTTCCGGTATGTAGGATACCGCCCGGTCGTCCGACAGGTTACACTGCAACCTGGTGACACACTGGACATAGATGCTGCACTCGAATATGATGCACCCGAGATCGACCAGGTTGTCATAAGCGCCGGAAAGGCCGAACAACGCGTCTCCGAGCTAACGGTTTCGGTTAGCCTGATCAGGCCTGAAGTATTATCTTCTTCACATATAAGTAATGCCTCAGAGATGCTGGAACGCACCAGCGGCATAGAGGTGCTGGACGGACAGGCATCGGTACGTGGCGGCAGCGGTTTCAGCTACGGTGCCGGGAGCAGGGTGCTGGCGCTTATCGACGGACTTCCGGTGCTTTCGGCTGATGCCGGCAGTATCAAGTGGCACTTCCTTCCATTCGAGAACATTTCACAGGTGGAGATCATCAAAGGAGCTTCGTCGGTGCTGTATGGCTCATCGGCCCTTAACGGGATAATCAACTTCCGCACTGCTCGCCCGGGGAGCGAGCCGGTTACCAGGTTCTTTATCGAAACCGGTGTGTACGGCAGGCCTGCACGCAGGGAGTGGGTATGGTGGGACAGACCCCGGACTTTTGCAGGAACATCGTTTTCTCATTTGCAACGTACGGGAAATACAGATATGGGAGTAGCCCTGTACCTTAATGAAGATAGCGGTTACCGACGGCTTAATGATAACAGGCTTGGCAGGGGAAATATCATGCTCAGACATGATCACGGCAGGGTTGAGGGCCTCTCTTTCGGGGTTAATGTGAACGGTGGACTTACCGGTAAAAGAGACTTTATTCTGTGGGAAGATGCCCGGACCGGAGCCCTTAAACAGGATGAGAGCACTGCGAACAGGCTTTACGGCAGTCTTGTGACCATAGATCCCTGGATCAGCCTCAGCAGGGAGGGACATTCGAGGCATGACCTCCGTACCAGGCTGCAGAGCTCGATTAACAACTTTCCGGAGGCACCGCGCAACAACAGCCATGCAAAATCGTTTCTGGCCGAGTACCAGGTTGCCCGTAATTTCTCTCCTGTATTAACCCTTAATTCGGGCGTAATGCAGAATTACAGCCGTATTGAATCCCTTTTTTACGGCGATCATAACTCACTTAATATTGCAGCCTATACCCAGGCCGATATTTCACCGGCTGACAGGTTGAAGATTGTTGCCGGGCTGCGGGGTGAGATAAATTCACTCGACGGCGGGTATGACAGATTTGTTCCGCTTTTCAGGACAGGGGTCAATTACAGGGTGGCGGATTACACCTTTTTGAGAGGTTCATGGGGACAGGGATACAGGCACCCCTCAATTGCTGAGAAACATGCAGCTACAACGCTGGGATCGGTCAGGATAGTGCCCAATCCTGATGTGGGACCTGAATCAGGATGGAGTACCGAAGTGGGGATCATGCAGGGTATAATGACGAGTGTCCTGAACGGGCAGGCTGACCTGGCATTCTTTTACCTGCGCAATTCGGGGATGATAGAGTATCTTTTCGGTATCTATCCCGATTATGATGATGGCAGCTTCAGCTACGGATTTATGGCTGCAAATGTTGAAGAATCAAGAGTTTACGGTGGTGAGGCCGAGTTTTCTCTCTGGTTTGACACGGGCAGGTCAAGGTATTTCATCAACGGAGGATACGTACTGATGCATCCTGTAGAGTACGATCCGAAAACCGGGAAGAATAAGGATACGTACCTCAAGTACCGGCGCAGGCATTCTGCCAATTTCAGTATCAGTGGTGACTACGGGCGCCTGGAAGCCGGGTTTGCTGTGAGGGCGGGCTCACGTATCCTCAGCATTGATGATGTGTTTTTGAATGAGCTTACCAGGGAATCCATACTCCCCGGGTTCTATGATTACTGGAATAATTCTTACGGGGGACATGTGGTTACAGATTCTCATATAGGATATCCCATAAGTGATGCACTGAAATTGTCACTTGCTGTAAAAAATCTTTTCAATACCGAATATATGGGCCGTCCGGGCTATATCATGCCCCAAAGGAACTTCAGTCTGAGGTTGTCGGGCACCTTTTAAATATATTTTTATCTATCTTTGTATCTGCAAATAAAAGCAGAATATTATTTACAGCTTAATAACTATGAAGAGCCTTACAGTCAAGAAAAAGGAGAAGAAGACAGAACAGGCGCAGTGCTGTGCCAAAAAATCCAGGATTGTTGCCGGCTGTCATGACTGACATGGGGTATCAGCACGCTTTTTAACAATACAGGATAAATTTCCTGCATCCGGAAGATGGAACTTTCCAGGTTCAATATTATTTCAGCCATAAAAGATTCGGATGAGTTTTTTGTGCTGAACCCTCTCTATGGCAGTGCTGATATTCTGAGCAGGATGGAGCATGATCTGTTGGTGCGGGCCGAAGACCCCTCCGGTGTGTTTGCCGGCCGTGGGTACCTTGTTGACAGGAAAACAGAGAAAACACGGTTTACAGAGGCCTATCTCAAATTTCTGGACGACCGCGAAACCGATGAGATCCAGCTCTTTTTCGTCTCCAATTACAACTGCAATTTTGACTGCTCCTATTGCTACCAGCTTGGTTATGATTCCCCTGCCGGGGAACCTGACAGGGAGGTTGTTGATGCGTTCTACAGATTTATCGGGTCTGAATATGCCGGCAGGAGAAAGTACATCACGCTTTTTGGCGGGGAGCCATTGCTCCCGGGCAAAAGGCATCGTGAAATGATTGAATATTTTATCGGCCGGGCAACAGGACAGGACACCGATATTGCTGTTGTAACCAACGGCTATCATATTAACGAATACATAGATGTATTCAGGAAGGCCCGGATACGGGAGATACAGGTTACACTTGACGGCACACGCGAGGTGCATGACAGCAGGAGGCGGCACAGGAGCGGTGAAGGGACTTTCGGCCGGATTGCCGGCAACATCGACCTGCTGCTGGAAAGAGGCATCCCGGTTAACCTCAGGATGGTGGTGGACAGGGAAAATATTGACAATTTGCCTGACCTTGCACGTTTTGCAATTGATAGGGGGTGGACCACATCGGGCAAATTCAGCACGCAGCTTGGAAGGAATTATGAACTGCATGAATGCCAGCTTCAAAGAGATCGCCTGTTCTCCCGTATTGACCTGTATGCAGAGTTGTACCGGATCATCAGTGAACACCCTCATGTGCTTGATTTCCATCGCCCGGCGTTTTCAGTATCCAGGGCATTGTACGAAAACGGTGATCTGCCTGCCCCCCTTTTTGATGCCTGTCCGGGTACCAAAACCGAGTGGGCTTTTGACTATACCGGCAGGATCTATGCCTGCACCGCTACGGTCGGAAAGCCCGGCGAGGAGCTTGGCAGCTTCTTCCCCGAAAGGGTAATTGATAATGAAAAGGTCGGTGAATGGGCCGAAAGGGATATCCTTTCGGTGGAAAAGTGCAGGGAGTGTGGGGTGGCACTGATCTGTGGTGGAGGATGTGCTGCTGTGGCAGAAAATAACGGGGGCAGCCTTCACGGACCCGATTGCAGGCCGGTGAAAGAGTTGCTGGAACTTGGCATTGCCGCCTATTTTAGCAGGTCTGGTGCATGAGTATGCTGTTCAAATAATTTAAAATACATTGAAATGCGAGAGATTAATGCAAATGAATTCAAAGAGTTAACCGGCTCGGGCAGTCCGGTGCTTGTCGACTTCTATTCAACCGAGTGTCCGCCCTGTGAGGCCCTGTTCCCGAAGCTGGACAGCCTGGAAAAGCTGTTTGAGGGCGAGATGACCTTTGTAAAGATATTCAGGCAGGGCAACAGGGATCTTGCCGAAAGCCTGGGAGTAAAGTCGTCGCCTACATTGCTGTTCTATGACGG
>SLOE01000161.1 GCA_007132715.1 Bacteroidales bacterium
ATGATGGGAAAATCTGAAGAGAAGCTGGACCTGAGCCATTGGGTAGATTGTCTTGAGGAGATGGCACAGGAATACTATTCTGTTCAGATCATTATCTCACTGTTGGATGATTAATAACGGCAGGGCCGGTATCTTAACCGATACCGGCCCGCTTAAAAATTTGTCAGGATCTTTGCCGGTGTCCTGCAGTATCCCTGGGGGGAATCCAGTTTCTACTCAAAGTAATTGATGTACCAGTTGTTTGGGTCGAGCAGCAGGTTGTAGATCTCCTCCCGCTGTCCGGCAGGATATTTGGATGAAACTATACCTGCCAGGTAGGAGGGATCGTTCCTATTGTTGGCCACCCGCATCAGGTCATAGAACCTTTTCCCTTCAAACGCAAGTTCACGCGCCCTCTCATTTAGTATCTGGTCGACAAAATACCGCTGTTTAGCCGCAAGGTTGCCGGTATAATTCCTGTGCCCGATAATTTCATTTGTATAGGGGTCGTTTATGTAGATTATATCATCAAGCTCGATCTGGTCATCATCCCATCGCTGGGTAATTCTCCCGTTCCATGTAAGCGTCAGCCCGATGCCAACCCTTCCGCGAACTCCAAGCTGTGTTCTGTTAATAGATGTCTTGGTCTGGTCGAAGGCACCGTCATTAAGGTAACCCAGTGCAAAACGGTAATCAGTCGTAAGGTTCCCGGCATGGTCTCGATACCTTAGGTAGATCATCAGTTCGGCCATGTAGAGATGGACGTCGGCAGCCCTGTAGATGATGAAATCCGCATCCTGGTCAAAAATGTTCTTCCCGATGTTGTATTTGAAAACCACGGTATCGACACCCTCCATGATGTTTCTTGATCCAACATCATCACCAAGCATCCTGAGGTTGATCATGTTCATGTAATCATTCTCTGCAAGGGGGGTTACATTCCTCATATAGACATATGAACTGCCAAAACCCCTGAAAAAATCTGTTGGTTGGCCGATACGGGCCATTTCCGACCGTGAGGGAGGGGTTCTGCGTGCAATTATCTGTTGCCTCCAAACGGTTTCCCAGAAGTCGATCGCATTCCTGGTCGGTTTTAGCTGATATGTATGGGGTCCCCAGGAATTGAAAAGCGACTGGAAATCATTCTGCTGGAAAGTGGCCTTGTTGAAAGGAATTGTCAGGATATGCTCCCTGTTGTCGACACCTGCGAAGATGTTGCGCCAGTTATGTTGCCCGAAGGTATAATCGAGCTGGTACCTGGTTCGATCTTGGGACGTCTGGTAGATAACCCTTTCAAAATTCCTGCGGGCATTAAGAAGATCTCCTTTTGTAAGATACATCTGTCCGAGAAGTGTATGCATTGCATAAGTGTTCCAGACCGTAACACCCCATGATTCATCCTGGTTGTCGATATAGTGGTTTACGCCAACAGCCTTTACCCTTGTTTCAAGCTCGCGGATAAATTTGTTTATTATCATGTCGGTGTCATACAAATTCCTTTCGAGCTCAACCGGCTTGTTGTATATTGTGTCATTAAAATAGCCGTCATGGCCAAATTCAATATATACGCTGTCAATATAGGTGACTGACGAGTTGACAAAGGCCTCTATCTCTTCCATGGTGACAAGGGATTCATGAATATAGGGTACTTTCCCGTATATCTGTACGGCATTGAAATATGCCCAGGCCCTCATACACAACGCCTCTCCGTAAAGCCGGTCATAATTGGAGACCGGCACATTGGAGTCGAGTACCTGGGGTTGTTCTCTTTCCAGCATACGTATTAGGTTATTGGATGCCTGGATAAGCTTGAAGAAATTAGTGGGCGAGGCGTACCGGTTGGTCTCCGATACATTGAAATTGTATATCTCAACCAGATCAGGTTCAGCATTGGGCGTTATATCAAGCAGGTCCCCCCTCAACTCTCCAAGGATCACTATTTGTTCAGCCAGATTCTGCGCAAGACCGTACATACCCATCGCGACGGACCGGTACTCGTACCAGTCATCGTAAAGACGATCCTCTGTGACATACAACTCCTGCTGCGGGTTAAGGAAATCTTCACATGATGACAAGGTCACAACGGAAATCAGTAATACGCTGATTATGGCCGGTATAGTTCTTATGTTTTTAATTTTCGCCATTATGATTATGTTTTTTATAAACCTATTTTAATTCCTGCTAAAAACTGTCTCGGTTGCGGTGACTGACCATAGTCAATTCCGCGGGCTGAATTGGAATAAGCAAATTCAGGGTCATATCCCAGGTAGTCTGAGAACACGAACAGGTTATTTGCCGAAAGGTAGAACTCAGCATGCTGGAACATCAGGAATTCCCTCGGTATCCTGTAGCTTACCGTAATATTTTTAACCCTGAGATAGGATGCATCCTCTATCCATCGTGATGAGAAGGCAGAGTTCCCTACCGGGTCATTCCACAGTGCCCTCGGCACATCAGTCTCATGTCCGTTATATTGCCACCTGTTCAGGGTTTTGGTGCTCTGGTTTTCAAGTCCTGTCATCCGCTCATTCTGGTGGCGGACATAATTATAAACATCATAACCGGCCACAAACTGCAGGTAGCCGCTTACTGTCCATCTGCCATAATAGAATGTATTTTGAAGTCCCCCGAAAAAGTCAGGTATCGGAGATCCTATGAAGGTCTTGTCAAAATCATTGATTATGCCGTCAGGCTCTCCCTGGCGTCCTGAAAGATCTGCATAGATTGCATCTCCTGCCTTGTAGGGTATTCCCCTGTCGTTTACCAGCCCTCTTTCATTTGCCTGGGCCCGGGTATGATAAACCCCTTCAAACAGGTAGCCGTAGAAGCTGTTTGCAGGAAATCCGGGCTGGTTAACAAGTTGTATGCCGTTTACGTCGGTAATGATCCTGTTGCCCTGGATCTCTGTTACCTCGTTGCTGACTGAGGTAAGAGATGCATGAATGTCCCATTTGAATGAATTGGCATCTACCACCCTGGCAAAGGTATTGAACTCAAACCCGCGGTTCTCCATTGCTCCGCCGTTCTGCATGATGGTACTGTATCCCATGTAAGCGGGAAGAGGGCTGAATATGAGCATGTTGTCAACATGGGAGATAAAATAGTCTATTTTCGCTGCGACACGGCTTCCCCACAATGAAAAATCAATACCCGCGTTCATCTGGGTAACGGTTTCATAGGTTAGCCTGTCATTGTACATTATTGCAGGATACAATCCAACCGTTTCCCTGTATCTTACAGTCTGGTAGTACCTTGTGGCGCTTGCCTCACCAATGTCGTCATTCCCTGTTTTTCCATAGCTGGCTCTTATTTTAAGCTCCTCAAGCCAGGGCAAATCCCTCATAAACTGCTCGCTCGAGATCCTCCATCCGGCGCCTGCCCCGTAGAACAGTCCGAAGGGATTGCCACCTACCGACAGGGTATTGTCGGCATTCCTTCCCAGTCTTGAAGAACCGTCGAGAGAGATGCTGGCGGTCAGCAGGTACCTGTCCATGTAAGAATAATTCAGGTTTTCATAAATAGAAATCCAGTTCCATGTCCTGTTTTGTCCGCCGAGTTCCCTCAGGTTGTCCTGGCCATGCTGAATAGCGCGGTACCGGTCATTCGGATGCGCATTTTTTGTCAGTCCCCAGTCCATCTCAAACTGGTTAGTCTGTATATTGACGCCGGTATTTGAGGTTATCCTGTGTTGTCCGAATGTATTATGATATAAAGCATAATTGTTGTTGTAGAAAGTGGTGATAGAGTTGTTTGTGGCCTTCGATACATTGATGGCTTCCTTGTCGTAATACAAAGCCATACCCTGGTTAGGCATGAATATCAGCTCTTTCAACACGTTGTAGCTGAGGCTGAAGTTGCTTCTTATCGAAAAATTATTTGATATGATCGCATTGAAGTTAAGATTCGATATGAAGTTATAGTTGTCGTTTCCGGCCGAATAGTTTTCTATTGTAGCGAGCGGATTGCTGACTCCCTGTTCGTCAACTTCCGATAACCTGATCAGCATCCTTCCTTCAAGATCATACTGGTAGGGATTAAGAAGGGGCGATTTGGCAAGGCTTGTGAGTACCGGACTGGTACCGTAGGCCGATGTTGTTTCCCTCAGATCGGCAGAGCTGTAATTGAGGGAAACACCGGCATCCATGCCCAGCCACCTGAACATGTTGAGACGGCTTACAAAACGGAGGTTATAGCCCTCATAACCGGTGTTCCTGATAATTCCTTCGCTTTTGATATACCCGAATGAAAGGCCATACCTGGCAATTTCATCACCACCCTTAACTATTATGTTGAAATTTGACATATACGAATTGTCGAAGACCAGTTCCTGCCAGTTGGTATTATGCTGGTAGTCAATAAACCTGTCATCATCCCTTTCGAGGAAAAGATTTGGATAATGCTCGGTAATATGCTCCTCAAGCATGGGCGAGCTAAACAGCACCTCATTCATTAATGTACTGTGCTGTTGTGCGTTCAGTTGGGGTATCAGGTTGGGCGGGGTTAGTGAATACCCTCCCCTGAAATCAACGTCGATCGTTGTTTCGGTTATGTTTGGATCGAGAGTCTCAATGAATATTATGCCGTTGGATCCCCTTGATCCGTAGGCAGCGGTCAGGGCCGGATCTTTTACAACGGTGATCCGGGAGATATCGAACGGGTTGATAGCCGTAAGGGGGTTGTACGCATAACCATGGAGGTTTGAACCGAAAACCCCGTGTTCTAACAGTGGTATACCGTCTACTACGTAAAGGGGCTGGCTGGATGCATTGATGGAGTTAAGCCCCCTTATCATGGAAACGGCGCCGCCGGCGGGTGTACCCGACATATTCTCCACATGCAGGCCCGGCACACGGCCCTGCATGAACTGGTCGATTGACAGGGAAGGAGTATGGTGAATCCTGTTCATGTCGATATTATCAAAAGAGGCTACCAGATTTCTTCTGCTCAGTCTCTGTGACAGCACCTCCAGTTCATCATACCCTGAGAACATACTGGTGGGCGTCAGGTAAATGGTAAGGTAATCGCGGGAATTCAGAAAAATCCTCTGTTCCTTGTATCCCCTAAGGGGCGATACCATTATCCAGCTCTCGCCGGAAGGAGCCAGTAACCTGAAAGTGCCTGATTCATCCGTCACAAGGGGAAGATCATCAGAGCCTTCCACACTGATGGTGATGTCGGAAGCCGGTCTTCCGCTGGCGGAATAAACAATCCCTTCAACAGTGAACAGTGAATCCCGGTTTGCTGACAGATTCGCCGCTGAAAGCATCAGTGCACTCAGCAGGATCACATTCCTTATATTAAGCAGATTTCTGAAGATGTACATCATTTTAAAGTATTTACATTTTACTATTGCCAAATCCAGTTGACTTTCATGGTCATGCTGGTGCATATTAAAAATCATAAGGTATAAACATGAGATTATCAATGGTCAACCCGTTATGCAGCACATTGCCGGGTTCCCTGTACTCGAACCTTATCATGGTTTCACCATATTCGGCCTTGTTGTCGACAAATGCATCAAACCTGTTGTATGTACCTACTGGTATGTATCTGTGTTTGCCTGTCACACTCCATATCATTCCCCGTTGCAGCTGGTAATCAGCCCAGTCCATGGTTCTTACATGCTCATCATTCACATAGATATCATAAATGCCACCGAGATTTATGTTTGTCCCTACAACCATCAGGTATTTCCTGGGGAAGAGGTTCCTGACCCTGAACTCAATAGAAAAGGCACCTGCATATTTTGAAGGGAAGGAGACCCTGAACAAAGAGTCATTGGAGGCATTTGTATTATAATCCCTGTCAGGGGTAAATGACATATCACTTACAACGTTTACGCCAACACGCCAGGCATACCTGTTGAAACCGATCTCCCTCAGAAGGCTTTCCCCCTCGAAATTTACTGCTCCCTTGTACAATGTATCAGGAACCTTAAAGTTCTCATAGCTGTAAACATAGCCGTTGCTGCAAATAACCCTGTTTGCAACCATGTAGTCAATTATCACACTGTCACCCAACATATTCTTCATTTTTACCGTGTCCCTGTTTGTCGGGATCCGGAAGGTCCTCTCCTCGATCATGTTTTCAAAAACACCCTGCTCAAGAAGGTAGGGGATGAGGATATCTTTCTGCCATTCTTCGGGGATATCGGTATGATCCTGGTACGTTACCATAAATTCGGCCATTTCAGTCAGTGCCTGGTTGTACTCGGGTTCATTCGGGAACACTATTGTAGCGGTCCGGTTCCTGAACTCCTTGCGCACGGGGAAGAACATCTCTTCAAATTCGTTATAGATTATTGCAACCGTGTCAAATATGGTGTTCCCTTCTTCGTCAAAGCCTATCGGGCGGCTTTTTTCCATGTCTACAATAATCGAGTCAAGATCATCGATATAGCTTTTCAGGATAGGGTTGTTGGCTGCAAAATATTCATAGATGCTTGGCCTGGGATAACCGACATCAGAAAGGATGAAGAATTTGCCGTTCTCATAAAGGGGGCTTTCATAACTAACGGCAATATCGTCAAATAAAAGGTTAGCACCCGTATTGTCAAGCAATGCAAACTTTTCTGCGAAAGTCTGGACTTTTACCTTGCCTGTTATGCTTGAGGATTGAATGACATGCCTTGAAATATGGTAGTCAAGCAAGCGGGTTGTTATCTCATTCTCCTCCCTGTACCTGATAACTGCTTCGTTGTCGGGTATGAACAGGGTGTAGGAGTCGTTTGATAAAAACAGGGTATCGTATTTATGCTCCTTTATATATTCCACGAATGACGACAGGTCCTGGTTCTTTTGAATTGCATCCCATACATTTTCATTCACGGTCTCAGGGGTTGATAAATAATGCTCCTGCCATCTTTCTTCACAGCCTGCCACAAAAATTAATATGACAATGCTGATAATGAACCCGGTAATGTTATTGTAATATTTCATTGGTTGATGTTTTGCTAGTTAGTTATTATGCAGGCTCAAATCTGATAAGGTCCCATTTGAAATTTCCTGGGATAAGTGCCCTGACAGTTACAACATGGGTTTCATACCTGGTAAAATCTATGGTCCCCACGAGTGTATTCTGGAACGGGTTGTTTGCCGAACCGCCGGTCGAGAGGTCTATAACTCCTCCTATTTTAACTCCGTCAACAAAGACTTCAACTACTGCGTTCTGCGTATTGTACCGGTCAGCCCTCAGGAATACCCGGTACCTGCCCTGTACTATCCTCGGCAACCGGTAGCTGACCGAAAAATCGCCGTTGATCATAATGTAGTCTCTGCTCCAGGCATTGGTTTCCTCAGCGGTCCTTTTTACGTAATAAAGGTCCTCTCCCGAGTAATCAACCACCGAAAGCAATGAAGGATCCTCGATCGGAAATTCACCCAGCAGGTTCCTGAAACGGTTGAAGTAGGGTTCATCCCAGAACTCGAAGTTCATGGTGGCCCTGGAGGGGGGCACAGGCTTCATCACCCGGTCGATATAGTGAATTGCCCCGCTTCGGGTAATAATGTTACTTGCATCGTAATAAAAGCCTATCCAGTCAATTACAGTGGTATCCGGTCCCACGATGATTGTCTCGAAAATCGTCCTCCCCCTGTTGATCATTATATCCACCCCCCGGCCGTCTATGTGGACAGGCACTTCGGCATGGGTGGTGTAGTTGGTTGCAACATCAACAAAAACATCCATAAAATAGCTGCCTGTAAGCACATGGTAGCCAACGAAATTGTAGAGGGGATTGGCCGGATTGGTAAAGTCATGATTGTCGGGACTTATTCTCTCTATCAAATCATCAATTGAGTGAATACCATGTTTGCTGTAAATGGAATCATGCTCCAGCAGCAGGGTAATCGGTCTGACATTGTTATCCTCATCTTTTACATCGATGTTGGTAAACTTTTCAAAACCAGTCAACTCAACAGCTTCCCTGAAGATTGAATATCCTTCATGAACCTGAAGCCACTCGTAGGTTGTGAAAGCTACAGGCGAAAGCATTTCACCTATTTGATGGATATATCCGTTTGACACTTCATGGTTGGGCGATGTCACGGGGGCCTGGTTATTGATCATATAGTATGAAGTGTCGGTCTCAATAACGAAACTGACAACGAGCAGGTCGTCTGAAAGGGTTGGTTCAGGCAGGGCCCCGAACGGGAAATCATTTGAATGGATGCTCATGTTGACCGTATGGTACTTCGCAAGCAATTCTGCATAACCGGGTTCATTGAGCAGTTCATCCAGAGAATTGAACCTTCCGTGGTTCTCAACATATCTTCTTACCGCGTCGTTGTCGGGCAGGAAGAGCGAATAACCCAGTCCGTGCGGGTTGTATGCACTCAGTGTTTTATCCAGTCCGCCTTTCTTCAAAATGCTCAGGAAGCTTGAGAAATCATCTTCATTTTCAACAATATAATCGTATACTGTCAGCCGGGTCATATCTTCAAAACCAGCTTCCACCTCATCATCTACGCATGAAACAAACCCGAATGCGATCAGGAATGCTCCTGTTATAAATATTATCTTTTTCATAATCATTCAAGTGTATGTTATAGCTTAATATATATAATAGGGATTCTGTTCCAGATTCCTGTTACTCTCAATTTCCTGGTCATAAATAGGCAGATACCATCCCATCGGGTTATTGAGCTTCATTGCCAGAATTCTTCTCTGTGTTGAGGGGACATTGCTTACCAGTAAGTTGATCAGTACGTTCTTGCGGGCATAATCGTTTCTTCTTCCCATTCTGAGCAGGTCGAACCATCTTTTTCCCTCATAGGCGAATTCCCGGGC
The DNA here is from genome assembly GCA_007132715.1 of Bacteroidales bacterium. GTDB lineage: Bacteria > Bacteroidota > Bacteroidia > Bacteroidales > PUMT01 > PXAP01. The sequence goes on from SLOE01000161.1 coordinate 8,767, forward strand.
CCTTTCGTTCAGTATTGCGTCCTCGTATGCAATCTCAGAAGCAGGCAGGCTGATAGGAGGCACGTCTGCACGGAAGCGGATCTCATTTATTATCTCCAGGGCCTCCTGGAACCTGCCGAGTTGGGAAAGTGCCTCAGCTTTCATCAGAAGTACATCGGCATAACGGTATATGACTAAATTGGCGCTTCTCTGAAGAAAGCCCGGCCTTGTCGATGTACCATCACCTGCAAGCCCCACATATTTCCAGATTATGTATTCATCTTCTCCGTACCTTTTTATTGACGCATCTTCACCCCTGTACAATTCCCTTGCGTGTCTCCTGGCTAACATCTGCAGGGCTGTCTGGCTAGGGTCGAAATAATTGGCATTCCTGTTTGTCATACCATAGAGGCTGTTCTGCTGTCCCAGGTTATCGTCAAATTGCAGTTCAAAGATACTTTCGACCGTATTGCCCGGATGAAACAGCTCAAACCACCTGGAGCTGATCAGGAGCATGTGGTTGTCTGCCCTCTCTATCCGCTCAACATATGTTATTACAGCCTCATAGTCAAACTGCCACAACGCTATGTCGGCCAGCAGGGCATCGTATGCCGCCCTTGTGGCCCTTCCCTTGTTTTCTACGATGGTCCTGTACCCCTCAACCGGCGCATAACGCCTGAACTGCTCCAGGTCGTTCCTTATTTGGTTAAGTATATCATTTCCGTCTGTCTTGGGCAGGTATACCTCAGCCTCATCGTTTCTTGTTGACTGAAGAACAAGCGGCACGTCCCTGTATATCCTCACCAGATAAAAGTAGCTCAGGGCCCTGAGAAAATAGGCTTCAGCAAGGTATCCCTGACGCTGGTAATCGGTAAATGTATCGTCAATAAGCTGCACTTCGGGTGCATTTTCAATCACTTCATTACAGTAGTTGATAATTCTGTAGAAATTGTTCCAGTTGGTAAGATGATTGTCAGGGTGTATATTCCCGTTCATAATTCTCCTGTCGGCAGCGGGCATGTTGCCTCCGTCGGTTATCATGTCGGCGCGGAGTTCCCCCAGCCTGAAAAGGTGGCCGTCCATGCTCCTGAAGGCCTCATAGGCGCCCATAACCACAGCTTCAACCTCCTCCTTGGTCTGCCAGAAATGTTCCCTGGTCAGGCCCTCTGGTGGTAAAAGTTCCATCCAGTCATCACAGGAGGCCTGCATAAGTATTGCCAGTACGATCAGTAAATATTTAGTTTTCTTCATCATTATTATATAGTTAGCAGTTCAACCAAATTATTTTAGAAGCCGATATTTATGGTCAGTGTTGTAACCCTTGGCGGAGGTGTGTTTGCCCTGTCTACGCCAATCCAGAATGGATTGCTTGCATCCTGTCCCACTTCAGGGTCCTGACCCGAATAGTTGGTGAAAGTATAAAGGTTTCTTGCGCTCAGTGAGATGCTGGCCGAGCGGGCATTGAACCTTTGGGCAATTCTGTCATCCAGCCTGTAACGGATCTGAAGGCTGTTTATTCGCAGGAAATCCCCTCTTTCAACATATCTGTCAGATCCCAGGTTATTTGCCGGATGGTCCATATAGGCCCTGGGTATCATACCCGGTTCATCCTGCCCCTGTGTCCTCCATCTGCTCAGAACAGCCTTGCTCTGGTTGTTTCGGTTGAGCATTCCCTCAGTCTGGATCGCGACCATGTTGATAATATCAAATCCAATACGGTAATGAAAACTCAATGTCAGATCAAAGTTCCTGTACCTTAATGAGCTACCGAACCCTCCCGTAAAGCGGGGGTTTGAATTTCCAAGGTAAACCACATCGTTGAGGTCTATCTGGCCGTCGTTATTGACATCTTCATATATTGCATCTCCGCCCCGGAAGGTATATGTTCCCAGGTAAGTCATCGGTATAGGGTTACCCTGGCCGTCACGGAGGATGTTTCCTTCAGCATCCCTTGCAAAGGCATCGGCATCTGTGGGGTATACACCATGGTACCTGAAACCGAAGAATGAGCCGATGGGTTCTCCCACAACCACCCTCCTTGGAAACTCACCGTTACCGATTGCAGTTGATTGTTCAGTGTTGAAATTTTCAGGAAGGCTGAGGAACCTGTTGGTGTTCTGGGTGGTGTTGAAATTTACCGACCACCTCCAGTCCGCCGTCCTGATAATCCTGTAATCCATCAGCAGTTCCCAGCCCCTGTTGAGGAGCTCTCCACCGTTCAGGAACCTGAGCTGGTTAAAACCTGATGATGTCGGTATCCTGTAATTCTCGAACAGCAGGTCTTCAGTGATCTTTTCATAAGCCTCTGCGGTAATGAACACCCTGTCATCAAAAAGGTTGATATCAACTCCCACATCGTATGAGGTAATACTCTCCCACTGGAGGTTGTCAAGCTGCACCTGCTGTGGCCCGATGGCCGGAAAGGTTATGTAGTTTCCGGTGCCCACCGATTCATATCTTGCAAAGCGGGCATAGGCATCCCTGGGCTGCCTTCCTGAAACACCCCAGCTCAGCCTGAGCATACTTTCTCCAAGCCAGAGAGCATTGCTGAGGAACTCCTCGCTGGAAAAACGCCATCCGAGTGATACACCCTTGAACAGTCCCCAGCGGTGGGCTGACCCGAATGAGGAATGCGCATCAGCTCTGAGAATTGTCTGGATCATGTAGCGGTCCCTGTACTTGTAGTTGAGGTTTGCCAGCGCCCCCAGTTCCCTGGTCTCACCCGAACCTGACCCGATCCAGTTGATCTGTCCCCCGATAGCCGGGTCCTGGATTCCGGTAGTGGGTATCTTGTTCGCCTGGAGGTTCATCCATTCGTAAGCTGACTGGTTGGTTATCCAGGTAAGCGCACCTGAAAATTCGTGAATGTCGACATCCCATGGTGAGTTGAACGCGAGTTGGGTCTCCGAACGGATCGAGGTGTTGTTGCCGTTACCCTCCTCAGCCCGGTTAACTGTCCATGCCAGCCAGTCAGTGCCCAGGGCGTTGTATGGAAGAAACTGCTTCTCCTTGTTGCCGTGATACTGGAAGGAAATGGTTTCCCTGAAGGTCAGCCAGTCTGTTATATTATAACGTACCCTGAAAGTATTTTCAAGGCTGTTTTCAAACCGGTCATTCCTCCCGAGGTTGGATATTGCAACGGGGTTAAAGAAAGTTGCGCCGCTGCCCTGGTAGCTGGTGATGGGGTTAAAGTATTCGCCGGTAGGGTTCCCGTTCGCATCGTACTCCCAGATACTCATGTTTGGAGACTTAATATAGGCCATTTCCCTGATGTTCCTGCCGTCGACCCTCATGTTCCGTTCATACTGGTTGTTAGTGTAGTTGAACTGGACCGTGAAAACGAACCTGCGGGAGAGAAAATAGTCGAGGTTGACCCTGGTTGAAAACCTCTGTGCGGATGTATTGATGGTTGTTCCTCCTTCATTCATGTAACCGAATGAGGTGAAGTACCTTGTCCTTTCGCCTCCACCACTCAGACTGAAATAGTGGTCATGCGAAACGGCGTTCTGGGTTACCGCCCCAAGCCAGTCGGTGTTCCGGGAGTAGTTGTAGAAATCCCTGAAATCCCTGTCGAACGCGATCTCCGGCGGGATGGTAAATACCCCCCTGCTGTTGTGCCATTGTTCAAGCTGCAGCATGATATATTCATTTCCGTCGAGCATGGGTATCGGATCGGGCTGGATGTTCAGGCCACCCCTGTACTGGTAGTCAAACTGTACCTTACCCAGCCGCCCCTGGTGGGTCTCGATAAGCAGTACTCCGTCTGCCCCGCTGGAACCGTATATGGCCGTTGAGGCACCGTCCTTCAGGACCGATATGGACCTGATATCCTGGAGGGCTATATTGATAAGGTTACTTATATCTTCAACATCGGCCGATGCAAGGTCGAAGTCGGATGCAACCCTGGACTGGGGGATCCCGTCAATTACTATCAGCGGCCTGCTGTTTCCCATTGAACTCAGTCCGCGAATCACTATATGCGAACCGGCTCCCGGGTCACCTGATGCGGCAATGATGTCAAGGCCGGTAACCCTGCCCTGCAATGCATCGGCAGGAGAGACAAACCCTGCGCCCTGCATTTCACGCATATCAATTCTTACTGTTGAGGAGGCGTCATCCCTGTCGGCGATATTTGTCAGCCTGGTGTGGTCACTCGCCCTCACCGTGATTGTAACCTCTTCGAATTCCACCGTTGTAGAACGCAGTTCAACGACCATGGGGGCAGAGAAATCGGGGGTTATTTCCTGTATTTCATAACCTATCATACTGATCCTTACCGTATTTTCGGGGTTCTGCATTTGCAGCACGAAATCTCCGTTCACATTCGAAACAGCTCCGTTGACAACACGTTCATCACTGTCATACTCTATTATGTTGGCTCCGACAATGGTGGTCCTGTCGCTCATATCGTAGATTCTGCCCCTAACTACATTCTGCTGTGCAGAGGCCTGGATAAAACTGAATGCCGCCAGTAACAGGATAAAGGATCTGTTAAAATTTTTCATCTGTAATAATTTGTTTTATAAATTATCTCGTATCCATATTTTCAAGGGAGAAGGCCCTGTCTACCTCATGTATCACACCCTGGTTGACAACATTAAGTATTGTCTGCTGCCCCTGGCCTTCCACTATCGTGCGTCCGAACATGACGTTGGTTGTTGCCGACTCAACTACATTTGCATAATTGCTGCCGTCTTTGCCGGCAATTCCGATAACATCGTAACCGGGGTTAATATATATACTTGTATAAATGGTGGTGTACGTTGTAGATCTTTCATCTACCCGGGATGTTTCATAATAGCCCGGCATTTTCCGGCCATCGGTAAAGATGGCATCTCCCTGCACGAAGTGCATCATGACAAAATCCCTGAGTTCCTTGCTGTTATCAGGCATGTCGTTTGCCCCTGACTCAGCTATCGCCTCAGGGGTAGGCACGAATACAGTGTAAAACTGGTTCTCGGAAACGAAGCTGTACCTGTTGAGCTGATGCAGAGCAAGTCCGGCTCTTACCAGGAGGTTGTGAAAATGGGGAAAGCCGGTAAGCATCCTCGTGTAGATATCACCCGCACCCCAGCTCATCCAGTTGTCTATGTCATATGTTATACCGTTGTCGGCATTGGTGCTTATCTGCCGGGGAAAGTTTTGCATGGCCTGGTACCCCCTGTAGCCCTCGGTTGTTGGCTGGGTTCCCCTGACCTCTCCGGTTTCATTATCGATTACGATATAATTGCCTGCGAGGTTGGGTATGAACTCCTTTCTTGCCTGCCCGGTCGGCATATCAGTGCCTATATGGTTGAGCAGAAGTGTGCGCAGGTCCCTTGTCGACACTCCGAATGAAGTGGGGTTCCCTCCGCCGATGGGTGGAAGCTGCCAGGCCGCAAAAGTCCTGTCGACAGCGTTATATACAAGCGATGAGTCCTCGCGCAGGTTGGCATCCGATTCAACAAAGAATGCATATTGCTGGTTTATCCTTTTCAGCGTCGGCAGTAGCCCCGCCTGTTCAATTGCCGTCATGACGATGGAATAGCCCCTTTGCAGATAGACCGGACCCGTTACGCTGCTGAAGGCACGAGGGACAAGGGCTTCGTCAACACCGATAAAAGTGGCGTTACTGCCGAATTCCCTGTGAACAACGGTTCCTTCATCCAGTGTTACTATATCCCTTTCGCCGTTATAGAAACCCTTGCTGAAATCGGTAGGATAGATCGGGTTATATGACATGTGGGTATTTGCCACAATCCGGCGGATATGTGCCGGTGCGGCCTCAATGCTGCCCCAGCGGCCCGATCCAACGAAGTACTGATCGATAAACCGGGTGAAAGCCTCATTTGTCGGCGCTACCAGTCCGTGATGATACCTGATGGCAACATCACTGGGCAACCCGAATGTGCCCGGAGGAGCCTGGGTCCTTTCGTTTGCGATGTTAAAAGCCAGATCAGGGTAGGTCAGGTTGAAAAGTGAATCAACCTCCAGTCCAAGATCAGCTCCAGGCTGGCGGAAAGTTTCCTGCTGATTGTATGTGAAGACCGGGAACTGATTTACAAAATCATGGAATTTATCGTAATTATAACCTTGGTTATCTGCACTTAATAATTCATAGGCATTTTTAAGAGGCTCAACCACGCGGTCGATCGTGTACACAAACCCGTTTTCGGCGAACATCTCATCGCCGATCACCCTTCCGCCGGCATAGTAAATATCGTCGGGCGACTCAAACGATCTGTCGAAGTAGAATTCATAATCGCTGGTACTCAGATCGTAGATATCGAAATAACCCTTGAAGAATACCGGGGCAAGCTTGCGTGAGTTAATAACCCTTCTTTTCCAGGTGGTTGTTGCGGGATCGATTATCGAGAACCTGTTTGCTGTAAGTCTTACGCCAACATTCATATCATCCCTGCGAAGAAGTGTTTCCCTCTTAAACCCTCTGGGCTTATCGTTGGTAAGGTCCAGGGTGTCGATCCATCCGAAAACGTCAAGTGACATCAACTGCGCCCTGCTCCAGGGGTTCTGGATTATGTGGTATCTTACCAGCTCAGTTAGCACCGGAGGTGGAACATCCTCCAGCCTGCTGTATTCCGGGTGGTTTTGGAACCATTGTGTAAATGCCGCGTCATTCGGGGCAAAGACCGTGTAAGTACCCGAGACGTCAAGTATGGTATCATATCCGGTCAGTTCGATAATTCTTGTAAACGTCGACAAATCCTCATTCGAAGCTATCTGGGTGTAAAGTTTACCTTCAAGCCAATCAGGCCGTTCATATTTGTCATCTCTGGGCAATATGCCTTCTTCACACCCAATCAGACCGATGCAGAAAAGCACGGTGATCAATACTGGTTTTATTGTATTCGCCATTGATTAAAACTTATTAAAGATAAAATTTACCTGTATTTAGGGTACAATAATAGAAAAAAATCTGATACAATATATAATGCATTATTAAATTGTCCGTTAACACTCAAGACGCCAGGTTTATATGCAGGCAGCCCGGTGTAATTTTATTATAATTGTATGTTTTGTGTTACCTGCCTGTGGGTGCTCAAGCCGGTCTTTATCCTGAAGCTTTCTCTTCTGTTCCTGCTGTACCGGAAGCAATTGCACCGTTATCTCTTAACTGGGCCGGTGTGACTCCGAACTGTTTTCTGAAACATTTAATGAAATAGGATATGTTGTTGAACCCTGAAAGGTAGCACACCTCTTTCACACTGGTTTTTCTTTCCATAAGAAGCTCGTATGACCTTTGTAGTCTGACTATCTTGATGAACTCAACCGGCGAATAGCCGGTTAATGCCTTTATTTTGCGGTAGAGCTGTGTTGAGCTGATATTAAGGCTTCCGGCAACAGTCCTGACATTAAGTTCGGGATCAGAAATATTCTTTTTAAGGATGCCCATAAAATCCCTGAAGAACTCATCGTCTTTTGAAAGCCCCGACCCGGAGACCTCAACCATGAAGTTTTCACTGATATATTTTTCCCTGATCAGCTCCCTGTTCCTTATCAGTCTTGATACCTGTGACCTTATAACTTCAAGGTCAAAAGGCTTTGTTACATATTCATCGGCACCTGCTTCGTAACCCGCAATGATTTGCTCCTGCATGTTTTTGGCAGTCAGCAGAATGACCGGAATGTGACACGTCCTTGTATTGACTTTGATTTCCCTGCACAGATCGAATCCGTTTTTACCGGGCATTACAATATCGGAGATGATCAGATCGGGGATGAACTTATTTGCCAGATGCCATCCCTCAGTACCGTTGGAAGCCTCAAAGCATTCATAGTATCTGGAAAGCGCTTTCTTAAGGAACATTCTCAGTTCATCGTTATCCTCAACAATCAGTATACGGAGTGGGTCGGTGTTACCATCCTGCCGGGTCAGATCTTCGGGCTCTGCACTTTCTGCTATGTATTCAGGTCTGCTGCCATTGATTTCTTTTCCTGATGGGCAGTCTGTTTTTTCTTCCCGGCAGGTACCAGGTAATATCACATGAAATGCCATACCGATACCTGGCACAGGTTCAACCTTTATATTGCCGCCATGCAGCTCCACCAGGGCCCTGGCAAAGGATAGTCCGATACCCGTCCCCTCAGTCTTTTTATTTATCTTGTAGGATCTCTCAAATATTTTGTCGAGGTATTTTTCATCTATCGGCTTACCTTCGTTAAGTATTGTAATTTTGACATTACCGGGTTTACCGTTCTCTGAACCCTTGGGATCACATACTTCCAGGCTGATATATATGTTGCGGTTATCAGGGGTGTTCTTGAAGGCATTCGATAGGATATTGTACAGGGTTTCTTCAATTTTCTGCCGGTCAATTCCAATAATGAGAGAGTCATATGGGATATTCAGGTTGATCCTTATCCCCCTGATGGTTTCAAAACTGTTGAAGTTCAATGCGACCTCCCTGATGAGACTTACTATGTCGGTATCCTTCCTGATAAGAGTTAATTTACCGGAGGATGTCTTTTTGTGATCAAGCATCTGGTTAATCAGGTTATTCAGGTAATTTGCGTTACGCCGTACAAGATGCAATTGTTTTTTCCATTGCGGAGCCAGGTCACTGCAGTTACTTAAAAGGTCATCAACCGGTGCTATCACAAGGCTGAGAGGTGTCTTGATACCATGTGCTATATTGGTGAGGAAGATCATTTTACTCTCGGTGTTCTCGATGGTCAGTTTGTCAATCCTCTTTTCGTAGAGCATTCTCTGGCGGCTGAATATTGCGAAAATCCCCCCACCTATCAGAAGAACACCAAGAACAAGGATTGTCAGGACCGAATACCACATCAGGTGCCAGGGCTTAAGCACTTCGATTTCAAGCAGCCTCTCTTTTTCCGATAATACATTGTTTGAGTTGACAGCCGTTACACGCAACGAGTAATTCCCGGGGGGAAGGTTGGAGTAATAAATGGCCCTGTAATATGCAGGTATGATTCTCCATTCGTTATCATAGCCCTCCAGTTTATATCTTATCTTGTTCCTTTGCGGGTCCTGAAAGTGAATTGCCGCCACACCTATGTTGAATGTCCGGTGCCTGGAAGGCAGAGTTATTTTTTCGGTTTTGTTTATGTGCCTGTCAAGCATCTGCCTTCCGAGCATGGTTTCGCCTATCCCTGCCGTTATATTGTCGAAGGCAAGCTCTGTAAATACCAGCCTGGGCTCAATCTCATTTGGTTTGATATGCTGGGGATAGAACCTTGTGAATCCTCCTTCTCCGCCGAAATACATCTCCCCGTCGCCGGCCCTGAAGAATGAACTGGCAATGAACCTGTCACTTTGCAGCCCGTCGTTCCTGGTGTAATAATTGAATGCCGGTTCCCCGGCATGCTGGTTCCACGTAACAATCCCATTTGTTGTACTGATCCACAGCTTCCCCATTTCGTCGGGTATTATTGCTGTGACGAAGTTGCCGGGGAGGCCTTCATCTGCGGTTAGATGACTGAACCTGTCAGTCCCGGGGGTATAAATATTTATTCCGCCGCCATGGGTAGCAAACCATATATTCCCGTCAAAATTTTCGTATATGAAGTTAATTTCATTATTATTCAGAAAGTCATCCCTGCTGGTTACCCCGACATATCTTTTAAATGCCAGGCGGGGCTTTCGGTTCCCTGACATGTCAATAGCTGTATATGAACTTTTAAGCAGGTTAATACCGTTGGATGTGCCTGCCCAGAATCTGCCACGGCTGTCGATAACCATGAAAGTGACATTATTGTCGGAAAGGGTCTCCTCATCTGACGGGTCTGATGCGTAGCTGAAAATTCTTCCTGGAATGTTATCCCGCTGGTCAGGTATAAGAACAAGTCCGTTGCCGCTTACTGCACACCATATATTATTATTGTCATCGGCGAGTACTCTTTTTACCGGCAGGTTCAGGATGGTATCCTGGCTGAAATGTTCAAGCATCCAGCCGGCCGGTTCCCTGCTGAGCCTGAGAAGTCCGGCGTCTGAGCCGACAAGGAAAAGTGATTCGGAGATCTTTTCAATGTCCCATACAGTGTGTACAAACTCCTCCGGCCTTCCGTCTATCGCAATGGGTATTGTCTGGAACTCCCGGGAATAAGGATTGGCAGGGTTCCTGTATGCATAGCTCAGTCCCCCGTTGCGCAAACCTATGAAGATCTCCTTATCTGTACCTGAAATAGCTGTTACATTACCCTGCCTGAGAGAACGGCTGTCGAAAGGATCATGTCTGTGAGTGCGGAAATTCTTGCGGTATAGGTTAAGTATACTTATTCCAGATTCACTGTGGCCAATCCATAAATTACCCGAAAAATCTTCATAAAGTGAACTTATCTGATCATATGGCAGGTTTCCCCGGAGATAGGGGTTATGACTTAAGCTTCCCTGCCGGCCCGTATGAAGGTCAAGGTAAAGCAGTTCGGGCGACTGGTCTGTTATGTAAAGGGTATTGTTGGTGGCGTACCTGACCTCCCTGATATTTTTACCGGGGAGAATTGGCCGGGGCGTCAGTTCGTTTTCAGTTAAAGAGTATGAATACAGGCCGTCTGCAGTTCCTATGTATAGACTGTTATGTGTTTCACCGTATTCGATGCAGTTGATTATGCTGTTTTCAATTTCAATCACGGGAATTAAATTCAGTTTTCCGTCGCCATTCCCATCTGAAAGGGCTGACCTGAATATTGTTGCTGAACCGGTTGTTTTGCAGTTGGAGGTTATAAACAGGGTTTTGTTGAATGAAAAGATCCTGCTGATATTACCTTTAAACGGCTCATTTTTGATATAGATACCGGTTCTTTCAGGTATAAAGCCTTTTTCATCCTTGTTTTTGAGCGGGATGAGGTAAAGTCCGTCATCCCTGTTGATCAGGATATTGTCGCCCGACTGGGCGAGGCCGGTTATCATGGTCCCGTTTCCGGATTGATCACCAAAATCTATTGTAATGAAGGAATCAGCCGATTGGATATACCGGGAAAGGTTGTTCCCGGCCACGATCCACAGGTCATTTTCTGAGTCAACAAACAGGGCGGTTATGGTTTTTCCGGGGAGGCTGTGCGGGTTGCCAAGAACGGGACGGAACGTCCTGAAGTTGAAACCGTCATAGCTTACAAGTCCGGTCTGCGTGGCGAACCACATAATACCGTAATGGTCCTGCACAATAGAGTTGATCCTGCCATCATCCAGTCCGTCTTCAGTCACCAGATACCTGAATTCGGGCCGGGATGCAGAAAAGCCGGCAAGAACAATAAATAAGAAAACCGGTACAATTAACGTTCCAAGTCTGTAAGTGCGTCGTGACATTCTTTTATTCCCGTCTCTGTTTTAAAAAACCATACGGGGGTCACCCAAAATTATTATAAAGGCAAACATAGATTATTTCAGCCAAATAGCCAAAGCGGCAATTTACAAGAATCAAACGCAGAAAAGTGAAAAAAAGTTGCAGGCCCGGCAGGAATATTTTAAAGGTCTGAAAAATTATTCTGTGGAGATAAGGTACCAGACAAAAAAAAGGCCTGCTGAAGCAGGCCTTTTTTTAAGATCGCTATAGTAGTGGCTACCTGATAATAAGCTTGTGGCGGCCGGTTATCTCATTGTTGTTTGAAACCACCACGAAGTAGATCCCACCCGGTTGATTCTCGAGTGACAGAACTTCGGTGCTGTTCCTGGCAACAACATTGAGTACGGGAACACCTACGATGTTATAAACCTGTATCCTTGAGCCCGGCTCGACACCATCCATATAAACGATGCCTGTGCTGGGGTTCGGGTACAGATTTACAGCCTCGGAAAGCATATCTTCCACTGATGATATTACAAGGCTCAGCTGGTATTCTACCACGTTCAGTCCGTTGGCTGCGGTCACCCTGAAGATATCCTCATTAGCGACAATGTCTGATTCTGTTTTTGCCACCCTGTCAACATCCATCACTTCGATGGTTGACCCCGGGGCAATCTCCAGTAACACAAGCACTTCTGATACTGTGGGCACATCATCCACCTCCATGTGAATGATCCTGTTAAGCTGATCGACAATGTATGTGTCTGAACGAATGTAAGCGTCGTATGCTTCACTCTGGCCGAGCAGGGTAAGGAAGTAAATGTTTGTTACCAACTCGTTCTGCGAGGTTACAAAGAGACGGTCATCCCTGTAAACTGTACCGATGGTTCGCTCATGGCCCATCCTGTCAAACAACTTCATGTTAGCGCCCCTTGACGTTGTGAGGTTGTTGAAAAGAGTTGGCACTGCAGTATTGCCCGGTACAAGGTCAATTGAGAAGAGGGTCTGGTCAATATCATAAAACTCTGAATATACGTAGGCATCACTCGCGAATTGATCAGGTACCAGCTGGTACAGAACTTTGGTTTCACCGTCTTCAGCAATAACTTCGAAGAATATCCTTTCGGATGCAAATACATCGACGTAAACAGTGTCGAAGTTGGGCCGTCGAAGCGGCACATACGCATTATTCTCGTCGACTATTGTCAACCTTGCCCCATAGGGCAGGGTTACACCGTTCCGAACTGTTCTGAGCCGCATACCCATTGGGAATCCGGTTACAATACCTGTTGTTGAGTCCACTTCGATAGTGAAGAGGTCTGATTTAAGTAATACATCGCTGCTAAGTCCTATTTCTGAAACTATCAGGTTGTAGATGGTTATGTTGACCGAATCGGCCGACATTACATGCAAGTCATCGCCATCGACAAACACATCGTCAGCGCCAAGAGTGTCGCCATTAGCAATGACCGACAATGTCTGTCCGGGATCCATCTTTAAAATTCTGTCCAGGAAATCAGCCACGGTCGTTCCGGTGACGATTCCTTCGATAGTCTCATCTTTTGAATATCCGGGGCTGACTATATAATTATCAGACTGAATCGTAGACATGTATTGAGTTGGTCCGTAAAACCTGTGCGTTCCAAGTCCGAGTGCAATGAAAAGGATCTGCTGCGGCCATCCTACCTGCTGCCGAATCCAGTATTGTTCATTGGTTGTTGTCCATTCAGACTCGTCAATAGTCGGCCCGAATGATCCTCCCGGTACTGGATTCGGGAATACGTACTCCGGCTTCCTGACGAAGCTGCTTATCATCGGCGCTCCGTTGCCTACGGGATCGTACTCGCTCATGTCGCCTGTTCCGAATATCTCTATCAGCTCGAAGTCAAGAGGATCATTGGCCTGCTTGAGCCCCAGCTTTATGGAGTCATTAAGGATCTTGAAGATAAAGAAGTCCCCGCCTTTCCACTCCCTTGCAGCGCTGTTGCCCCAGGCATCAGGATCTTCTGCAGTTACAAGATGCTCTCCCCATGGGTTCTGAGGAATTCTTTCACCATCTACTACTTTAAACCCGAAATCTATATCCAGAACACCGGGTACCCACCAGGTGGCATTATACCAGTTCTCATAATCATTGGCAAAAGCCCATTGTACTGTATGTCCCATTGTGAATACGTCGCCGGGTAGAATTAACGGACTAATGGCTGGGTCCGCTACTAAGATATATGGTTCATCTTCCCAGTCGCCCTGCTGATTGGTCCACTTGTAACCTGGTACGTACTTCCGGTAACGTTCATGGAAAGGGTAACCCCATTCAATTGCAGTAGCCGGGCCCTCCAAATAGGCGTTCACAAACATGTAGTCGCTCATGTCGAGTGTTACTGTTCCAGTGTTGGCAATTTCGACGTATCCGTTGCTCCACTGCTCCCAGAAAAGGAATTCGGAGATAATCGGTTCTGCCTGGTATGGCTGGATACTCTCCGGCATCTGCTCCCTCTCAAGCAGCACCGTATAAGTCCGCACCGTTGTATCGCTCTCGGCTGTCACTTTGAAAGTGATCGACCTGTTTTCACGATCTCCGAAAAAGCTACTTGCGCGAGTCACCTCAACCCTGGCATTGTTTTGCTGGGGCTTGGCCACGAGGGCGGGTATATCGTCAATTTCAAGGGGAATGACTATTCTATAGTTGTATACTGTCGGTGAGAAACCGGGGATTGTATCTCCTATCCATCCGAATACGCCGCGGTACATTGCGGGTATGTCGGGCCATGTGATCGCGTCAAGATATGCATTGTCAGAAGGCCTGTAATCCTCCATCTTGATGAAGTAGTCCTTCACGTCTCCGTTCTCGGCTGTTACCCTCAGGATGTCACCGTGCTTCAGGTCAACCCTTTCGGTCTCATCCACCCATACTATCTCCCATTCTGCTTTGGGCGCCTTCTCGAGGTAGGTGACAAGCGTGTCCACACGTGTTGCGAATGCGATGCCCGGGATGTTGAACTGGTGCTTGATGGTGTCCATCTCATAACCATCGGTTGCCCTGAAGCGTGCATTGTCTATATATGCCGAGCCGGCTCCGAACCATCCGGTGGCGAAGCTGGGTGATTTTTTGGGTACAACTATGTTAGCGTCGTCAGTTGGTTCGAGAACTTCAATGTGGAAATCCTCGATCTGCATCTCGTCGCCCAGCATGATAAGCCTAAGGGTGTCACCTGTACGCGCCGACAGGTATGCTGAGTCAGCATGATTGGGTACATAGCGGTACTGCCATGCAAGGCCGGGTACATAATCGAACTGGAACACCAGCGAATCATCCCTCTGCACTCCCCAGGGAACTGTAATTACACGGTTGTCCCAGTCCACATCAAGAACATCAGACTGCAGGCTGTTCTCATCCAGTACGAAAGAACCGTGGTTACCATAGTGCCACATTGAGTGGTGACGGGGACTCTTGCGGGGAATGGGCATCCATTCCGAATCCTCAAGGTCAACGCCCCTGCCGATGTTAAAGTCAAGGTTGCCGGTTGTTACTGTCGCCTTGCGGATAAGCTTATGCGTGTTGGTGGCACCGGCTATACCGGCAACGGAGTATGACCTGTCATAGTTTTGTCCGTTTGCCTGGTCAAATACACCGCCCACCTGGTCAATTACAACGGAATCCTTGTCACCGTCGCCATTGATGAAATGGTGCCTCAGGTACCAGCAGTCACGGCCGTTCCATACCTCAAGGACACCATGCCCGGGAGTGACACTGTCCTTAACTGGCGGGGTTGCAGGCAGTTCAGGATAATGCATCTGGTAATCGGACACATCGTAGCGGTCCTTGCGGGCCTCACGGTATCTCCATACGAAGGGGTCGATCCTCTCCATACCAAGCCGCCAGTCACTTACAATTGCAATAACCCATGATTCACCTGGCAGGAGAATTGTGTCAGGAAGCATCATCCATGCGTTTGCACCAACATTGAACCAATCCTCGAGAGGAGGAAGGGGCTCGCCGGACTCATAGCCAACGCGTCCTGTCCATGGTGTAACCTTGCCAAGCTCAAAATCTGACAGGTTGACTGTCTCATCGCCCATATTCGTGATCTCCACGTAGGCCATGGGCCTCGCTCCCAGTGCTGCCTCCGTAATGATCAGCTGCCGGTAGGCTTCCTGAGCACTTAGCAGGCCGCAGGCCATGAAAAGTGAGAAAAGTAAAAGTTTTAATTTCATAATTTTTGGATTTTGGTTAGAATTTAGGTGTATTTTCCGGTATAAATGTATCTAATTATTTATTCAACACAAAATGTTAATATACTTTAAAAAATGTTACTAATCGTAAATAAATGACACAAATCTTACATTTCGGCATGTTTATGCTTCTTTATAACCTGGTAAACAATTGATATTTAGCAATAAGGGCTCAATTTCATCAAGGGCTGAGATTCCGGGCCGATCGCTTTAAAAAGGTTATTATTTTACAAGCCCGGATATCTTTTTGAATGTTTCAGTGCCAGAATAACGTGTCATTTCAAAAAGTATGCTCTCATATGTCGCTATCCTTGCCCCTTCCTGCCGCATCCTCTCAATTGCCGTAACCTTGTCGCCGGGGGTTCTCGACGATACACAATCTTCTACCACAACCGGGTTGTACCCGCCGTCAATAAGATCGAGGCATGTCTGCAGCACACAAACATGACTTTCTATGCCGCAGATTATGATGTTTTTCTTTCCATTGCGGGCAATCTCGTCGATGAAGGCAGGCTCGCCACAGCAACTGAAAGCTGTTTTCTCAATAAATCTGAAACTGCTGAATTTGCTTACAACAGAGGGTTCCGTCGGGCCGAGCCCCCTGGTGTACTGCTGGGTCACCGTCAGCGGAACCGACAAGATCTGCAGGCCCCCGATCAGCTTCAGGCAGTTATTCAGCACGTTTTTCGAATCATGGATATGGGGCAGCAGCCGCTCCTGGATGTCAATCACAACCCCGGCCGTATCTTCTTGTATTATCCTCATACAATCAAAGCTATTTTGGTTATTTTGTAAAGGTATAATATTTATATGTGCCTCCGGTAATTTTGGCTGCTGATTGTTTTATCGGGAATTCCTCATATTTTAGCATTTGATTTACGGCTAAACCAGAGAATATATGGATTACGGCTGGCTTTCTGTCATTCCCCCGCTACTGGCAATACTGCTTGCCATCATAACCAGGCAGGTTTTTGTCTCACTTTTTATCGGCATACTTGCCGGATGGGTAATTATTGAGGAGTGGAGCTTTTTCGGGGGACTGGCGGCGAGCATACAGTCGCTTGTCGATGTTTTCCAGGATCCGGGAAATACCAGGGTAATCATTTTCTGTGCACTGATCGGGGCACTCATAACCCTCACCCAGAGAAGCGGGGGTGTTAACGGGTTTGTCGACTGGCTGCAGAGGAAGAACCTGGCTCAAACCCCGAGGGGGGCGGCGGGACTTGCGGGAGTGACGGGCTTCCTTATATTCATCGAGTCAAGCATATGCTGCCTTATAGCCGGCTCGGTGTCGCGTCCCCTGTTTGAACGGCTGCGCATATCGCGCGAAAAACTGGCTTATATACTCGATTCCACCTCGGCTCCCAAGTGTGTGCTGATACCCCTGAACGCCTGGGGAGCATTCGTGATCGGGTTGCTGGAGACCGAGGGCCTCAGCGATACAGTCCGGGTCTTTGTAAAGAGCATTCCCTTTAACTTTTATGCCATACTGGTCATTCTGATGGCAGCCTTCATTATTATCACTTTCGTGGATTTCGGCCCGATGAAAAAGGCTGAGCACAGGGCGCGGACAACCGGCAAGACAATAGCCGACAATGCCGTTCCCATGGTGTCGGACGATGTGACCTCGGTAACGCCTAAGGAGGGTATCCCCTTCAGGGCGTATAACATGCTGCTCCCGGTAATCGTGATGATGGCGATGATGCCGGCCGGTCTGTACATTACCGGTGAGGGAGATATCATGAGCGGGACCGGCTCAACGGCTGTGCTATGGTCGGTGCTTGCAGCGATAACGGTGGCGGGGGTCATGCCGGTGGTGCAGCGTATCCTCACCTTCAGGGAGGTGTTTGATCTTTCACTGAAGGGGATAGGTGGTATGATGCCGCTTGCCATCGTGATGATGCTGGCCTTTTCGATAGGCGACACCAGCAGGGAGCTGGGAACGGGAGTATTTGTCGCCTCGGTGGCCGATGACTTTCTTCACCCGCAATATATCGCGGCCGTGATATTTCTTACATCCGCATTCATTGCATTTTCTACGGGAACAAGCTGGGGGGTCTTTGCTATAATGATCCCCATTGCAGTTCCCACTGCTCTTGTAATGGATGTTAACGTACCCCTTTGTGTGGCTGCGGTACTTGGCGGGGGAGTGTTCGGCGACCATGTATCGCCCATATCAGACACAACCCTGGTTTCTTCGATGGCGGCGGCAAGCGACCATATCGACCATGTAAGGACGCAGCTCCCGTACGCCATGGTTGCGGCGGCCGGTGCATTCATTCTGTACCTGGTAGCCGGTATGGTGCTGCATTAGGGAATGCCGCCCGTACATCCTGTCCGGCTCCCGCCCGGGAATCCTGTTTTGTTCCCTGCCATGCATCCTGTTTTGCTCCTGCCCGTGGCCCCTGCGTGTTTCCTGCTACGGTCTGTTCCGCGTAAGCTTGCTGCAGGAACTCAGTCAAGGAACGGGAAGTAATAAAACATGTTTTCCTTAGTGAGTCTGGTGCCGTATTCGGTATCCTGGAAACACTCGGCATGGTTTATCCTGGTTCCCCTGGCCCTGCCGTAAATTTCAACCAGCTTTTCACGCCAGGGGTCGGCGCTGAACGTTGGCCTGTGTTTTTCATACAGCCACACCTTTCTTTCCTCTTCGGCTTCGGGAACCTGGTCAAGTAAGCCCCGGTTAAAGGGGCGCCATTCATAGTAAAGGGTTTTATGCTCATTGAGCATCTGCATCTTGGTATCGATAACATCGTCAATATCAACACATACATCTGGGCTGAAAGCTATGGGCTGTGTAAAGACATCGCTCAGGAACAGGAATACCGGGTTCCTTTCGAGATGGGGGATATTGGGGACAATGGTGGGTACCGTGACCATGTAGGCGGCATCAAGCACCAGTTGCCCGGTGTACCGCAGGTCGGGATGGTAGTTCCATGTCCTGTGGGTGATAACGATATCTGCCCGGTGCTCCCTGATCAGCCTTATTATCTTCAGGCGGTTTTCGAGGGTAGGCATAAGCTCGGCATCATTGATATCCATCACGACATAGTTTGCACCGATAACGGCGGCGGAACGCCTTGCCTCCCCGCGCCTTATGCGTTCTAGCTCATCGGCCGGGTGTTCAAAGTGGCCGGCATTTCCGTTGGTTACCGATACAAAGGTCACATTGTGGCCGTATTCGATCCATTTTGCTGCCGTCCCTCCCATCCTGTATTCAGCATCGGCCGGGTGGGCACATATAACCAGGATGTTAAGGGCGGGGTCTGAACTCTCTCTTGCTTCTGCATTGTAAACAGATGCAAATACAAGGATCAGTGCTGGAATAAACCGGAAATTTTTCATTGTAACAGGGTTTAGGAGGTTTTGCCGGTTCATTTACCCCGGAGGATATTTGATCCGGATCATTACTGCATGGGCCCGGGCTATTCGTACTTGAGTGTATCTGCCGGGTTCTTAAGTGAGGTGGTGTACACGTGCCACGATACGGTGGCGAGTGCAATTACCTGCGCTATCAAAGCTGCCAGAAGGAACTCGGGTATGCCAAGGTCTATCCTGTAGGCGAAATTCTCCAGCCACCTGTTCATGAAGAACCACGCAGCAGGCCATGCCACCAGGTTGGCCACAAGCACCTTCCTGGTAAGTCCCCCGGAAAGCAGCACTCCGACCCCGAGGCTTGTGGCGCCGTGAACCTTCCTTATCGCTATCTCTTTTATCCTGCTTGCGGTGGTGTAAGAAGAGAGTGCAAACAGTCCGAGACACGAAATAAGGATTGAGACGAGTGAGAACCAGGTGAAAAGCTCCCCGAACTGTTTTTCAGAGATGTATGCCTGGTCTATCCTGTCGCCCACTTCATTATATTCGAAAGGATAGTCGGGAGCCACCTCTTCCCAGGCGTTCCTTACAGCCTCGATCCCGCTGCCCGGATCATCGGGGCTGAGTTTAACATATGAAAAGCCTCTTGCCCCCGAAGGCTGGAGGACCAGGGTCAACGGTCTCATCTCCGACCTGAGTGATGCGCTGTGAAAGTCATTCACAACACCAACAATCTCATAGTTGTTCGGGGTTTCGGCAAGTATATCGTCAGTTTCAAATTCATCGATCACCTTTTCGTTTACAAGCATGAGATTAGCTCCCCTGCGAACCATGCTTTCGGAGAAATTCTCGCCCTGCAATATCCTGAGGCCGAATACCCGGGCAAAGTCCTCGTCAACCTGCATGAACGGCCAGGTGAAGTTATTGTCGCCATGATACACGCTCCACACACTGGTAGCCTGGTAGGGACGCTGGTTGATACGTGTGATGCCTTGTACCGCGGGATTGGCCAGGCTGGTTTGCTTGAACACCTCAAACCTTTCGTTTACCTGGTCATTGAGGTGCAGCTCTATGATATTCTCTGTTTCAAAGCCCGGGTCGTATGTGTTGATGAACCGGAGCTGCCTGTTTACCACCAGTGTGCCCACGATCAGGAAGATACTTATGCTGAACTGGAAAACGGTCAGGAAAGTCCGCAACGCTGTCCCTCCCTTTCCTGTTGTCAGCTCTTTTCTCAGCACACTCATGGGCGAGATGCGGCTCAGGAAAAAGGCCGGAAATATCCCCGAAAGGGAACCAAGTAAAAGGGGTACAGCTATTGCCAGTATAAAAAGGTTTCGCAGATTATATTCAATTCGCAGCCTGGTATCGACAAATTCGGTATACCAGGGCATGAGCAATTCTGCCAGTGCTAACGCTATAAGCATTGAGATGAAAATAGTGATAATACCTTCGGCGCAGATCTGAGAAATAAGGCTTGAACGCCCCGCACCAAGGATCTTTTTGAGGCCGGTCTCTTTTGACCTGCGGGCTGACTGGGCAGTGGAAAGGTTTACAAAGTTTATTGCGGCAATTACAAGCACAAAGCCGGCAATTATCATGAAGATAAATGTATTCCTCTTGTCGCCCATCCGGTGCAGTGCGCCGCTTATGCCTGCAAAGTAGATGTCTTTCAGCGGCCTGAGGTCTACCCTGACGTTTTCCCTGGTAAAGGTAACATCGGTACCTTCGTATATGGACGGAACCTCATCGGAGATCTTTGCAGTAACAGTTTCCCTTGTGTCCGGGTTCAGCCTGAAATACGTTTCGTACATCCAGGTTGTGCGGGAATCGAGGAAATGGGGGTTATCGTATTCAAGGGGAAGGTAATCGATCGGGATGATCATGTCAAAGTTCATGGTTGAGGTCGCTGGCAGTGGTTCAAAAATGCCTTCAACCACCAGGTTATGCCTGTTCTCATATGAGACAATCTCACCCAGGGCTTGTCCGCCACCGAAAAGCTGCAGCGCCAGGTCTTCCGAAATGAGGATTGATGTCGGTGTGCGGAGCAGAGATGACGCCGACTGTCCGGTGATATTTATGTCGAACATGTCAATAAAGGAGCTGTCGGCTGTTATGCCACGGGCAACTACCCTGGTGGACTGGCCGTCAGCAGTCCGGTAGAACAGGGAGCCGCTTTTCTGGGCAGCCCTGGAATAGCTCTCAATTTCGGGTATGCGTGAGGCAAGCCGCTCAGCCTCAAAACCGTTGGTTATGCCGTGAAATCCCCTTTCCAGCCGGAATATCTCATCGGAGTGGGGGATATGTGTGTTGTAGGTGTACTGGGAGTTCACATAAAGCACGATCAGTATGAATACCGTAAGTCCGGTTGCCAGTCCCGCGATATTTATAATGGTGCTTTTCAGATCGGAGCGGAGAGCCCTCAGTGCCGACCTGAATATCTGAATTATGTTCATCGGTAGTTTTTTATTGATTATAAAAAAGTATTACATCAAAAAGACGTTATTTCAGCAAGGTGTGCTGCATAAGTTTTATAATTATCCCTAATTTTGTTAACTGCCAATGAAAAATCAGGGAGCACGATAATCGTGAATTTAATTTTGCAATCAAGATACTAAATTAAAATGGAAGATAAATTATGGGGAAAATTGTTTTATTGTTTTTATCAGTCTTTATCATTTCTGCCTGCGGCAGTAATGACAGAACCACTGCAGATATGAGCCCTGTTGACGGGAGAAATGTATCTCAGGTTATCAGCCGGCTTGAAGCTGATCACGGGACGGAACATGCCGAAAGGATCAGGCGCGGAGTGGAGCAGGTTGCCTCTTTGTGGCGTGAAACAGACGGCGATGTTGACGCATTTGAAGCTTTTTGCACAGGGAGCTTCATTTCCGATGCCGGTGAGCTTGACCTGGTATTCGACCGCCTGGCCAGGAATTTTGAGCATCTCTACGGTTATCTCAACAGGATATCGCTCGAGCTGAACCGCCCGGTGCACGAGGATATCGGTCCCCTTCACACGGTGGACAGGATGTTCAGCGCATTCAG
>SLOE01000033.1 GCA_007132715.1 Bacteroidales bacterium
CCAACCGACTGCAGAAGGTCATTCAGCCGGGCCGTCATCTCCCTCACCTGCCGGTGGCTCTCACCGGCCACACTGCTGATCTTTGCTGCCGAGTTTCCGCTGAGGGATACCGGGTAATCAAGCCCCTTCCCGCAGAAGTATATCCTTCCCGGATTATTAGCGTCATTAATCCTGATCCCCTCATTCTGCTCCTCTGTCAGCAGCCCCATGAACTCAATGTTGAAAAGGGGAAAGACCCCGTATTCCAGACTCAGTTCATAAAACCGGCTGTATCCCTCTGTTGTATTGAAGTCATTTATTCCCAAAACTTTAACCTCCTCCCCGGCAGCCATGGAGAAAGCCTGTTCAAGATCGTCGAAGGCACTGAACGAGTACGGGGTGTGAATATGGCAGTTCACTTTCAGGGCAGTGCCGTTATCTTTCGCCGCGTACCATCTTTTCAAATCCCCTTTCGGGGGAAAATCACTTAATATATTATGCATACTAATATCCTCAGGTAACCAGTTCGAGGTTGTCCAGCTCCATGTTGATAAATCCAAGTTCCTCATCGGAGAGTGAGAAGCCGAGCGTTCCCGCATTGTCGGCCACCTGTTCCGGATCCCTTGCCCCGGCAAGGGCACAGGTTATACCCGGCTGCTGAATGGTCCAGCGCAATACCAGCTGCGACATGGTTGCAGCTTTCTCATCTGCAAGCGGCCTGAGTTTCTCAAGAAATGCGTTTACCATTTTTATGTTTTCCCTCCTGAACCAGTGCAGTCCGCCCCTTGCATCTCCTTCGCCGAACTTGTGACCGGGGTCGAACTTACCGGTAAGCAACCCCCTCTGCAGGGGACTGTAGGCAAGAATGCCAACATCATTTTTTATGCACCATGGAACAACATCATCCTCAATATCCCGCTTCAGCATGCTGTATGGCACCTGATTGGATGCAAGCACGGTTACACCGGCAGCCTCCTCCATCAGCGGGACATCATAATTTGAAACACCGGCTGCCCTTACCTTGCCCTGGCTGATCAGCATGTTCAGGGCCTCCATGGTCTCATCAACGGGTGTTGTGGGATCGGGCCAGTGGATCTGCAACAGGTCGATATAGTCAGTGCCCAGGCGCCGGAGACTGTTCTCGCACTCTTCGATGACTGAATCCCTTGCCGAATAACCGTAAAGATCAACACTCCTGCCGCTGTTATCCTTTGTAGCCATGAAAAACTTACCCCTGGTGCCGTCCCAGCGCAAACCGAACTTGGTGAGGATCTGCACCTTGTCACGCATACCCTTTACAGCCTCACCCGTGATCTCCTCGCTCAGTCCGAAACCATATACCGGGGCTGTGTCGAGCGTTGTTATTCCAAGGTCGACCGACTTCCTGATGGCTTTTACAGCCGCACTCCTTTCGGCCCCTCCCCACATCCAGCCTCCGATGGCCCATGCGCCAAAGGCGATGGGGGTGACCTCAATTCCGCTTTTACCCAGTTTTCTTTTTTCCATATCTCTTTTTTTACGTAAAGATAATCATGCTATTTAAAATACTCCGGGTCGTCTGCCACATTTGCAGGAGCCCCCACTGAACACTGAATTGTTTCCCTTACCCGGTGCCGCACCATTTTAACGCCAGGGCTACGGCCGCTTCCCGTTGCAACATCCTTTAAATGCGAGGGGGGCAGCCCATTTTTTATGCAACCCCTGCTAAACCCCGTCCCGGCTCCTGGCCAGCAATGTCTCATCGCTGAAGTCGGCCGATACAGTGTGCCCCTCCAGCGGAACGATGCGCTGGTGTATGGCATCTATTATCCAACCGGCCTGCGGGAAGTAGAAATCCTCCAGCTCATGGGCCGGTACGATCCAGTTCCTGGCACCCACGACAACAGGTGGTGCATCAAGGTAATCAAAGGCCAGCTCTGTAACGTTGCGCGCGATGTCATTCAGAAATGAACCCCTGGTGTTGGCATCGCCCGCCAGCAACAGCCGTCCGGTCTTCCTGACCGATTCGAGAAGAAGCTCGTAGTTAAAGGGCACCAGGCTCCTGGCATCAATTATCTCGGCCGACATTCCATGCTTTTCACTGAGTATGTCCGCTGCCTCGATCGCCCTGTACAAGGTGGCCCCGACGGTAAGGACGGTGATATCATCGCCGGGCCGCTTGACATCAGGTTCCCCGAAAGGGATCTCATAATAATCTTCAGGCACTCCGTCTTTGTGAAAATGCTCACCGATGTCATATATCCTCTGGCTCTCAAAAAAGATGACCGGATCGGTACCCTGAAGGGCCGAATTCATCAGTCCCTTTGCATCATACGGGGTAGCCGGGAAAACCACTTTGAGACCGGGAATATGGGCAACGAGCGATGACCAGTCCTGCGAATGCTGGGCTCCGTATTTGGACCCGACCGACACCCTTATCACCACCGGCATCCGGATCAGGTTACCGCTCATGGCCTGCCACTTGGGCAACTGGTTGAATACCTCGTCGCCGGCGCGGCCAAGGAAATCGCAATACATTATCTCGGCTATCACACGACCGCCGCACATGCCATAACCGATTGCGGTCCCCACAATGGCACCTTCGGATATGGGTGAGTTGAAAAGCCTGTTATAGGGAAGCGCCTC
>SLOE01000142.1 GCA_007132715.1 Bacteroidales bacterium
ATGGCAAGAATGGCAAGGTAGTTCCAGTCCGATATCTTGGAAATCAGATCGTTCATCCGGTCTATATCCGGTTGGAAGGGTTCTATCCTTGCGCCTGAAAGGATGAACTGCTCCTCTGGTTTTATCATCCGTTAAGGTATATTAGCATGTAAAAACCTAATATACGGATATTTTCTGCAAAAAGGGCCGCAGTTCAAGATAAAAGAAGAGGTGGCGTGAGAACCGGGGGCAGATTGAATATTTTCGTGGCCCGCTAAAAAAACCAGTGGTTAAAAACCGGGGTGGCAGGATAACCGGGGCGGGTGGAATGCTTTGGACCCACACATAAGAATGCTGGATAAAAACGAGGCAATAGTGGACCGGTATGGGCGGGGGTGAGGTCTCTTCACTATTTGATAATGGAGCCGTTTTCTATATCGCCGTCGGGTGAGACGAACACCAGCCGGCCCTCTGTGTCTTCGGCCATCAGTATCATGCCCTGCGAATCGATGCCCCTGATCTTCCTTGGCTCGAGGTTGACGAGGAACGAGACTTTTTTGCCTACAATTTTTTCAGGTTCAAAATATTCGGCAATGCCCGACACGACGGTGCGGGTGTCGATGCCGGTGTCGATGGTAAGCTTGAGCAGCTTTTTTGTTTTAGGTACCCTTTCGGCGGAAAGAACCGTGCCGGTGCGGATATCCATTGCCGCGAACTGCTCGTAGCTGATGTTCTCCTTTGCCGGTGGAAGCTTATTGCCATCGTTTTTGTTTGCCTCTCTGGTGGCCAGCAGCTTGTTCACCTGCTGCTCCACCTGCTCATCGGTAACCTTCTCGAATAGCAGTCCGCCCCCCCCGATAGCATGTCCGGCCGGCAGCAGGTCACTTTCTCCTGCCCTTTCCCATCCGATAGGCCCTGTGTTGAGGAACTGCCTGAGGCGCTCTGCCGAGAAGGGCAGGAACGGCTCGGTCAGCACCGTGAGGGCTGCCGATATCTGCAGTGATATGTTGAGGATGGTCCCCACCCGTTCGGGGTCGCTCTTCCATATTTTCCATGGCTCGGTGTCGGCCAGGTACTTGTTGCCCAGCCGCGCCAGGTTCATGGCCTCTCTGAGTGCCTCCCTGAACCGGAACTGGTCGAGGCTCTCTTCCAGCCTTTTGTGGATTGCAGGCATGGTATCCAGCACCTCCCTGTCGTAACCGGAGAGGTCAGCCCTTTCGGGGACCTTCCCTTCAAAATACTTGTTGGTAAGCACGATGGCCCTGTTCACGAAGTTACCGTAGATGGCCACCAGCTCGTTGTTGTTACGGGCCTGGAAATCCTTCCATGTAAAATCGTTGTCCTTTGTCTCCGGTGCATTGGCGCACAGCACGTATCTGAGCACGTCCTGTTTGCCCGGGAACTCCTCCAGGTACTCATGCAGCCATACCGCCCAGTTGCGGGATGTGGATATCTTGTCGTTCTCGAGGTTGAGGAACTCGTTTGCCGGCACGTTGTCGGGCAGAATATAGCTCCCTTCAGCATTCAGCATGGATGGGAACACAATACAGTGGAATACTATGTTGTCCTTTCCGATGAAGTGGATCATCCTGGTCTCCGGGTCTTTCCAGTACTTCTCCCAGTCGGCCGTCAGCTCCCTGGTGGCCGATATGTAGCCGATAGGTGCGTCGAACCATACATACAATACCTTCCCTTCGGTCCCCTCTATCGGCAGGGGAACGCCCCAGTCGAGGTCCCTGCTCACAGCCCTGGGCTGCAGCCCCTGATCGATCCATGATTTGCACTGGCCGTAGACATTGGACTTCCAGTGCTTCTTCCCTTCCAGGATCCACTTTTTGAGGAACGGCTCATACTTGTCAAGCGGCAGGTACCAGTGTTTAGTCTCCTTCATCACCGGCTGCGAGCCGCTGATGGTGGAGCGGGGGTTGATAAGGTCGGTGGCGTTGAGTGAGGTGCCGCATCTCTCGCACTGGTCGCCGTAGGCACTCTCGTTCGAGCAATGGGGACAGGTACCCTGGATGTAGCGGTCGGCCAGGAACACCTTCGCCTCTTCGTCGAAGTACTGGGGAGTGGTCTTTTCGATAAACTCTCCCTTGTCATACAGGGTTTTGAATATCTCCGATGCGGTTTCGTAATGAATGTCATTTGATGTGCGCGAGTAGATATCGAAAGATATCCCGAAATCCTCAAATGCCTTTTTGTTCAGCTCATGGTAGCGGTCAATTATCTCCCGGGGGGTGACCCCCTCCTGCCTGGCCTTGATGGTTATGGGCACGCCGTGCTCATCGGAGCCGCAGATATGGATCACATCTTCGCCACGCAGCCGCAGGTAACGGGTGTAGATGTCAGATGGCACGTAAACACCTGCAAGATGCCCTATATGAAGAGGCCCGTTTGCATAGGGCAGGGCCGAGGTGATAAGGTGTCGCTTAAATTTTGTCATTATTCTGTATAATATTGTCAGTTTGTTAAGGGCTGGCTGCCGGATTGTAAAATATTCAATTTGTTAAGGGCTGGCTTCCGGGTTGCAAGCCGCACAAAAATAAACTTTTTCGGGCTAGGCCACAAGTGTGGCACGCAATAATTTGAGGCACTGTTCATAATCTCTCCTA
>SLOE01000034.1 GCA_007132715.1 Bacteroidales bacterium
CCCGTACCCGTTGATGCCGGCTTCCAGTTTATGGTGTTGTTGAGTGCTATGAGCCGGTCCTTCATCGCCGTGGTGCGTATGAACCACGAATCGAGCGGGTAGTATAGCACCGGCTTGTCCGTTCTCCAGCAGTGAGGGTAGGAGTGGACGTACTTTTCAATTTTGAAGGCCCTGTTTTCGTTTTTCAGGTGCACCGCGATCTCGACATCGGTCGTTTCCGCCCCCTCGGGAATGCTCTCGTCATATTCGTTCTTCACGTACTTGCCCGCCAGCCAACCCGCCTCGTCGATGAATTTGCCCTTGCGGTCGACCAGTGTGAGCGCCCCTATGCCATATTCCCGGGCGATGCGGAAGTCATCGGCCCCGAAAGAAGGCGCTATGTGCACTATGCCCGTACCCTCTTCGGTGCTTACGAAGTCCCCGACCAGCACCAAAAAAGCACCCCCTTCGGACGGCTGCTGCAGTGGCAGAAGCTGCTCGTACCTGATGCCATGCAGGTCAGATCCGCTGTTTTCGGCAACGAACTGCCACGGCACCACCTTGTCCCCATCCCTGTAATCATCCAGCGGCAATTTACCCCCCTCAGCCGGGAACCACTTGTCCACGAGATCAGTAGCAAGGATCACCGTAACCGGCTTGCCCGTGTACATGTTGAAGGTACGTATGCGGCTGTATTTTATGTCGCCCCCCACCGCCAGGGCGGTATTCGAGGGCAGCGTCCACGGCGTGGTTGTCCATGCCAGGAAGAACACCTCTTCGTTCTCTTCCCCGAAAAGGAAATCCGAATCATCATCGCGTACCACTTTGAACTGTGCCGTCACTGTCGTATCCTTGATGTCGCGGTAGCATCCCGGCTGGTTCAGCTCATGCGTGCTGAGGCCCGTGCCCGCCGCCGGCGAGTAAGGCTGTATGCTGTAACCCTTGTAAAGCAGTCCCCGTTTAAAAAGCTCGCTCAGCAGGTACCAGAGGGTCTCGACGTAGCGGTTGTCGTATGTTATGTAGGGGTGGTCCATATCGACCCAGTAGCCCATCATGCGCGTCAGCTCCTCCCACTTGTCGGTGTACTTCATCACCTCTTTCTTGCAGTCGTTGTTGAAGTCGACTATCGAGACCGAGTTGCCGATATCCTCCTTGGTGATGCCGAGGGTCTTTTCAACCGCCAGCTCGACCGGGAGACCGTGCGTATCCCAGCCCGCCTTGCGCTCAACCAGGAAGCCCCGCAGCGTCTTGTAGCGGCAGAAAATATCCTTGATGGTACGTGAGATGACGTGGTGAATTCCCGGAATACCGTTAGCCGAGGGCGGACCCTCGTAAAAGACAAAAGGTTGTTTGCCCCTGCGCGAAGAGATGCTTTTGCGGAACGTATCCTCCCTCTCCCAAACGCCGAGTATCTCGTTGTTTATTGCCGAAAGGTCAAAGTCTTTGTATTCAGGAAATTTGCTGCTCATAATGATATCTGAAACCGTGTTAAGTGAAAAACCGGACAAAGATAGAAAAAAACCCGATAAACTGTAGAAAATTAACAGCCTGGTGATTCCAGGCTGTTGTGGGTAGTGGTTCTTTTCATCTTAATTGATTTATTCGTGTTTGAAGTTCTGAAATTCTCTGTACTAATCTGTCAAAAGGCAACGTCTCTCCATAAATCATAAACTTGGTCATTTCTGACTAGTCTATCTCGTATTCTTTTATAACTGCGTCTGGTGGTATGATTTTGATTTTATCTGGAGTGTGGTTTCCATAGTCAAGTCCCCTCAACGGATTGAATTTTTCTCTATGAGCAACAATATTGTTGTAAAGTTCTTTGTCTTGAAGTGCAGTTATGCCGAATTGAGTATCCATTAATTTCTCCAAATCATACAAATGCCTTGAAAGTCGGTTTATGCGAACTTTTTCAGGCTCTTGCGAAAATTCTTCGTGAAGCAAGAATATCTTTTCAAGAAAAGTTCGTTGGGATAGAACTGTAGGAATTGTAAAAGAATCTGTTGCAAAATCCAACTTTGGAAAATTTAAACTTAGAATGGAATTGATTTCACGCTTCTCTGTTGGCTCCATTAAGGAACGGGAGCTTATTTCAATCAAAACTCTTTGAGGTAAATATTCCGAAGTGTTAACTACCGAATTGTTATGAATTTCAATTACCTGCGGGTCTTTATCCGAATCGTTAGCTGGTTGTGCAAATAGCTTACATTCTGCTATTGCTCCCCAATCTGTCAAAGCTTGTGTTAAGTCTTTGAGAAATTCTGTTGATATAAACTCACAAGATTGTTTTCTAAGTTTTCTTATTTGTGTTTTGCTTATATCTCCTTCAAATCCGAAAAATTTTCGGTCAATTGCCAAGTCAATATCTTCTGAAAATCGCTCTATCAAATCCCACCCTTTGCTCAAAGATGTTCCTCCTTTAAATACAATGTGCTCGCTGTAGGGCAAAGAAAATGAAGCTTTCAAACATAATGAAACCCACCAATCTTTTTCAATGGCTATGGCTGGCAGACCTGTTAATTCTGTTGCCTGATTTAGGATTTCAATTCTTCTTTCTTTTGTTAATGTGAGCCAAGTGGTGTTCATTGAATTGCTTGCATTAATATTTTGTTTATCCAAGCAGGGGAAAGTTTTGCATCATTGATGATGTTCTCTTTCTTCTCATTCTTTAGAATGTCTTGGATTTTTTCTGTTGTTTTATCATCTATCTTATTTTGACCTATGGTTTTGAGTGCCTGAATAACCAAACCGCTTATTTCTCCATTTACTAAAAGGTTCTTCGGGCTTGTCTTTTTAAATGTGATAGTTCGCTTGCCGACTTTAACGGTTCTTGCGGCCCCATCGGTAAGATAAGCCACTTTCATTGGAACTTGAGTAGATAAGCCCAATTTATTCAACGCTTGAACACCTGTAGGAACAATTCTCGCTTTGTCTCGTCTTGCAATGGCTTTAGCTATTTCTTCCGTAGATGGAAAGAGAACACCAAGTTCTTTGTCAACTTTTGGATATAAGTAAATGCCGTGAGCCAAACGGACAAGAATTTCCTTTTCTTTCAAGCGTAACAAAGCTTTCTTAACGCTTTCAGGATTTCCATAATCTAAAAAGTCGTCCACAAAAAGAACACTACCCCTTGGGTAGGTTTTCAGTGCTTCTGCAATCCTATTTTCTACTTGTGGTCTTTCCATTGGGTTGATTTCGTCCCAAATTTAGCAAATATTTGGGACAAGAAAGATGTCGAACTATCTTTTTTTAGTCTGTAAATTTTGTTTAGTCGCACTACCATTACCCGCATCAGGGTATAGTCGAAATAAATTCATATATTTGAAAAAATCATAATATACTCGAATATGATCAAGAGAGAGAAATACCTGCGCAGGATCAGGCCATACATTGGCAAGCCTGTAATAAAGGTAATAACAGGCATCAGGAGATGTGGCAAAAGCACGTTTCTCAGGATGCTTATCGAAGAGCTGAAATCAGGTGGAGCCAGTTCCGCGAACATTATCTACATAAACAAAGACTCCCTCCGGTTCGATTTCATAAAGAATTATTCAGATCTTCATGATTATGTAACAAAGCAAATATCTGTCCCTGAGGAGGATAATTATCTTCTTATTGATGAAGTTCAGGAAATTGATCAGTGGGAAAAAGCTGTTGCCGGGTTTTTTGCCGACGAAATTGCCGACATCTACATTACCGGTTCCAACGCCGGCATGTTTAGCACAGACCTTGCAACACTTCTTACAGGAAGGTACATCGAGATGAGGTTGAATACTTTGGTGTTCAGCGAGCATCTTATGTTCCGGAACAAAACGCCGGAAGAAGCTGAGGAGGAGTTTGGCCGGTTTCTGAAATACGGAGGTTTCCCCGGCATACATAAGATGCAGTATGAAGAGGAGGTACTTGTTCAATACATAAATGCTATTTACAGCACAATCCTCCTCAAAGATGTTGTTACCCGCCATAAGGTGCGGGATGTTGCACTTCTCGAAAAAATTGCCCGGTACCTGGCCGGGAACTGCGGCAACATTACCACGGCCAAAAGCATAAGCGATTACATAAAATCACAGCGACTCACCAGCTCGTCCGATACCGTCCAGAATTACCTCTATTGGCTAGCCGACGCTTTTATGGTCCACAAAGTGAGCCGGTACGATATCAAAGGCAAGCGACAGCTTGAAGTTTATGATAAATACTTCATGGGAGATACAGGTTTTATCTTCGGGGTACTGGGAGACAAAATGCAGGATATCTCAGGCAAGCTTGAGAACATAGTCTATCTTGAGCTTATTTCCCGGGGGTACAAGGTATCTATAGGGAAGCTTTACAATTCTGAAATCGATTTCATTGCCACGAAAGGAGGAGAAAAGCTTTATATCCAGGTGGCTTATCTGCTGGCCGGCCAGAAGGTAATCGACAGGGAATTCAGTCCGCTCGAGGCTGTCAGGGACAACTATCCCAAGCTGGTTTTGTCGGCCGACAAATACTCTGGCGCTGAAAGAAACGGGGTAAGATGGGCGAATATTGTGGATTTCCTTCTCGGGGAAGGGTACGGCACGCCGGCTACCGGCCCTTCATCAGGGTGAAGTTGAAGACCGTTCCCTGGCCCTCTTTGCTGCGCACGTTGACGGTCTGGTTGTGTGCTTCAATAATGTGTTTCACTATGGCAAGACCCAGTCCCGTTCCCCCCTGGTTGCGCGACCTGCTCTTGTCGACCCTGTAGAACCGTTCGAAGATGCGGGGCAGGTCGGCGTTCGGTATGCCGAGGCCGTTATCAGACACCTCCACCATGATGCGGTCCTCCATGTCTATCAGGTCGACCGACGTACATCCCTTTTCAGAACCGTACTTTATGGAGTTCACCACCAGGTTCACCATCACCTCCTGTATACGTTCGCGGTCGGCATGCACCGGTACCGGTTTGTTCGGTCTGGTCTTCCACTCCAGGGTGATGCCACCCTTCTGTGCCCTCATCTCCTGCAGCTCGAACACCTCTCTAACAAGCTGCACCATGTCGAAGTTTTCGAACTCTATCTTCACCTCGCCCGAGTCCAGGCGCGATATGATGTCGAGGTCGCCCACTATATTGATAAGCCTGTTGATGCTCTTTTCGGCCCTTTCGAGGTATTTCCTGTTCACCTTCGGGTCGTCGAGCGCCCCGTCCAGCAGCGTCAGCACATAGCCCTGCACGTTAAAGATGGGCGTTTTCAGCTCGTGCGACACGTTGCCCAGGAACTCCTTACGGTACTGCTCCATCTCCCTGAGCTGGTCCATCTCCTCGCTCTGACCCGAGGCCCAGTCCTCCACCTCCCTGTTTATCTCCTCTGTCAGGTCCCTTTTCTCCAGCTCCTCGCGCAGCGTCTCCTCGCGGTTGCGCAGCCGGCTTATGGTCTTGTATATGGGCGAGATCTTCTTGAACATGAAATCGCTCAGCAGCATCCACGACGCCAGGTACACCCCGGCAAAAACTATCACCACCGAGGCCACGGCCACCGGCACGTAGTTATCGAGAGGCGACCATACAAACAGCAGGTTGATGCCCGTTGTCAGCACGGCCGCCAGCAGCGCCGTGTAGATAGCTATCTTCTTTGGTGTAGGGTTTTTCATTGTAGAGTATTTTCGCTGCGAAAATAATAAAAATTTGAAGGCCATTGATTAATTTTACATGATTTTCATACCTTGAGAGAGATGATGGACACCATTAAGAAGCACGAGGCGAAGTGGTACGCCGCATACACCAATTCGAGGGCCGAGAAGAAGGTGTTTGCCGAGTTACAGCAACAGGGCATAGAAACCTATCTGCCCCTGCAGAAGAAGCTTAAGCAGTGGAGCGACCGTCGCAAGTGGGTCGAGGAGCCGCTGCTGCGCTGTTACATCTTTGTGAAGATAGACATGACAGATTACTACAGGGTTCTCAACACCAGGGGTGTGGTGCGTTACATAACCTTCGAGGGCAAGGCGGTGCCAATTCCCGAGAACCAGATCGACGTGCTCAGGCGGGTGGTTGCCACCGAGGCCGACGTAGAGGTTTCGTCAGAGAAGTTCGATCCCGGCGACAGGGTAAAGGTCGTGTCGGGCCCGCTGCTCGGGCTTGAGGGAGAGATGGTCAACTACCGCGGCAGCCGCCGTGTCATGGTGCGGTTCGACCAGCTCGGCCAGCACCTGCTCGTCTCCATCAACGCCGGCTTTCTTGAGGCGATTAAATGACGGGCCATTTTTTTTGCATAATCTAATGCAATAATTTTCTGTTAATTACAAAATTATTATTTTTATATTTGGTTTTGCCGGTTACAGGTTGTTCTGCCTGCTGAGCTGAGGTTATTAATTTGAAAAATCAGGTTATGCAAACACGAATCCTTCTCACCTCCGCCATCACATTTATATTACTGACAGCTCTTTCGTCCGGCCTTCACGGCCAGACCTGGAGGACCATGCCCTGGGAGTTCCAGGCTGGTATAGGCTCTGCCAACTACTTCGGCGACATTGGCGGCTCGGCCGCCGAGAACAACTGGTACGGGCTCAGGGACATCAATATTATCAGGTCCCGGCTTACCGGTACTGCCGGTGCCCGCTACAACCACAACCAGTATTTATCGTTCAGCGGACATCTTTCCCTGGGTTGGCTCAGCGGTGACGACGCGGGCGGCCCGAATGACGGAAGGGGTTATGTTTTCAACACCCTTTTCATGGAGCCCATGGGAAGGGTTGAGTTTTTTCCCCTGCGGGACCTGCAGATAGGCGAGGGGCTTGACCGGCGCGGCATGGTGCGGAATTATGCCACCTTCTCCACCTATATCTGGACCGGTTTCGGCACCATAGTGTACGGCGTGATACCCAACGACGCGCTCAAGGCCAGGCGGGAGCGCGACAATATCGAGCACGGTTTCATTACCGGGGTTCTGCCTTTTGGTGTTGGAGCAAAGATCGGGATAATGAACGTTATCGACCTGGGCATTGAGCTGGGCGGCCGCTGGTCCTTCAACGACTACCTCGACGGCTTTACCAGTCCCACAGCAACATCGAACGACATCTACTATCTCACAACGATCAATATTGTTTACAGGCTCAAGAGCCTTGAAGAGATTGGACTGAACCGTTAACAACAAAGATATGGACCGTCTGGCCCGATACACCAAACATCACAGGCCGGCCATCAGCAGAGCGCTGCTTCCTGCCGTGCTGCTCCTTGCCTCACTATTTCTTGCCTCAGCCTGCGGCAACATCGAAAAACCGCTTGTAATAACAGGCGGAGCCGGCGACATAACCCACAGCAGCGCCCTCCTTACCGGTGAGATACCTGATGACGGTGGCAGCGAGATCCTCTCCCGTGGCTTCGTGTGGGGGCTCAACCCATATCCCGGCCTCGAAAAAAATACAGGCAGCATCCGGCAGGATGGAGCAACCGTCAGCTTCACCGCCACCGTTGAGGGGCTGACCCCCGGCACCGTCTATTATGCCAGGGCATATGCCATCAACAGCCAGGGCACCTCTTACGGCAGCAGTATCATGTTTACCACCGCCAGCCATACGCCGCGCGTACACACCTCTGCGGTAAAGGATATCACCACCCGCGGCGCCCTCTCCGGTGGTGCCGTCATCTCCACCGGCGGCGAGCCGGTAAGCGCCCGCGGCATTGTCTGGAGCAGCCGGCCCGGACCCACCCTCGAACAGCATGACGCGATGACTGCCAACGGGGCAGCCACCGGTGCCTGGTCGGTCAGCATCGAAGGGTTGCGGCACAACACCGTTTACCATTTAAGGGCATACGCGACCAACATACAAGGAGCGGCCTACGGCCAGGAGATCACCTTTACCACCGCACCAGCCAGTCTTCCGAAGATCACCACCACCGCACCGACAAATATAAGTTCCCGCACCGCCATGGCAGGAGGGATGGTTGTCGATGACGGCGGCGCGACGGTCACCAACCGCGGTATGGTGGTTAGCACCAGCGAATACCCCACCACCGGCCGCTACGACCAGATAACCCGCGACGGCGCAGGCACCGGCAGCTTTACCAGCGAGCTGCGCAGCCTGCTGCCCGGCACGGAATATTACCTGAGGAGCTGGGCCGTTAACGATGCAGGCACCAGCTACGGCGAACAGAAGAGCTTCACCACCCCTGTGCCGCGACGGCCGGAGGTATCGCTGCTCTCCGTTGCCGAAACAGAGACAAGCAGGGCGGAGGTCCACATGTCGGTCGATGGCGACGGCCACCTGCCCGTCACCGCCCGCGGGATAGTATGGAGCAGGAGCGAGATGCCAACCGTGGATGACCATGAAGGCATAATAGCCTCCGGTGCCGGCACCGGGCCCGTCAGCGGCACGATGGCAGGGCTTAATCCCGGAACGGTTTACTATATACGCTCCTGGGCCACCAACGAAACCGGTACCGGCTACTCCCGCCAGTGGTCGCTCAAAACCTCAGTGCTTCTTCCCCGTGTCCATACCGCACAACTGACCGGGTACAACGGGACCACCGCCCTACTGACAGCCACCATCATGCATGACGGCGGCGACAGCGGGACGGAGCGCGGATTTATCATCGGCACCGCCCCGGACCCCACACCTGAAGATAACCAAGGCATCGTGAGGGCGGGCACGGGTACGGGTGACTTTACCGGGGAGTTTCGCGGACTGGCTCCGGGTGAGACTTATTATGCCAGGGCATATGCCGTCAACTGGGCGGGGACCGCCTACGGGCGGCAGGCCCGTTTCAGCACCGTTCCGGCGTGCGGCACAGAGGTTACTTTCACCCGGGACGGCGAAAAGGTCACCTACGGCACCGTTGAAGGAGTGGCAGGTGCCTGCTGGATGGACCGCAACATGGGAGCCGTAAGGGTAGCCACATCGAGGCGCGACGACGGGTCGTTCGGCGACCTGTACCAGTGGGACAGTCCCGAAGCCGGTTATCCCAGCGACGATGGTACCGAAACCGTCCATCCCAACGACCTTTGTCCCGCCGGCTGGCGGTTACCCACCGCCGGCGAATGGCAGGAGGAGATGGACAGCTGGCGCAGGCCATGCCGGCGTCAGGCTTACAGGAGTCCCCTGAGGCTGCCCAGCGCCGGGATGATCGGAGTCTCCGGCAGGAGCATTGACGAGGGCCGCCGGGGCTACTACTGGAGCTCCTGCACAGACGATGAGTATTCAAAAGTTATGACTTTCAACTTCTGGTCCGCCGGCATCCAGACCAGCAGCCGCGAAGCAGCACGAAGCGTCAGGTGCATTAGAGTAGAAGAGGGCCGGAGCGTTGAGTGGCTGCCGTGAAGTTCGGATAATGCAAATTATCTATTCTAAAAAAAACGCCTGCGAATTCAATCAGAAATGATCCACCGAGCCCCCCAGAGCATAGAATTGGCCCGATATCTCAACAGAAAGTTCCGCCTCTTCGTCGGCAGCGTCAATACCATCGGCATCAAACTCAAAGGTTCCCACAACAGCCGTAGGATTAGACTCCATTAAGGTAATATATCCCGAGTTTGAGAAGAACAGCTTCATCTCCGCCCCCGGGTTATCCTGGTACCAGGCAACGAATTGTCCCGGCGCAATTTCCATCTCATCATCGATCCCCTCCAGCACATCCTCG
Source organism: Bacteroidales bacterium (assembly GCA_007132715.1). Taxonomy (GTDB): domain Bacteria; phylum Bacteroidota; class Bacteroidia; order Bacteroidales; family PUMT01; genus PXAP01. Next base: position 9,569 of record SLOE01000034.1, read on the forward strand.
TCAACATTCACTATCTGGTATGTCCCCGATCCCGGCCTTCCGTCGCCTGTGGCGAGTGCCAGCGACGAGTTGTCGCCCCCATGGCTCACCAGGTAAATGACAAAACCAGCTTCACCGGTATCAGGATCGGTAATCTCGCTGAAAATTGCCGAACCTCTTACCGTGGCCATGAAATCGCCCGTGATGGTCATCTCGAAACTCGCCGGATCGAGGTCGATAGTGATGGGATCAGCCACGCCATTGTCATCCTCACAGGCCGGCAAAAGGAAAAACATGAACAACAAACTCAAAAGTAGACCATAATATCTCATAAAGAAAATTTAGATTAATAGAGAGAGACTGAATAAACAACGAACGGCAAACCTTCAGATTGCCCCGGGGCACCTGTCACCCCCAAAAAAACATTAAAAGGCCGGCCGGTTGCCCTGAATTCGGTTCATTTGCCACCGTTATGATACTGGTAACAGGAGGAAGCGTACTTGCAGGTAAAGTCTCAAAACTTTACCTTACAAATATGATACTTGTAACAGGAGGAAGCGTACTAGTCGGCTCTCTGCTGCTCCGCCAATATCTGGCGCACTATTTTGGTAATGTATTTGCCAATGATGTCGAACTCCAGGTTCACCACCGTGCCCGGCTCTATCTGGTGGAAGTTTGTCACCTCGTATGTATAGGGAATTATCGCCACCTCGAATGATCTGTCCCTCGAGTTCACCACCGTCAGGCTCAC
>SLOE01000153.1 GCA_007132715.1 Bacteroidales bacterium
CAGTCCGCCTCACTCCATGCAAATCCCCGTGAAATGACAGGACTCTCACCTTCACTGGTGACCTCGCTGCTGACAGTAATTGAGGTCTGATCAGATTCTACAATCACAACGTTACCTGCAACCATCGGTATAACTGCGCCTGGTGTCTGGAATTCTACCTCCTCACCATAGCTGATGCCGTTTGCATTGACCGCATAGGCCCTGGCAAAATAGGTGCTGTTAAACATAAGGTCAACCAGCTCGCCTGTAAAGGTACCAGTACCTTCTCCGTCATGAGTGATGAATTTATCACCATATTGCAGCTCAACCACCGGATCAGGCGATCGGCTATAAACTATGCCCCTGGCCAGCACCTCTGAATTGCCGTCATCTGAAACGACACCTGAAACAGAAGCCGAAGTGGGCATTATGGCTTCAACCTCCCCTGTCGCTACTGAAGGTACCGACTGATCGGGCTGGATCCTGATACAGCGAATGCTTTTGGCTGAACCCTGCGCCATTGTTGAATGCCATGACTTCGCTGTGTTAAAGCTATAGTGTCTGTGCTTTAATGTGTTGTATATCTCTGATGAGGTGTGGAAATAAGCACCACCCCCGATACCACTAAAGTTATGGGATCTTGCTCCTCCAGGCAATGCCGAGAATCCATATTCATCAGTAGCCCCGACATTCGGCATATTCCAGTGTTCAACTCCTGCTGATTTCAGCTTTCCGCCTTCATCATTACCGTTCCATACCCCCCAGTTGTTTGATACCTTCCATGACATTCCGAGGTGCATGTCAAGGGCCTGCCACTGCCCCTGGGAAGGAACAGTCCAGCCATCAGGACAAACCTCACGTTCATCCATCACAACCTGGGTTGTATAAAGAAGGCCATATATTTCGGCATTAGCCGGATTATCTCCATAGGCAAAATAGTAATCCTGCTCAGGAAGTCCCTCAGCCAGACCCGACCCGTCGGGTATAGGGGTTTCATCCTGATAATGTGTAACTCTCAGGTTTTCAGCCATCCATTCCTGGCCGCCTATTAAGACAGTAGGGTAGTAATTCCCGTCTATATCTACCACCATACCATCCCAGGTTTGGAAGCTGACCTGGTTTCCATAAGCCGTTCCTGTGCTGTTGGTTGCATAAGACCTGGCATAGTATGTGGTGCCGGGATTCAGACCTGTGATTTCACTTGTAAATTCACCTGTTCCCTCTCCATCATCAGTTATGCCCTCATTATTATCAACCCTTGGGTTTGTCTCAGTACTCCAGACAACACCTCTTGCAGTTACCGGAGAACCCCCGTCATCTGTAATACTGCCCCCTGACACTGCAGTTGAAGCTGTAATTTCCGTAACTGAGGTTGTTGTTAAGGCAGAAAGTTCGGGACTTTGCAGTGTGTTAAACATCAGCTGGCTGCCGTAAGATGTGCCGGCGCTGTTGGTAGCGTAGGCCCTGATGAAGTATGCGCTGTTTGGATCAAGGTCTTCAAGGCTGCTGGTAAAGGTACCTATCCCGCTTCCGTCCACTGTCAGGCTGTCGTTTGTTTCAACCGTGGGATTTTCTGACTTGCTCCAGACAACTCCATATTCAGTTACAGCCGATCCGCCGTCATCAGTCACTTCACCGCCGGAAATTGCAGAGGTTTGAGTCACATCCTGAACTTCTGATGTTTTAACCGATGGAGTTGTTATGAAGCTGGCTTTAAGTGACTGTTCGCCCTCAACGATATTCACGAACATGAACCGACCAGTGTTACCTTCAATGACTACCTGGTCTATAATACTTTCTTCATTAAGGGTTACGTCACCTATAATACGATCAGGGCCAGGTGTAAATATGAACTCTATGGAATCTCCCCGGGCAATAACAGACTCACCTGCCGGACTGACAGTACCGTTACCCTCTGAAGTTGCAGTTATGATGTTGTATGTCCAGAAGTTCCTTGCATCTCCGTATCCTGCACCAGCCTGATTCTCGGCATATGCCCTCACGAAGTACTGCCTTCCGGGCAATAGGTCTTCAAGCTCGCCTGTAAAGCTTCCCAGTCCGTCGAATCCGTCAGGTATGATTTCTTCTGTCCAATCCGAGTATTCGGTGTCAACCCTCGGCCTCTCCCTGAGGCTCCATGCCAGTCCGCGTCTCATTATTTCAGCATCGCCGTCACTTAACACCTCGCCTCCGGCAGCGGCTGAATAGGCAGTGATGTCAGTCACCTGTTCAGATGTACTTACCGTGGGCACCACGGCAAATGTCGTAGTGACCCTTGTCTCCAGGGAGGTGACCTGGAACAGGTCGATTCCCTGCAATAATGTGTCAAGTCCGAATATGGTAAAACCACCCAGGAACTTGCCTTCGCTGTCCCTGGTATATATCTCGGTCAGCTCGGGAGTGGTGAACAGTATATCCTGGTACATACCCTTTCTCCCTGACATGCTGCCAACGGCAAAACCACCGCGCACACCCTTGCCCATGGCATTAAGTCCAACCCTTACACTGTCGGGTGTTATATACAGGTAATCGGAGAACAGGTCACCCTTATGCGAGGAGAAACCTCCCACGGCAAATCCGCCACGGGTGCCCTTGACACCGTCAAGGTCAAGAGTGAAGGCTGCCTGTGCCGGGGTTAGCGAGAAGTAATCGGGAAGGTCACTCTTGTGCGAGGAGAAACCTCCCACGGCAAACCCGCCGCGGGTGCCCTTGGCGTCATCAGGCTGCTCAATGGCAAGCCTCAAGAAGCCGGGCTCTATCCTCATAAAGTCAATCTCTTCACCCTGCTTGCGCGAGGAGAAACCTCCCACGGCAAATCCGCCACGGGTGCCCTTATCGTCGCCGTCGTCAATAAAGAACCTCACGCTGTCATGAGCTGCAAAAAGATACTGATCAGGCTGGTAACCCTTTTGTGATGAGAAACCGCCTACGGCAAAGCCCCCGCGGGTGCCCTTTGAAAGGTCCTGCTCAAGCATGAACTCAGCCCTGTCGGGCCAGAGGCTCAGATAATCAGGCAAACCGCCCTTTCGGGATGAGAAGCCTCCCACGGCAAAGCCGCCACGCGTTCCCTTGAGGGGATCATCGTCAATACTTATCCTTACATAACCAGGGTCAACCCTCAGGTACTCCTGGAGCAGTCCGCCCTTCTGCGAAGAAAAGCCTCCCACTGCAAACCCGCCGCGGGTGCCCTTGCCCGGGTCATCAACAGTAATCTCAACTCCCGATTCGTAAATGGCAAAAACCACCTGTCCGCTGCTGTTGGTGACCTGGAAAACCGGTTCACCTGCGTCATGCCATGATCCGGCATGCATCCTGTATGCGCTGGCATTGGCAGTATGCATGGCAAAGGGTACCGCCATCATCTGCTGCTCGCCCATGAGCCGGTAGGAGCCCTTGGCGGCCACATCTATCTCAACCCTGAGGAAGAGGCTGTCAGTGCCCCAGTTAATACCTCCCAGGCTGTCTTCAATGGCTGCACCTGTGGTGGCACCGTAGCCTATTACAACACTTATCAGTCCGTGCTCATCGGTTTTTATATCATGTGTCTCCTGGTAGAGCAGGGTACGTTCAACCCCCTCCAGAATGGAAAATCTGACAGATACATCGGTATCGGCAAGTTCATCCCCATGGACATCGAGCGCAACGGCCTGATAACTGATGCCATCGGCAGGATCCTGTGACCGCAAGCTGGCTGAAAGCAGGGAAAGGAGCAGTATTGTAGCTGTAAAAAATCTCATATTTATGGGTTTTTGCGTCTGCAGCGGATTGCTTTTTTATTTTAACTGATCAAAGTCCGTTATCGGGCAGTGTTGTATATTCCACCTGCTGTCCGTAGCCTGTACCGGTGCGGTTCCTTGCCCATGCCCTCACATAATAGGTGGTCTCAGGAGCCAGTTCTGTAATGTCAAGAGTGAAGGTTTCACCTGCCTGCAGGACGCCTGTTTCGGTTACGATCCCCTCGTTAACGGCTGTTGTGGGATTGGGCTGGGTGCTGTAAACAAAACCATACTCAGTTATATCAGCACCCCCGGTATTCAATACCAGTCCCTGAATAGTTGCCGATACCACTCCTGCACTGACAAGATTTGTGTAAAGCACCGGCACCGCCTCAAACAGTGTTGAAACAAAGGTGCCATCCTCAGAAACCGAGAACAGCCTGGCTGCATGATCATCCTCGCGGTTGAACACCGCGAAGCCATCGGGACTGTTCTTGGTGTTGTCCTTCAGGTATACGCTGGTCCTGTCGGGAGCAACATAAAGCACATCGTGGCTGCCCCCCTTGTTGTCAGTCCTCTCAACAACGGCAAAGCCGCCGCGCCCCTCGTTGTCCTCTATGTATATCCTGGCACTGTCGGCCTCCAGGGTCATGAAATCAAATATGCCCTCATCAGCCTTCTGTGATGAGAAACCTCCCACGGCAAAACCTCCGCGGGTTCCCTTTGACGCATCCTCATCAAGCAGGAACTCAGCGCTGCCGGGTAAGATGTGCAGGTAATCAGGCATATCATCACCTTTTTGCGATGAGAAGCCGCCCACGGCAAACCCTGCCCTGGTACCCTTGAGAAGGGGGTCATCATAGATACCAACCCTCACATAACCGGGATCGATGCGCAAAAACTCGTAAACATCACCCTGCTTGCGCGAGGAGAAGCCTCCCACGGCAAAACCGCCACGCGTGCCCTTATTCGCATCATCATCTATGTATATGCGGACACTGTCGGGCCTTACCACCAGGTAATCATCAAACAGACCGGACTTGCTCCTTGAGAAACCTCCTACAGCAAAACCTCCCCGCGTACCCTTGGCAATATCGTCGGCATCAAGCTGGAAAAGAGCGCTTGTACCGTCAAGAAAGAAGTAATCGGGTACACCCTCGGCCTTGTGCGAGGAGAACCCTCCAACGGCAAAACCTCCACGCGTGCCCTTGCTGTCAGGGTCATCGTCAATGTTGATCCTTACATGGCCCGGGTCAACCCTCAGGTACTCGATGTATCCATCATCCTTCGACCTGCTGAAACCTCCCACGGCAAAACCGCCGCGTGTGCCCTTGCCCGGGTCATCATCTATGTTTATGACAACACCCGATTCGTAAACGGCAAAAACAGTGTCGCCCTTGCTGTTGGTAACCGAAAAGATAGGCTCGTCAGGATCATGACCTTCCTGGGCTGTTATGTTTGAAACCGCACCGGCCGACAGGGCATGAAAGGCAAAGGGCACGGCCATCATCTGCTGGTTATCCATGGTACGCCAGTTGCCGCTGCGCTCAAGGTCAATCTCAACCCTGAGAAACAGTTTGTCGGCACCCCAGGGGATGTCAGCAAGCCTGCCGTGCTCACCCGCGGCAGTGGACTCTCCGTGACCCACAACAAGCGAAAACATACCGTAAGGATCGGTATGGGCAAGGTGGGTCTCCTGGTACAGGACAGCCCCGGCAGAAGATCCGCCAAGAACAGAAAACCTGACATCGAACTGCTTGTCAGGTATTACATTCCAGTTTTCATCAGTGCCGGCAACCGGGTTGCCCGTCTCATCAAGAGCAATGGCCTGGTAATTGATTCCGTCAGCTACCTGTGTATAGGAGCTGAGATGGCAAATAACCAGAAAGCTGAGGGTAAAAAAAATATACTTCATAATCAGATCAGGGGTTAATTATCATTGGTCAAAAAATGAATTGCAGTATATAGCTGAAGCTTGTTTCTACTTTGGCTATAAATAGCAGTGGCCTTATGAAGTCACTTTTTATAAAGGCTTTCATAAAAAGCTATTCACGCAATAAAAATAAGATAAAATACAACACGAAGAATTTATACTGCCTTTTTTTTGGTAAAATAGCAGAAAAGGGCCATGAATGGCACCTGGGTCTGAGGGAGGGTGCATCTGGTTTTTTAGCCCGGTTGCTGACCGGTAAGAACTAAGATTGCCTGGATAAGGCAGTTCACTATCTAAATATCCAACAGAGTGTCTATGGGATCAGATCCACCTGAAAGTACCATGAGGGGGTTTTCGATTATCTCTTTTACGCGGACAAGGAAGCTTACTGAATCTCTGCCGTCAATTAAGCGGTGGTCATACGAAAGCGCTATGTACATCATGGGCCTGATTTCCACCCTGCCGGTTACAGCCACCGGCCTTTCAACTATGTTATGCATACCGAGAATGCCTGATTGGGGAGGATTAAGTATGGGTGTTGAAAGAAGGGATCCGAAAACCCCTCCGTTGGTAATGGTGAAGGTCCCCCCTGTCATATCATCGATCGAAATCCTGTTTTTCCTTGCCTTGTCAGCAAGCACCAGGATCTCCTTTTCTATCTCCGCCAGGGTCATTGTGCCTGCATTCCTCACAATGGGTACCATCAACCCTTTGTCCGTCTGTACGGCAATCCCGATATCATGGTAAGCGGGTGTTACCATATCTTCGCCATCAATATAGGAGTTAACATTGGGGTAGGCTTCAAGTGCGAGGGTGGCAGCCTTCACAAAGAATGACATAAAGCCAAGCTTTACACCGTGTTTTTCAGTAAAGTCTGTTTGATATTTCTTCCTGATATTAATTATATTACTCATATCAGCTTCGTTGAAGGTTGTGAGCATTGCGGTTTCATTCTTTACCGCAACAAGCCTTTCACTGAGTTTGCGCCTTAGCATCGACATTCTCTGCCTGTCAGATTCCCTTGACGGGCTGCCGGTTCTTTTCGATCGGGTACTGCCGGGACCGGTCTCTTCACCCCGTCTTCCTGCCACCAGTTCAACATCTTCCCTGGTTATCCTCACCAGTCCTTCGATAATATCTTCAACTGTCAGCCCTTCCTTCTCCATAAGCTTCCTGGCCAGAGGAGACATTTTTAATTTATCAGCCTGTGAGGGAACGTTATCAGTCCGGCCCTCATTTGGCTCAGATCCTTTCCCGGTGCTGTCATCCTGAGCTGCCGGTTCAGAACCTTCATCTTTCCCTGCCGGTTCAGAACCATCATATTTGCCCGCCGGTTTTTTACCTTCATTCTTGCTGGCGGCGATAACTGCGGAAGAAGTTTCTTCCCCTGGTGATTCATCACCCGTTTCAGCCTTTTCTTTACCCGGGGTTTTTCTGCCTGATCTGGCTTTTGTGCTATCGGCTGCAGTGTCTTCGGTTACAGCATCTCCGGTTACAGCATCTCCGGTTGCAGCACCTTTGGTATCAATGGTGCAGGCCACCGAACCAACTTTGATTGCGGTTCCAGCTTCAGCCTTGATGGTGATTGTTCCGCTATCTTCAGCAAGCAGGGGAAGGGTTGCCTTATCAGATTCAACCTCAGCTACCTCCTGGTCTTTTTCAACATAATCGCCATCGCTTACAAGCCATTTTGCAATTTCTACCTCGGTTACCGATTCTCCGGGTGAAGGGATCCTGATTTCAATTATCATGTTGGGTGTGTGGTTTACTGTCGTTTTAAAACAATATTATAAAAATGTTTAAGATACCTATTGAGCCATTTCCTTGTTCAATTCCCTGATCGCGAATCTTCCGCACCTTTGTCCGCAATAAGTCCGTCGCAACTCACAATTACACTGGCGGAAAGTTTTGTCGAGTATCTTTTCAAGCCTTTTTCTGTGAAGTTCAAGCAGTCCGCTCGCCGGTGAGCCGCTTGCCGGCCTGGATATCAGTAAAAGATTTACCTCTTTGAATACCCTTTGCAGGTATGACCATGCACCCATGTTCTCAGGTTCATCCTGTGCCCAGACATACCTCTCGGCTTTGCCGTACTTCTTTATAACTTTCCTGATCTGTCCGACAGGAAATGGATACAGTTGTTCTAACCTGACAATGGCTGTATCGGCAGCACCCAGCTCTTCCCTTCTTTTAGCCAGGTCATAATAGAGTCTTCCGCTTGTAAATACAACCTGCTTTACATCTTCGGGTATTGCGAGTTCATCGTCAATAACTTCCCTGAATGGCCCGGAAGCCAGTTCTTCAAGAGATGAAACGCAGGCAGGATGCCTTAGAAGGCTCTTTGGTGTGAAAATAACCAGCGGTATCCTAAAGGGGCGGTGTATCTGCCGCCTGAGCACATGGAAGAAGTTGGCAGGGGTTGTGCAGTTGACAATCTGCATGTTGTCATTGGCGCAGAGCGCCAGGAACCTCTCAATCCGGCCGCTGGAGTGCTCCGGCCCCTGCCCCTCGTAACCATGCGGCAACAAGAGAACCAGTCCGTTCATCAGTCCCCATTTCTCCTCGGCCGAGCTGATATACTGGTCAACTATGACCTGTGCCACATTGTGGAAGTCGCCGAACTGTGCCTCCCAGATGGTTAGTCCGCCAGGCACCGCAAGTGAGTACCCGTATTCAAAGCCCATTACCCCGTATTCTGATAGGGGTGAATTGAAAATACTGAATTCGGCCTGTTGTGGTGCAAGGTTTTTAAGGGGATAATATTTTTCATCAGAATCTTCAACAACGTATGCTGCATGCCGGTGGGAGAAGGTACCTCTCTCAGAATCCTGTCCGCTCACCCTTACCGGATAGCCCTCCAGTAAAAGGGTGCCATAAGCCAGTAGCTCACCCAAAGCCCAGTCAAGCCTGTTTTCCTTTAACATCCTGTTCCGGTCGTCCAGCAGCTTCTTTATTTTAGAAAAAAATGGCTTCCCTTCCGGCAGGGTATTGATCTTTTTTGCAATCTCAAAAAGTTTCTCCCGGTCATACCCGGTTTCGGGGGATGCGGAGAAGTCTTCACTTCGTGAATACCTGAAACTGTTCCAGTCCTCCTGCATGAACTGCTTTATGCGCACGGTGCTTCCCTCTTTGGATTTCTTCAGGTTTTCTTCGAGCATCCCGTTAAAATCCTGTTCAGCCTGCTTTATTTCACCGGGGGTGTAAATACCCTGCTCAACCAGCTTCTTTCCGTAAATATCCCGGGCGTTGGGATGTTTGCTGATCTGTTTGTAGAGGAGGGGTTGCGTGAACCGGGGTTCATCGCCTTCGTTGTGGCCGAACCTCCGGTAGCCCAGTATGTCAATAAAAACGTCAGCATTATATTTCTGGCGGTACTCCATTGCCAGCGTGATAGTATAGATGAGGGCTTCGACATCGTCGCCGTTAACATGAAAGACAGGTGACTTTGTCACTTTTGCCACATCGGTACAATAGGTACTTGAACGCGCATCGAGGTAGTTGGTGGTGAAGCCCACCTGGTTGTTCAGCACCAGGTGTATGGTGCCCCCTGTTTTGTAACCGTTAAGCTGAGACATCTGGATCACTTCATAGACAACTCCCTGTCCGGCTATGGCAGAATCGCCATGTATAAGAATTGGCGCCACCTTGTTGTAATCACCTCCGTAACTGTGGTCGATTTTTGCCCTGGCGATACCCAGGGTAACGGGGTCGACCGCTTCAAGGTGAGAAGGGTTAGGAACGAGGTTCAGCCTGACCTTTTTCCCCTGGTCAGTCTTAACCGTGCTGTTGTATCCGAGGTGATACTTTACGTCGCCCAGGGCTATCTCGTCGTTGTACTGTTTGCCGTTGAACTCATCAAATATGTCCTGGTAGGGTTTCTTCATTATATTGGCCAGCACATTAAGCCGGCCGCGGTGTGCCATGCCTATGACGAACTCCTCTATACCTATTCCGGCTCCCTTCTCTATGACCGCATCAAGTGCCGGAATGACGGTTTCATTGCCTTCAAGCGAAAACCTTTTCTGACCGACAAATTTTCTATGGATGAACTGCTCAAAACTCACCGCCAGCATAAGGTGGTGGTATATATCTTTCTTTTCTCCGGCAGAAAAATCGGGCGTGTTTTTAACAGCCTCCATTTTCCCGGTAAGCCAGCCTATAATTTCGGGAACCCTGATGAACATGTATTCGGCGCCCACCGACTGGCAGTAGGTCTGCTTCAGGTGGTCAACAATCTTACTTAATGGTGCCGGACCTATCCCAATCCGCGATCCGGCCTGAAATACAGAGTCGAGGTCTTCTGCCGAAAGGCCGAAATTCTCAATATCAAGTGAAGGTGTGTACTGCCTCCTGGTGCGAACAGGGTTGGTTTTTGTAAACAGGTGTCCCCTGAGCCGGTATCCCTCTATGAGCGATATGACCCTGAATTCCTTGTCAAATACCTCATCGCAGGGCAGTGGCCCGGATACTTTTTTGCGACCTGAAAAATCAAAGCCTTCGAAAAACTTTCTCCAGCTTTCTTCAACATTAAGAGGGTCTTTGCGGTATTCCTCGTAGAGTGATTCAATATATGCAGAATCTGCATTTCCAAGGTAGGAATGTTTATCCATCTGGCTGTTGATTGTGGGTGTGCTTAACTAATTTCCATTATAACCAAA
>SLOE01000078.1 GCA_007132715.1 Bacteroidales bacterium
CTCCAGGTGCTGACGGCCAGGGAATGACGCCCTACGATATTTTTAACCTTAAGGATGTCTCCGAAACAGCTGTTTCACATGACCAACAGTTCATTGCCTACACGGTCAACGTGCCGCGGCCTTTCACCGGCAGCCCGGGTCCCGATTACAGGGAACTTTATGTCTACAGCATTGCAACCGGTGAGATTACACCCCTTATTACCGGGAACAACAGGATGTTCTCACTCTCATGGACCCCGGATGGCAGGATATCATTCAGGTATACCGGGCCTGATGCATCAGGCTTCCAGATTTTTGCGATAGACCCTGAAGGTGGTGAGCCGGTGCAACTTACCCGGTTTGAGAGGTCGGTCGGATCGTATGAGTTTGCCGGCGAAAATCTGCTGACCTTCGTTGCCGCATCGGCACAGGATCCTGAAAAGGCAAGGTTGCTGGAGATGGGATTTGATGCTGAGATATACGAGGAAGAATACCTCGACATCAACCTTTATGTTTACGATCTTAATACGCATCAGCACCGTCAGGTAACCAGCGGTGTAACGGTTTTTGACTACTCAGTCAGCCCTGACGGACGCTATGCCGCCGCCGCAATTGCTGAAAAGAACCTCGTCGACTACTCCTTCATGTTCAAGGATATATACCTGGTAAACCTGGAAAACGGCGAAACAACAATGCTGATTGAGGTTCCGGGCAAGATGGGCCGGATGGCATGGAGCCCCGACGGCAGCAGGATAGCATTTGTGGCAGCCTCACACATCAACGATGCAGTCATAGGCAGCCTCTTAATCGCCAATGTACCTGAGAACAGGACCTTCACACAGCTCAGGAACTATGCCGAAGGCATGAGGGCATCAATAATCAATGCAGGCTGGAAAGATAACAACACCCTGCTCTATGTCTCAGAGGAAGGGGTTGACATGGTGCTGAGCGAGCATGAGGCCGGCGCACCTGAAAGACGTGTGCTGATTGAGGGTGGGAGACTGGTATTCCGCACATTCAGCCGTTCAGGAGATATAATTGCCCTTTCGGGGAACACAACGCGGCACCCGAACGAGCTGCACCTCTTTGACCTTGGAACAGGGAGCCTTGAGAGGCTAACCGATCATAATCCCTGGCTGGCTGACAAAAAAACGGGCAGGCAGGAGATGATAGTTTATAATGCCAGGGACGGGCTTGACATCGAATCGGTACTTATCTACCCTGTCGGATATGAGCCCGGGAAGTCATACCCCGTGATCAACTATATACATGGCGGACCCGAAGCGGCCAACCAGAACGGCTGGGTTACACGATACAGTATTTGGGGACAGGTGGCTGCGGCCCGCGGTTATTTCTTCTTCATGCCCAACTACAGGGCAGGTTCGGGACGGGGAGTGGACTTCACCATGGAGGGGTTCGGCGACCTTGTTGGCAAGGAGTATGACGATGTTCTTGACGGGATCGACCATCTTATCGATATCGGATATGCCGACAAAAACCGTGTTGGTATCGGCGGTGGCTCCTACGGCGGATATTTTTCAGCCTGGTCGGCGACCCGTCACACCGAAAGGTTCGCGGCTTCAGTTGTTTTTGTAGGTATCAGCAACCAGATATCCAAACGCAACACCACCGATATCCCGTGGGAGGACTACCTGGTTCACTGGGGATTCTGGACACATGAGAACCCTGAAAAGGTTTGGGGAGCCAGTCCCATCAAGTATGCCCCCGGAAGTGTTACCCCTACACTAATACTGCACGGGACAGAAGATCCGAGGGTGCCTCCGTCGCAGGGACTTGAGCTTTACAGGAAGCTGAAGCTTCACGGCAACGCCCCTGTCAGGCTTGTATGGTACCCCGGTGAAGGGCACGGCAATGCAAAGAACACCAACAGGCTTGACTATATTGTAAGGACCATGGAGTGGTTCGACTGGTACCTTAAGGATAAGGGGCCCGGGGATGAAATGCCCCATAAATATATAGAATTCGAGATCGAAAGGTGACAGAAAAAATAATGGGAGCCGGACTGGAAACCTCTACTGATACTCTCCGGCTTACCTGTAACAGTGAATATTATCTGAGCTGATTAATCATCCCGGGGCAGAGCCCCTAAGCGTCAAATATTAATAACAAAAAGTAACCAATGGAATACAGATTTTTAGGCAGATCAGGGCTGAAGGTTTCGGCCCTATCATTCGGATCATGGGTCACATTCGGCTTCCAGGCAGACACCTCGAAGGCATTGAAGTTAATGACAAAAGCCTATGATCACGGAGTTAATTTTTTTGACAATGCAGAGCAGTATGCCGCCGGCAGGTCTGAGACCATCATGGGCGAAGTTCTCAAAAAAACCGGATGGAAAAGAAGCGACCTGGTGCTGTCAACAAAAATATTCTGGGGAGGTGACGGCCCCAACGACCAGGGTCTCTCGATGAAACATATCATTGAAGGAACCGATGCGGCACTCAGGCGTCTTCAGACCGGTTACGTCGATCTGATATTCTGCCACAGACCGGACAGGCACACTCCCGTTGAAGAAACGGTATGGGCGATGAACCAGGTTATACGGCAGGGGAAGGC
>SLOE01000016.1 GCA_007132715.1 Bacteroidales bacterium
CATTACGGTTGTCGCAGCAATAAAGGCCAATGAAGGGGTTCGTTTCAGGTATCCCTTATGTATCCGGTTCATAAGCTGATTCAGAGACTTACAGGAGGAACCGCTTCGCTTTCCGACGAAATTTTTTTCATTCGTTCATGTGTAATTTTAAATGAAAAAAATTTCATCTACATTTGTCCGCTGAGAAACAAATTTTTTTATAAATGTCGCAAAAACCTTCGGTCCCCAAAGGAACACGTGATTTCCTTCCTGATGAGATGGCAAGAAGGAATCATATTTTCGATACCATCAGGAATGTTTTTGATCTTTATGGCTATGTGCCTATTGAAACACCTGCCATGGAGAACCTCTCCTCCCTTTTGGGTAAATACGGTGAGGAGGGCGACAAGCTGCTGTTCCGGATACTCAATTCCGGCGATTTCCTGGGTAAGTTGCCTGAGGAGGAGCGAGGCAGTAGCGACAGCAACCGGCTCGCAAATATGATCTGCGACCGTGGCCTTCGCTATGACCTTACGGTGCCATTTGCCCGTTTTGTGGTGCAGCACCGCAATGAGCTGACCTTCCCGTTTAAAAGATACCAGATCCAGCCTGTATGGCGGGCTGACAGGCCCCAGAAGGGGCGTTACCGTGAATTTTACCAGTGTGATGTGGATGTTATCGGCAGCGGTTCACTGCTCAACGAAGCAGAGCATGCCAGAATTATCGATGATGTGTTTGTCAGGCTGGGAATCAATGTTATAATCAGGCTCAACAACAGGAAGATACTCGCTGGTATTGCCGGTATGATCGGACAACAGGACAAGCTTACTGCCATGACCGTTGCAATGGACAAACTTGACAAGATAGGTCTTGACGGGGTTTGCAATGAGATGCAGGAGAGGGGCATACTGCCTGAGGCAATATCAAAACTGAAGCCGGTCATAGGCATGACCGGCAGTAACAGTGGCAAGCTGGAGGCGCTGTCTTCACTTTTTCAGGAAAAGGGGCCTGGCCCGGAGGGTACCCGTGAAATGAAGGAGTTGCTTGACATGCTGGCCCTGCTTGAAATAAAGAACAGGGTCGAGTTTGACCCGGCCCTGGCACGGGGTTTAAATTACTATACAGGCACAATTTTCGAAGTAAAGGCCATTGATGTCGAAATAGGAAGCATTTGCGGCGGTGGCAGGTATGACGATCTGACCGGAGTGTTCGGGCTGGAGGGATTGTCGGGTGTGGGCATCTCTTTCGGTGCTGACCGTATTTATGATGTAATGTTGCAGACCGTCGGATTTCCCGAAAACGTGGTGGCTTCAACCAGGCTGATGTTTGTAAATTTCGGGCAAAAGGAGGCTATTACCTGCCTTCCCCTGCTTGAGAAGCTTCGCAAGTCAGGCGTCAGCGCCGAGCTTTATCCTGACAACGTTAAGATTAAGAAGCAGATGCAGTATGCCAACAACCGCAGTATACCTTTTGTTGCCCTTATCGGGGAAAAGGAGGCACGGGAGAATACCGTTACTGTTAAGAACATGAAGACCGGCAGCCAGGAGACTATCCGTCAGGATGAAATTACAAAATACCTGGGAACCGTCATTGGAGCGTGAGCTTAGTGAGTCATCGTTATATTATAAACTTCCAGGAAAAATATCAGGGTTATATCCTTTGTCAGTCGTTCCAGAGGGCCGCGGTAAGGTTTTTGCTGCTGATCATCAAAAGGGAAGTTACCACTATCCAGAATACCCCGTGGAGAAATATCGCCGCTATAATGATGGCAAGGAAGGTGTGGTTCATCTGCTGGGTTCCGGGGAGGATCGAGGGCAGGGCCCCTGTCACTGCGGGAGGCATCCCCACCGCCAGTCCCCACCCCAGCAATACCAGGTATTCGCGCAGGATTATCGATATGATCTGCGATCTTTTATAGCCAAGCGATGCGTACAGAGCTATTTCAGCCCTTCTTTCGGAAATGCTTCTTGCCATTACCACTGCCAGGCCTGCAATACCCAGCAGCACCCCCAGCGCGCCGAGCATCATGAAGATACCGAGGTATGTATTCTCTACAGAGTTGAACTCATTAAGGCGCTCTGCAGCGGTTGTCATCTCCCATCCGTGGTCGCGGAAAATGAAGTCCAGCTCTTCCATGAGCTCCTCTGTATGCTCTTCAGTGGGCTCCTGACCGGCATCAATCAGGAAGAAACTGCTGCCGCTTGTCGACGGGAAGTGCCTCAGGAAGTGTTCTTCAGAAACGATCACATTACCCTGAAACACCGAGTTAGCCAGTCCCCCGATCAGCAGCAGCCCAATCTCCCTTCCCTGTTCATCGGTATAGAAGAGTGTGTCGCCAACCCTTTTGTTAAGTCCCCATTGTATTACTGCCTGGTCAGCTATTGCAGGTATGTTGTCCGTTTTCCGGTTCAGGCTCTGCCAGGGGTTGTCGCTGTCCAGCCAGTCTGTTCCGGTTACAAAGCTGAACCTCCCCTCCAGAAGAGAGGGGTCTGTTGCCAGTATTCTGGGATTGGGCACCTCGTTGAGGTTCAGGCAGCTTGCATCGTCAGCATATCCGGCCATGAACTGTACGA
>SLOE01000061.1 GCA_007132715.1 Bacteroidales bacterium
CATGGGCAGTGTCGATGCATACACCTACCCTCTCCTTGTCCTCGACATGATCAATTATGAACCTGATCTGCTCAAATGTATGTCCGAGGTTGGTGCCCTGTCCTGCCGTGTTCTCGATCACGGCGGTCACGCCCCTGGTCTTGTCAAGGGCGATGTTTACCGATTCGGCAATGGTGCGCAGGCATGACTCCTCATCTGTAAGGTTAAGGTGGCTGCCGGGATGGAAATTGAGCCGGTCCAGTCCCAGCTGCTCGCACCTCTGCATCTCGTCCAGGAAGGCGTTGCGCGATTTCTCAAGAGCCGCCTTTTCGGGGTGTCCCAGGTTTATAAGGTAGCTGTCGTGGGGCAGGATCTGGAAAGGTTTATAACCATATTTACCGCAATTCTCCCTGAAGGCATCTATGTTTTTCTGCTCCAGTGGTTTTGCCACCCACTGCCGCTGGTTCTTCGTAAAGAGACCGAATGCCTTCGCCCCTATTTCATGTGCATTGACGGGGGCATTTTCAACACCGCCGGCTGCACTTACATGTGCACCTATATACTTCATCTCTTATAATTTTTAATATAATAACAAACAGCTTTAACCACACCGGCGTCAACACGTTCATAAAATGGCTTCTATGATAAAAAGGTACAGCCCGGCATTGTCCCTGAAATAGTTTTCAATATCATCCTTCAGCCCGGCTGAGTAAAAGGTGCTGTCTATCTTCCGGGTACTGTTTACATAGAGGTTTCTCTTCTGGTACCAGGGCTGCAGTTTTTCAGGCAGTGAATTGGGAATTCTCTTTTTGTAATCCCCACCCATCACGACAAGATCATCGCGGGTATCGTAGATTTCAGCAATTTCCTCAAAACGTGCGGCATGCAGCTCAATATGGTCCCGTATCTTCTGCATATTGGCCGGCGTTGCAGAATAAAATCCCATACCGTACTGGTACTCCTCAGGAGTGAAATAGAGGTAGAACTCCGGCACGTTCCCCCATACCTTGTTGGGGCGCCGGTAAGAGATCCAGAGCCCGGTCCTGAACGGCGACTTGTCCGCCGAAAAGCGCACATCACGGTAGATTTTCGATATGGTCTTGTTCACCACCGGCGATGTCTCAATCTCCGGGTCGACACTTCTGATAAACGGCCCCAGATCAGTGGCGAGCTGCCGCATCGGCTCCATGATATGCTTTTCGTAGACCGGCCTGTTATTTTCAAACCACTCTTTGTTGTTGTTTGCGGCAAGATCTTTTAAAAAGACTATGCTCTTTTCGGTAAATCCGTTGAATGCCATCTTTGAAATTCTTTAACAAATAAGCTAATAACCTGCAGCAATACAAGAATTTGACCTAAGTGATAGCACAAAGCTGCAGGGATATAAAGAAAAATTTTGGCCGCAGTATCATTACCCAAAATTAATTAAACTTGCCCAATACGCAATCATACAATTATCCGGCTGTACAACAGTTATTATTGTATAACTTTGAAAACCGGCACCATGCAACAAACCACACTGCGTTTCATTCCTGTTGAGGCACCTTTAAAGATCATAGCCATACTGTGCATTACATTTTTTACTATACCGGTACCCGGTATGGGGCAAACGGCCGAAGATCTTGTGCGTAGCGGGCTATCCAGGAGCGCCGCAGGCGACCATACAGGCGCAGCGGAGTACTACTCCCGGGCCATCGCCATCGATGCCGGTTTTGCAGAAGCATATGTTCTCAGGGCACGGTCGGAATACCTGCTTTCCAACTTTACAGGGGCAATAGCCGACCTTGACAAGGCGACAGGTATCGACCCTGAATTTAAAGAGGCCTACATACTGAGAGGCAGGGCAAAAGATGCCATGGGTGATCACAAAGGTGCACTGAATGATTACCAGGTCGTTATTGAAATGAATCCCGCTTTCGCGGAAGGGTACATCCTCCGGGGCAGGTCCAAATATGCAATGGCAATGTACGAGGAGGCAATAGCCGATCTCGACCGGGCAACAGAGATAGATCCCTCGTATGCAGAGGTTTATTTGTTGCGCGGACTAGCACGGGATGCGCTGGGACTGCACCGCGATGCCATAACGGACTATTCGGCTGCTATTGAATTAAATTCCGGCTATGCTGAAGCATGGTACAAGCGGGGCATCTCAAGGTTCCTGAAAGGCGCTGTAACCGGTGCCGTAGATGATTTTACCAGGGCCCTGGAGATCGACAACCGGTTTGCCGGTGCCTGGTATAACAGGGGGCTTGCTTTCTATATGCTTGAAAAGACGGCGGAGGCCTGCGCCGACTGGCGTGTGGCGGCCGGGCTCGGCGCTGTTGACGCAATGGTAGCTCTTGATGAACTGTGCGGCCAACAGTAAGGCATTCCAAAAAAGTATTATATTGTTGAAGTTATATTAAACTTTGAATTCTAATACTTGTTTTAAGTATATGGCAATACATGTAGTTTGTGACCTGGAAAATATTGAGCCGTGGGTAAGGGCTCTTAAAAATGTTGACAACCCGGTTGAGGTGTTAACCATTGACAATGTAAAAGACAAGTCGTCTGTCGAGTTCGTCCTTGCATGGACCTACCCTCATGGCATGTTCGAAGAATACCCTAACCTGAAAACCATCTCTTCCATGGGCGCGGGGGTTGACCATCTTATGAGCGACCCCCGCCTGCCCCCTGAGGTGAGCGTAGTGCGTATTGTCGACCCCTTGCTTTCGCAGGACATCTACGAATTCGCCCTGTCGGTAATAATGAGCAGGCTGCGAAGGCTCTCCTTCTTCAGGGATATGCAGAGGCAGAAGATCTGGAAACGAAAACGTTACAGGCGTATTTCCGATGTAAGCATAGGGATCATGGGAACCGGGGTCATAGGGAACCATATAGCAACACAGCTGCATAATACCGGATTCCGGGTGGCGGGATGGTCAAGGACACCAGGCAGCTCTGCCCCTTACAGAAAATACCACGGTAAATCACAGATAGACCGTTTCCTCGTTGAAACGAACATACTTATATGTCTGCTCCCGCTCACACCGGAAACGGAAAACATCCTCAATAAAGAAAACCTGGAGAAGCTGCCGGAAGGCTCGTGGCTGATCAACATAGGGAGGGGCGGTCACCTTGTTGAAAACGACCTGCTGGAACTGCTGGATTCCGGACATCTAGACGGTGCAAACCTTGACGTTTTCAGGGAAGAACCGCTGCCCGCAAGCCATCCCTTCTGGGACCATCCCAAAATAGAGATTACCCCGCACATGGCCAGCCTGCCCCTTCCGGCCTCGGTGGCACCGCAGATAGTTGACAATTACCACCGTACATTGAACAATAAACCGCTTCTGAATATAGTGGACCGTACACGAGGTTACTGAGAGGTTCCTGATCTACCCTGATCCAAATACTTTTCATGCAAATCTTTGGTAGCGGACCGTTTCCCGAAAAGGGCAACTGATTGATCAAAAAACACTGTTCAGTCTCTGTTTTCAATGTATTATTCATAATTTTGTTCGTAGTTGTTAAACCATAACGAAACTAAAACTTTTCAAATGAGAAAATCCGGCGTAATTATTTTATTCTCCAGTATTTTCATCTCATTACTAACAGGTTGCTCCGGACAGGGGGAGCGCGGGTCCTCTGATGAACAGTCACAGACTATCAATAATGCCGGCGAAGTTTCGTATAAATACGGATCAGAATTGGCTGATCCGGTTGAAAAAGCATTTTTTAACCACCTTGCACAATATTACGGACAATCGTTCAGGGGAAAGCAGGACTTCATGGCTGAAGGCAGGGAAAGCTGGGAGCACATGGATTTTGTCATGCATGTAACGGCGCTTGAAGATGACCGTATATATGTACCTTTTCATCTGGATGATGATCACTCACGTACATGGATGTTTCTGGTTGAGGAGGGCAGACTTCGTTTCAGGCACGATCACCGCCATGAGGACGGGACACCCGAAGATATAACCATGTATGGTGGATATGGAAGTGGTCGCGGCACTGCAATGAAGCAGGACTTTCCGGCAGATGAATATACCTGCGGGCTGATCCCCACCTCATGCCACGCAGTATGGAGAGTAGAACTGTCTGAAAACCCGCGCACCTACAGCTATATGCTCTTCAGTCATGACGAATTGCTGTTCAGGGGGGTATTCGACCTTGAAAATCCCATCTCAAATCCTAACTAAATATAATCGAATGAAGGCGTTGGTAATTAATCAGTATGGCGGTCCGGAACAACTGAGGATGCAGGAAATTGCCATCCCCGACAGGGGTAAAGGCGAGCTGCTGGTCAGGATACACGCTGCGGGTGTCAACCCGGTGGACTTCAAGATAAGGAATGGCTCCATGAAATTTATTACCGGAAGCAGGTTCCCGCGTATCCTTGGCGGCGATATTGCCGGTGTGGTGGAACAGGCTGACCCCAGATCATCCTACCGGCCCGGTGATAAGGTGTTTGGAATGCTATCCCTTAAAGGAGGAGGGTACGCCGAGTTTGTGATAATGAAAGAGAGCCAGGTATGCCTTATTCCCGAAGGGCTGGGCATGACCGATGCTGCATCCATACCGCTGGCAGCGCTTACCGCCCTGCAGGCATTACGCAAGGGCGGGAACATCAAACCGGGCGACAGGGTACTCGTTAACGGTGCATCAGGCGGAGTGGGGATTTTTGCCGTGCAGATAGCAAAGGCTGAAGGGGCTTATGTTACGGCTATTTGCAGTGCCAGGAATACCGAATTTGTCAGGTCCCTGGGAGCGGACCAGGTGATCGATTACAATGCTGAAGACTTCACAAAAGTCAGGTCCAGGTATATGAAGGTGTTTGATGCGGTTGCAAAAAGTTCCTTTTACAAATGCAGCAAAATTCTTGAAAAAGGCGGAAGGTATATAACAACAGTGCCCAACAAGGGTCTGTTCTTTTTCCAGTCGCTCAACTTCACCAGGAGCAAAAAAGCGGGTTTCATTATGGCAAAACCCTCAGGCAGTGACCTGGGATTTATCGCCGACCTGATTGACCAGGGGCTGCTGAGAACGCATGTACAGAAGGTCTTCCCTCTTGAAAACGGATCCGGTGCTCACGAGCTGATCGAGACAGAGAGGGTGCGTGGCAAACTCGTCCTGTCGGTTATCTGAGCTGTTCCCCCGCGATCTGCTGCTCAGCAATACGGATCTCCAGCATGGCGGCGTAATTCCGGGCCCTCTTAATCCTGTAGTCACTGTAGGAGTAGCGTGCCCACTCAAGCGCCCTTTCCAGGTCTCCTTCAATTTCATGCATAAGGGCCAGGTTATATGCTGACCGGCCGGCCGTCTTCCTCTTATCAGAATCCACAGATCTATACCAGGCATCCATGGCTCCTTCCCAGTCGTTTACCGTAGCCCTTCTTACTCCTGTATTGAAATCGATGTCACCCCGGCCCCTGGTAAAAAAGTCCCTGTTAAGGGTAATCCAGAGGGGACTGATCCTTTCGCCATAGATAACTCCCGACTCGAAGCTGGCATCAATAACAGCATTACGATGGTCAATAATGCCTCCCACAACCATCTGCACAGGGTTGCCCTGTGCCTCCCACCTGGCATGGTGATTAAACATGAACTCATCGGCAACTGACCTGTTAACAGGATCGTACAATCTGAAACCCAGTTTGATACCCACTACACCTCCTGCCCTGACCCTGCTGCGGGGTATGTCTCCTGATGTACCGGACCTGCTTCGGGATACGTCTGCAGGAGAACTGACCCGACGCGGATTTCCTGATGGCACTGACATAATACCTCCATCTGTTATCATAAAATCCGTATCGAAAGCCTCAAGAACCAGTACGGCATCACTGTTGTACCTTGCAGCCAGGCCCTCTATCTCGGTCCAGCTCAGGGGCGGAGGCCACTGACCCATTGTAACCGGAGTGGTAAGTCTCTCTGCCGTACGGGTTACAGAAGAGTATTTCGGTGACTGTTCAAGGGTCCTTACAAGTCCCTCGACAGCTCTTTGCGAGGCCTCCCTGTGAAGACCACTCTGCCTGGCAGATTGCTTTTCCCCGGAAGGGTTATCACCTGAATCTCCGGGAGTGGTTCTGTCAACCACAGCGATCGTATTTATGTGTTCCCCTACATCTACCGGAGCAGATACGAGTACAGGCACAAATACGTTACGGGTGCATGCTCCGGACAATAATACGGAAGCAAGCAGCAGTGCGGCGACAGGAAGGATCCCTTCCAGTCTCCGGCCATTAAATAGTTTGGGGTTCATTTAATTTGATGATTAAGATTTGGTACACCTGCAAAACCGGATACAATTCAAAACCTTACCATCAAATAACAGGCCAAACAGCACGATTTTATCCCCGGCACCAATTTTATTACAAATATTATATATGGCCATTGCTCCGGCGCAAGTCATTCTGTTTTGTCCGACCCGGAACCAGGTACTGAAGCCAGTCTGCCAGTCATCTTTCATTTACCGGCAATGCGGTACAGATGCGAGTCAGTCCGCATTATTATACTGTTTCTCAGAAAGGCGGGAGTTGCCCATATCTCTCCATCAAGCTTGTTTTCGGCTACAATGTTGAGCTCTCTTCCCTGCTCAATGACAATGGTCTCTCCCCTTGTGGAGCTGAAATAGATATTGCCTGCCGCATACACCGGTGATGAGTTGAACTGGCTCCTTAGTCTGTGCTCCCAAACATCATCGCCCGTACGTTTGTCCAGTCCGGCCAGGTACCTGACATCAACACCCTCATAATGCAGTATCAGCAGATCGTTGTACAGGAACGCCGATGAACCCGGCCCCTGGATATGGTTGCATTCGAGATCGGTGCGGGTCCACACCACTGAACCGTCGGCAGTATTGATGCATGCCGTGCCCATGCTCCCGAAATGAACATATACAAATCCTTCTTCGATCGCAGGTGTGGGAGATGCAAAACTGTTTATATCATGTTTTCTTATCGCATCATCCATGGAAAACACAAGAATGTCATGAATGATCCTGCCGCTTTTGAAATCGACGCAGACAGCCGACAGCCCGGTGCCCTCCCTGTTGGCAGTGGTTACCCATATCTGGTCTCCGTAAACCACGGGAGACGACCATCCTCTTCCGTGAATGGCTGTTTTCCAAATAATATTTGCCTCCTCATCCCATTCTACGGGAACGGTTTCAACGGAGGCTATGGCCCGGAGATCGGTTCCCCTGAAGTGGGTCCAGTTTTCATCTGATCCCCCTATATCCAACAACTGTCACCGTCAACACTGTTGGTTTACCAGCAGGAATAACCTTCTGTGTTTGGAATTGCGGGTTACACCGCTGACCTTGATCAGTTGCGGAAAACCCTCAGCGGGGTGCCGCCGTGTTCGGGAAAAGGGTTGGATTGCTTACCTGTTAAAAATAAATTTTCCTTAAATTGCAGTTATTGTGGACAGGAAAATACCGGTTAAAGTTCAATGTTACTCCGGCTACAAAGCCGATGAGTGCCCCCGTTGCTTCCATCTTGACAATATGAGGTTCGAGATTGAGGCGATAACAGACCGCTGGTACCAGTGCGATCCCCGGCCCGGCTTTCCGCTGGCGGACTATTTCAGGGTACAGACCCCTGACGAAAAGTATTACATCCTCAAGCACGAGCATGTAAACGACCTGTGGTACCTGGTGGTGAAAGGTGAGAGCATCACCATGCCGCACTGAAAAACAGAGCCGGAAGATCCAGCTGAAGAAACAACCGGATGCGAAATAAGCCGGACTTAAAACCGCGGCTGCCTGCTGTTTGCTAAAATATCCTTCTTACGGCGATACTTGCAGGCGGCTTGTCAGGATCATCGTGGTCGCCATCGAACAGCGCCTCCCATACCTCCCCATCCAGGCTCACCACAAGGCTTCGCTGCATCGGTCCCCCACCGCTCCATCCCGCTGTTTCACATATTCGGATTATCTCCCCTGCAGCATCAATGACATATAACATAACCTGACCTCCGAACTGTGACATGCTGTTTTCCACTACGCGTAAAAATTTATTCCCGTTTGCACCTGTCCCGATCACGACCGCATTGTCAACATTATCAAGAGATTCATAAACGTCAAACAGTGCGCCGTCATCAACGGATATCTCGAATCCCGTGCCGTCCCGCCTGTATGTATACAGGCTGTTGTCGTACGCATCAAAGATGATCAGGTTCCGGTGATGGTCAAGGTTCACTGATCTTAAGTCGCCAAACCTGCCGGCGGGCGTGCCGGAACCGTCTATGACGGCAATAACGGAGCCGGTACCGGTATCAATAACATGCACGGCATAATCGTATACCGAGAGGAGGTAAATAAAATCGTCATGAACGGCGATATCCCTTATCACCATCATGTTACCTGCCTGATTAGTGTCAGGATAATACAGATCATACAACAATTCACCCCCAGCGGCAATATCATATACCATCACCCTGAAATTAATTGCGTCAACCAGGTAAAGCCTGCCATCATGAACAGCAAATGAAGGTACAGCGTAGATAAGGCGCCCCATCTCAAGCCATTTCTCTGTAACCCCCTGTCCTATCTGCTCATCATCTTCACCAAGTTCAATAACCAGTTCAAACAGCGCCTCACAAGGCCCTGCCGGCACACCTGCCATTGAAGGAACCACTCTCTCCCCTGATCGGGTATCGGTCCCCACCTGATACCTGTCTTCATCACCGGCCCTCCGGCCGGTCGCCGTTTCACCCTCTCCCCCGGCCTTAAGTGCCTCAATGATATATTTACCGTCAATTTCCAGTAACTCCCCGGGCAGGATTTGTACCTCCTCCCATGTTGAACCCTTCATGGCCACAACAAACTCCTCTCCGTCTATGATTTCGAATGCGATACCATAGCTGGTCAGCTCACTGTCATATCCGGATACATCAATAAGCAGCCGGCGGGGTACATTAAAAAGAAGGTGCTCAGTCTCCACCCTCCCCGGTCCGGTAATGGCAGGGGCCCTTTCGGCAATGACCCACTCCCTGGTGCTGCTCTCCTGGAGAACAGTAAAAACGTAATCGCTGCTGCTTGTCAGGATCAAAGAGGTCTCCTTCTCAGTATCAAACAGGATGGCATGGCTGTCATCAGATACATATACCCTTTCCGGATAAGTCAGTTCACCGCTTCCGCATGAAGCAGAGCCCAGCAGGACAGCGCAGGCTAATGTCAGTGCTCGAAGTCTCATGTTCCAATATGTTAAAGGACGGATAAAATGATAATCATATCAAATATCGAATAAAGATAATATATCTCAGAAGTTTAGAACCAATTGAACAACGGAAGATTTATTTATACTTAAATCTTTTATAAATAAAGCGTTTTTGGAATCCAACTGCTTAAATTATTTTGATTAAGTTTTATATTTACTCCGTATTTTGCTGAACATTATTAACAAATAACAGATAAAGCTATGGTTGATCTGAAAAAGGAACAAAAAGCATCGCTTGCCAGGGAGCACTACAGGTATTCATTTGCAGCCAAATTCTTTTTCTTTAAGATGGATTTGGTGACCGGCAGAAAGACCACCCCCTCAAAGGCGAAGCTGCTGGAGTCACTTGCGAGTATTCCCTACCGTGCATGGGAAACCCGTCAGTATAAGCGCCTCACATGCAAGTACAAAAATGAAAAGCTTGTAGATTCGGCGCAGGACATCATGCACTGGGGCAGGGAGGCGCAGGACAATGAGTACTGGCACCTGCTTGTTATCAACGAGAAGATGAAGGAGGACAACATGAAAGACGCCTGGTACCTTTGCCGGTTCGTCAGATGCTTAATGGTCGGAACATGGGCCGTCTTGTCAAGGATCATGGCCCTTTTCAACATCAGGAGAGCATTCCTGTTCAATGCCGAATTTGAAGACCACGCAGAGCATATCTACGCCCAGTTCGTAGAAGACAACCCCGAACTGGATTCACAGCCCGTAAAATCTGAACTTGTCAAGCAGTACGGCGATTTTGACAACTGGGGGGATGTTTTCAGGCGGATCGGACTGGATGAGCGTGACCACAGGAACAACAGCTTCGTCTATTGCGGCAAACCTGAGAACGTTGTAAAGTACGAGGGGATGCCCGAACTTCCGTTACTGGAAGAAAAAGGCAAATAAA
>SLOE01000095.1 GCA_007132715.1 Bacteroidales bacterium
GAGGATAGCAGCTCCGCCCTCAGGATTTCATCACAGGGATGACATGGACTACAACAAGGCTGCTGAGAGGTACGGTAAACTGCTTGAACTCGGACGCCGTACAGGTGTAATGCCGCATCTTGAATTCTGGGGAGGGGCCAGGTCACTGTACAACCTGTCGCAGGCGCTGTACATAGCGGCCGCAACAAATGACCCTGATGCCAGGATACTGGCCGATGTATACCATCTCTTCAGGGGAGGGTCGGGGTTTAACGGACTTAAACTGGTGAGGGGCAGTGCAATTGAAATATTCCATATGAATGACTATCCCGGTGATGTACCCAGGGAGGAGCAGACCGATGCTCACCGGGTCTATCCCGGCGATGGTGCTGCCCCGATGGAGCAGATATTGTCGGAGCTTCATCAGATGGGAGGGGTGAAGGTGCTTTCCCTGGAGTTGTTCAACAGGGATTACTGGGCACAGGATGCCCTTGAGGTGGCCGGTACCGGGCTCAGAAAAATGAAGGATCTGGTGAGCAAAGTAACCTGAGGGCCGCAGAGCCACGGAAGGTCACTTTTTCGGAACAGGGCATCCCGGATGATTATTCCGCCGCCGGGCTGTCCATACCGCATTCTGCCCCCCCGGCAGGTTGTCCTTTCAAGAATCACGGCATTCAGGGAAATAAAGTGAATTATCGGTCGTTGTACCTGTATGTTAAATTAAAATTCATATTATGTTATCTACAAAATCCGGCCGTACGGCCATGATCTTTACCCTTTTTGCATTTCTTTTCGTAAACATGTCATTTCTTCCGGCCGCTGCACAACAGCTGCCTCAGCAGCAGATGCAGCAACCGGCCGAATACAGCGATGATGATCTGCTTGTTTTTATCAATGCTGCCATAAAGGTTATGCCCCTTCAGCAGGAGAGCCAGGTAAAGATGATTGGAAAAATTGAGGATGAGGATCTGACAGTTGAGAAGTTCAATAATATTCTTGAAGCATTCAGTACCGGACAGGAAGCTGAAGCCACAGAAAGCGAGATGGAATCATTCAATAATGCAATGGACGCCATCCAGGATGTTCAGCTTGAGTATGAGGAGATAATCGGCAAGGCAATTACTGATGAAGGAATAACTCCCGCGAAATACGAGGAGATACTTATCAACTACCAGCAGGATCCCGAACTCCAGATGAGGGTCAATATGCTGATGGAAGATATGGATGAAGAGGAGTAATCTTCAGAACGGATATCCTATTGCAAGGTTAAGTATTATGTTCTCCCTTCTCCATTGGGCATCCAGTGGATCAGGGCTCCGGAAATAACTTCCGTTGTCCTGTTGCCCGGGGATCGCCAGCGGGAAAGCTACATCAAGTCTCAAAAGGAAGAAGGTGAAATCAAGCCTTATACCTGCTCCGGTTCCGAGTGCTATCTGACGCAGGAACTGTGATGGAATGAATGCCCCCCCGGGGGCATTTTCCTTTTCCCTGATGTTCCAGATGTTACCTGCATCTGCAAACAGTGCAGCCTTGAATATGTTGCCAATGTCAATCCGGTACTCCAGGTTCATCTCAAGCTTGAGCTCGCCCGACTGGTATATATTGAGTGTTGATACCAGTGTGTCGGGCGGTGAATAGGAACCGGGACCAACTGAGCGTGGATGGAAGGCCCTTATGCTGTTGCTCCCGCCAATTGTGAAAATCTTTGTGTAGGGCAGGGAGGAGGAGTTGCCGTAAGGGATCCCGGCACCGGCAATAAGCCTGGCTGCTATCCTGTTGCCGTTTTTCGTCCCTATGTAATGGCGCAGGTCGATGTCGGTCTTGAAGTATTGCGCAAACCCCTGGTTGAAGTAAGTGTACTCGCCGTCAGCTCCTTGGCCGGCAAATCCCCCGTACCTGCCGGCCAGCCATGCCATGTTACCGGACATATCGGCGTTTATGTTGAAGTACCAGAGGTTGCGGTCATCACCTGTCACCAGCGTATTGTAGAAAAACGAGTATTCGGATCCAAGCAGGAACTGTTCAAATAGTCCCCTGCGGAGCAGCGCCTCATCTGAGAAGATCTGCCTGTACTCATCAGAGATCCTGCCCAGTCCGAACACATTGAACACAAACGGGTTAAATCTGTGCTGAACCTGCGGTACAGGGTTCCAGTGGTATCCGAACTGCGATTTAAACGATGACAGGCTGAATGCATCGGTGCGGTCAAGGTAACTGAATGCCATCGACATTCTTGTGCGGGGCATATACCCGTGAGATACTGCACTCTGCCGGAACGGGATCAGAAGTCCGGGTATACCGATTTCCGATGTCAGGCCGGCTTCGATGCTGTTTACTCCCCTCTGGCCAATAAGTGTTTCGAAGGCGCCGTCAAGGCCAATACTGAAGTTCTCAGCTCCTCCCAGCAGGTTCCTGTTGCTGAATGATGTCGTAATACCCGGACCGGCAAAATTATTTGATTTGGATACTCCACTGAGTTCGGCGCTGATGTTCTTTTTCTCCATCGGGGTGAGAATGATCCTGACATCCAGCAGGTTTTCACTGCCGGTGTTGTAACCGCCGTCTGCGGGGTTAACGGGGGACTGGTTTTCTGCATCATCGTTTCCGGGAGTACCGGCAAACTGGTTTTCTTCCTCTCTGTTTCCGGCAGAAGCAGGGGCAGAAGCAGGGGGAGTGTTTCCGGGAGGCCTTCGCTCAAACCGGATGTTCACAAACTTGAAAACCCCAAGTCCCATCAGGTGACTTATTGTGAGCACGTGATCACTGCTCCTGAAGACCTGTCCCTGCTCAAGGAACAGCGAATTGAGCAGCACACGTTCACTCACGGGGAGCTCCTCCAGGGCTGCTGACACACCGTTGTCAATTGCCGTGAACCTGTCCCCCGTCAGGGCGCTGCCTTGAGGACCGGTACTTTGCTGCACGGCGTTACCGGCTTCCGCCCTGCTTCCCTGCAAGGCCCCGGCGGTTGCCGCCGCACCTTCCTGCATGATCATGATGTTGCCTATGCGGTATCTTCGCAGGGCGTGGGGTGGCACATCAGGTTTAACGGCAAGGTGCAGGTCTACCTCCCGGTTGCCTGCGGTGCTGTCGGCCATGAAAATGATCTGGTCGGCATTGAAGTAGAAAAACCCCTCCTCTTTGAGCTCTCTTTCAATTCGTGTCCTTTCGCTTTTAAGCCGGGCCAGTTTGTAAATATCGCCGCTCCGGAGTTCTGTATTCTCCATGGCGCGTACAACGGCCTGTCCGGCTTCAGTTGTCGTGCCGGGCAGGATGATCCTGCCGATCCGGTAGGGGGCACTGATGTTTACGTGGTAATTGATCCTGGTCTCCTTTTTCTTTACGGCAAGCCTGTATGTAACATCAGCATCAAAATGGCCCATGTTGAAAAGCCGGTTCTGCATGAGTCTGGCCGTGCGCTCCGGATTGACATCTTCAATGAGGACAGGCGGCCTGCCAATTCTCGTTTTTATCCAGTTACCGATCCCTCTTTCCCTGGTCGTTCCGGTGATATTGTACACCCAGAGCCTGGGTCTCATGAAGAGGATACGGTTGTTTGGCCCGGGAGAGAGTACCGACTCCAGCTCTCTTTCCATCTCATTCATATTTTCGGCCTGTTCCCGGGGCTCAATGTATATTCTGCTTCCGGAATAGAGGCTCTGGTCATCTCCGAGATGCCTGGTACCCGTGCATGATGTAACCGGAAAAACAGCCATAGCCAGTAAAAGCATGTGAACGAAGAAGCCGGCATTCCTGCCCGGGCCGCTGAACCTGCGCTGGAAAAATAGATATATATGTATGACCGGTCTGTTCATAATATCGGGTTGCTACTGTACCATTTCCGGATCGGCATTCTGCTCTTCGTCGTCCGGCTCAGGCCGGTACTGTTCTTCCTCCCGCCGCCTGAAAATATCCCTTATGTTGTTGTAACTGCGCGAAAAAATTAACGAAATCCCGGTCCTGGTCAGGTCGGGCTCTACCAGGTCGCTGTAATCGCGGGTGCGAAATCCCCTGATAAGAAGGTTGCCTTCGGGAGTAAGCAGGTATTCCAGAGAGAAGTCCCCCGCTATATCTCCGGCCCCGGTCCTCCTTCTCATTTCATCTTCCAGTTCTATATTGCCGCCGACTGTTATCCTGAACCTTTCATCGAAAAAATTGCGTGAGACTTCCATCTGCAATTCTGTTCGTCCCGTACCTTCGCCATCGGCGAAATCTTCGTATGATTCCATTTCGAAACTTATGTCCAATCCTCTTATATATCTGTCAGACATCCTGTTAAGCTGCTGTGACAGCATCTGGCTCACAGACGATCGGGCCGTTGATGTTATACCCCCGCCTGCGCCTGCAGCTGCCAGGGGGTTCTCATGGATAAAACCTCCCAGCAGCAGCAATGCGAAAACCTGCTTGTTAAGCTCCGATTCATTCCTGTTGATCTCATTGATCCGCGCCATCAGGGCCCCGTCCATTGCACGCCTGTGCTCGGGAGGCATATCAAGCTCAAAGCTTATATCGGGGTTCATAAG
Source organism: Bacteroidales bacterium (assembly GCA_007132715.1). Lineage (GTDB taxonomy): Bacteria > Bacteroidota > Bacteroidia > Bacteroidales > PUMT01 > PXAP01. Next base: position 4,500 of record SLOE01000095.1, read on the forward strand.
GTTGCCTTTCATGTTGAGGTATACCTGGAAGGGGTACTGTTGCCTCATACGGGCCGCACCGGCCTGGTCGGCCGGAATATGGGATCTCATAAGTTCCCTGGCACCGGTCCGGACATTATATATTGCAGTTATGTCCAGATCGGCCCCGAGCGGGTCTCCTGTCCACACAATGCTGCTTCCGGACCTGATCCTGAAATTTCTCCTTATGACGTCATAGAAGGTCAGCAGGTATTCCCCCTCGTTTATCTCATATTTGCCGGCCAGGCTGACCGCACCCCCCTGGTCTATTCCGAAGCTCAGCACCCCGCCACCCCTGAGTACAAGATGGTCGCCTGCTGTATCATCAATCACGACCCTTATCTCCGCCTGCCTGTCAAGCTCAATATTGAGGCTCACCTCGGTCCGCTCCAGCGAGGATGTGATCTCACCGGTTTCAGCTATGCCGGCTGCAAGGACCAAGAAATCGTTCCCGGCACCAGGCGGCATGAATTCAACCACGCCCTCGTCACCTATCGCTTCAGGTACAGTGCGGGGTGCGATGAAGGTGAATGCTGATCCCTCATTGAACTTTATTCTGCCTTCTACCGAGGGGTTGTGGTGGCTTCCCCTGAGACGCAGGTCACTGTCTACCAGCAGGCGGCCGTGGTACAGATCGTTATCCCTTCTCTCCATGTTCATGAACATGAAGTTACGTGCGCCCAGATCGAGACTGAAAAGAATATTGCCGGGATCGGAATAATTTACCGTACCGTTTACTGAGGCGCTTCTGCCCAGGGAATCGTGCAGGGTGAAGTTGTTAAGCCTTATATAATGCCTGTCGAAATTGATTGTCTCATTCCGGGCAAAATATCCTGTATTGAGTTCAGGTACCCTGAAAGCGACATCTGTCAGTTGTATGCCCCCGGTGAACATCGGGGCGCCGGCTGAGCCCGTCATATGCATTTTGCCTTCTGCAAGCCCTGTTATGTGGGTCAGACCTCCCGCGGTAAAAGGTTCTGCGACTGAAAGATCAAGCCTGTCAAGGAAGATGCTGATGTCAAGCGGCATATCATCATTCTGGTTGAAGGCGCCGTGTACTCTCAGCAAACCGTCCCGGTGGTTCATGGAGGCGTTCACATGATATTGCCGCGGGATCTCGTTCTCCAGCAGGATGCTTACACGGTCAATCATCTCGTTTCCGACAACAAGCTTTCTGATGTCGGCTGAAGATGCCAGAGCCGTTTCACCGAAAATGTTCCTGACCGTTGCCGTGGCATTCATGGTTCCGGCTGAGACAGGCACCAGGTTGCCTGTAAGATTGGAGAGAGCTTCCAGGTCGGCTCCCGAAAGGGTTATGAGCAGGTCGGTCTCTTCATTTAGCCTGTTACGGGTAGCAGCAGAAAAGGATGTTTCGCCGTGAGCAAGGTTAAAATTGCTTACTGAGAGATGCTGCCTGCCGGCGACGATTCTGTTAAGCGGATCAATACTCCAGGGCGTGCCGGCAAGTATGAGTTTGTCGTGCCCGAACGACACCCTGAAGAGGCCTTCGTACGCTTCGGCCGAAACAGTTGTATAGAACAGCTCATTTCCCGCAGGCTCTATTACTGACAGGACCATATCCAGCATGTCATCATAGAGAGAGCCTGAGGTTTCCAGTTTTCCCAGGTCCGCTCCGCCGATTCCCAGGTTCTCTATTTCAAACCTGAAATCCATCTTCCCGGCGTCGGAAACCAGTCCCCCCCGAAAGTCATGAAACTCAGCTCCCCCATAGCTCAGCTCTTTCATGCCGGCCCGGAGGCCGATCTCCCGGGTTTTGCCGTCGTATGAAACTGACAGTGACAGGGTGTCGTAACTGTCAATGGCAGGAAGCAGAAAAAGGTTGACTATCTGTTCGGGGAAAAGATTTGCGCTAAGCTGAAATGATGCGTCATCAGGCATGTCATGCGGCAAAACCGGTGCCGGTACAGTGAAATAGTCCGACAGGTGCCCTGCCAGGATGGAAGGTATTCCCGCAGGGTTGAAATTCCCGCGGTACCTGGCCTCCAGGAAGTCAGATCCTATTTCCACGAAATAGTTAAGGCTGTCGGATACCGATCTGACGGTTATTTCGGGTATTGTATATATTTCTCCCCCCGTCGCCAGCCTGGTTGCCGATAATATCGCCAGTCCGCTGAAAAAGCCTGCCGGGCGCAGAACCAGGTCGGCTTCAAGTCCGGTGCTGAGAAGCAGCTCATCATCTGCCAGTCCCAGTCCCCCAAAATCTACATACTCAATTGCCAGTGTACCTCCGGCAAATGGTACTGATGTAAACAGCCCGGCCGAAGCCTCAATTCCGGCACTCAGGTAATCGTCGCTGTACCGGGTGGTGAGGTATGCTACAGAATCTTCAAGCACAAGGTCTATCAATATTTCATTATAATCATAATCAGCAAGGCTCAGTCCGCTCACCAGCAGGGTGGCCCTGGCCGAGGCAAGTTCAGGGTCGGTGCCCCTGCCGCTGATATCAACCGTCAGTGAGGGCATGCCGGTAAACAGCTCCATGCCTGTGATCCTGGCTGCATCGAGTCGGCTACTGTAAATTGTGGCGCTGTAGCTTTTTTCCCCTTCCTCGTCGGTAAGAGACAATGAAGCTGTCAGCTCGCCCATATCGCTTTCTACATGAGCCCCGGCCGTGAATTCGGAAGCAGATCCCGTGAAGGTGCCTTCCGCGTATATTTGCGACGGCAGCGTTATGCCCTGCATACCGGCTGTATCGGGAAGCAGCTCCGTTCCTGCCAGCATATCATATAACCTGTCAGCCATCGCATGCACTTCCAGCCTCTCTGCATCAATGAACATCTCCCCCTGTCCGGCAATATTGGCAAAGGAGGCAGTCAGTGCAGCGCTCAGTATATCACCCGCATCAACAGCCAGGTTATCTGCCGTGAACAAGGATGGGGTGCCCGATACGCGCCCGCTGAACCGCACTTCTTCTTCAGCCAGGGAACGGACATAGCCGGGAAGTGTAACGGGGACAAAGAACAGGATGTCAGGTCCGGCCATACCCTCCTCCAGCACCAGCGAGAACTCCTTATCCCATATTTCATCTGTTTTAAAATCAAGCACTGCCAGGTCTGTGCTGAACCTTATCCCGGCAGAGGTGTAAGGGGTTACCAGATCAAGTGCAGCCGATGCTCCGCTTTTGCCGGCTGAGGCATGCAGCACCATTTTCCTGATACTGAGGGTGCCGGATATATTAACGCCAAGGTTACCAATGTCAAGGTTGAGGCTGTCGGGAGCAATATAAATATTACCGGCGCTGAGGTCAAGTCCCCCAAGCGAGAAGTTGCCGGGATCGAATTTGCCGGATGAGACTTCGTGCCTGGTTCGCAGTCCGATACCGGCGTTCTCAACAGTTAAACTGCTTACAGACACAATCCAGTCCGTTACCCCTGCAAAACTGAAACCTGTCTGTTCCGCTGCCCCGGATCCCGGGGAGGTGGTATGGTTTTCATCATCTTCGCCGGGTTCACCTCCGCCAGCTGAAAATATGTCAGCTTTCATGTTTTTGGAAATGACCGATCGCAGAGATATGGTTCTGCCGGCCGGGTCGGTTACCACGGGATCGATATCGAGAGTGCCCGATTCGAAAATGACCGATGAGCCGTCATGCCCCGAGTAGCTGAAAACAAAATCTCTTACAGAGACAGGTCCGGGCCGGATTACGGGCAGGACCTGGTCACCGGCAGGCTGCGACGGCGTTGTTGCCCTGCTTGTTTCCAGTAAGGTTACCCGGCCCCCGTCAACCAGGGTATGGCCGGTCCGGTACTTGCCGTTGAGAAGGTCGGATCCCCTCAGGCTTGTACTGAAATGGTCAAGCCCGGCATCCAGGTCCGTACCGGTATGCTGGTCAACGAAACGGACTGCGATATTGTTAAGGGAGACATTATTGATAATCAGGCGCATGCCGGAAGACGCTGCCGGTTCGGAAGTTTCCCCGGCAGTCATCTGATCACTGCCGGAGTTTACTCCAGGCACTGTAGTTTCTTCTGCCGGCATCTGATCACTGCCGGAGTTTACTCCCGGTCCGCCGGCTTCTGTGGCCGGCGTGGCATTATTTCCGCTGCCTGAACCAACTCTTGCTGCAAGGACCTGCCAGTTGAAGATGGTGTCGGACTCGCAGCGCGTTATGTTTGCCGTAAGATCATCAATGCTCAGTGATCCTATATATATACGGTTGCGAAGCAAGGCCGGCAGCCTGACATACGCGCGGATACTGGCGGCACTCAGCAGAGTGTCACCCCTGGCATCTTCAATGAAAATACCCTGCAGCGATACCTGTCCGGGAAACCTTACCGCTATGCGCTCCAGGCTGGCGGCCGTACCTGTTCTTGAGCTTATCCAGTCAGTTACAATTCTTCCAACTCTTGTCTGTACCGCCGGAAACTGCAGGGAAACCGAGATCAGAACGAAAAGCAGAATAAAGGAAATGATGATACGCAGTGCGATGCGCATCAAGATTCCTGTGTATTTTGCAAGCTTACTGAGTGACATTTACAAACTACGATCGAATTTTCGTTAAAGATAACTAGTTCAGGGCGCAGTTATTGCAATAATATGCTTTTTAAAAATATTTTTTAACTTGCATGTTTGTAATTGCTGCGGTTTATTGCCGCCGGTGTTAACTGAACCTAACTGAAAAACACAGATATCATGACCGGAAAAATTGTTTTATTTGCAATGATTGTGCTCGTTGCCGCGGGATGCGGACCACGAAACGGGCAGCAGGAGAGCGCCTCTGATGATATGGTTGACAGGATTGAAGCCCTTGAATCGGCTCTTACTGAAACGGAAAGGACATTTCTCGATAACCTTGCGAGCCTTTGCGGCAAGTCCTTCCGCGGCAGTGAGGTCTATATGGCACCCGGCAGGGATAGCTGGGCTCACATGGATTTTGTTATGCATGTTACACTGTGCGAGGATGACAGGGTGTATATACCTTTCCATCTGGACGAGGACAGGTCCCGCACATGGATGTTCCTGGTCGAGGACAGAGGGCTCAGGTTCAGGCATGACCACCGCCACGAGGACGGCAGCCCTGAGGATCTTACCATGTACGGGGGATATGCTGACGGGAAAGGAACGGAGTTCATGCAGAACTTCCCGGCTGACGAGTATACCGTCGAGCTGCTTGAGGATGTTTTTAACCGCGAATGGCAGATCATACTGGCGGAGGATATGAGCACCATGACCTATCAGCTCAGCTACCACGGCGAACCGGTTTTTACCGCCGAATTTGATCTTACAAATCCCATCTGACAGGTTATGGAACATCACAGGATAGGTTTTCTTGGTGCCGGGGGAATAGCAAAATCACACGTTTTCGCGCTCAATTCACTTAGATATTTCTACCCCGCCCCTCCTGCCTTTTCCCTTGCAGCAGTTGCTTCTGCAAGGAAAGAGAGCAGGGCGGCCTTTGCACGCGAATACGGGTTTGAAAAAGATGTTACGGCCGAAGAGTTTTTTACTCTAAAGGATATAGATACAGTATTTATTCTCGGTCCCAACAACGTCCATTGCCCGCATCTGGAGGCCGCGCTGGAGATGGACGGGGTCAGGCAGGTGTACCTGGAAAAGCCCGTATGTTCCAATATTGATGAGGAGCGCAGGCTGAACGATATAGCCGGTAAGGGTAACCACGGCAAAAGAGTGCAGGTGGGCTTCCAGTTCCTGCTCGGGTCTGCTGTACGTGAGGCTTTGATGTTCAGGCAGGAGAAAGATTTCGGTAAGCCGGTTCATTTCAGCTTTACGCTGAAGCATAGTGACTACCTGAATAAATCCTACAGGGACAAACGGCGCACACGGCTAACCCCTGCTCCTGACGGCGGGGCCATGGCCGATCTGGGGTCTCATGCCATAAGCCTGATGGTTGCTTTCCTGGGCAGCGGTATAAGGATAGTCTCTGCGCTGCAGTCCGGTTCCTATCCTGATGTGCCTGCGGAATCAGACCTGTACTCTGAGATTTCGCTCTTTGACCCGAAGACCGGCGCCGTGGGTAATGTTTCCGGTAGCCGCGTCAGCTCGGGAATTGGCGATATGCTTGCCTTCGAGATTCATTTCGAAAAGGGTGCGCTCCGCTACAGCTCTTATTATCCCGACAGGTTCGAATATTTCTTTGAGGAGGTTGGCGACTGGTCCGTCAGGTTCACCGGAAGCAATTTCCGGCCCGTTACAAGCTTTCCTTCGGGACATGTGCCCGCGGGCTGGCTGAGGGCTCTCATCCATGCCCATTATGTTTTCCTTACGGGGAAGGATACGCTGGCGTATGTGCCCGGACTGGATCATGGAGTGGAGGTGCAGAGGCTTGTGAGGGAAACGGCAGAGCAGATGGCCCTCTTCAGGAAAAGTGCAGGGATCTGAATTGCTTTTCCGCCGAAAGGCATATTTTTATTTAAAACAAACAACAGATGCGAATTATTTCCATAGTCGGTGCCAGGCCACAGTTTATCAAGCTTGCAGCTTTATCGGCCAGACTTTCTGAAAAGCATGAGGAGATCATTGTCCATACCGGACAGCATTATGATTATGCGATGTCTGAAAAGATTTTCTCAGACCTGGGGATCAGGAACCCGGACTACCACATGGGGATCGGGTCGGGTACTCATGCCGCGCAGACGGGTGCGATGATGAAGGCGATCGAGGAGGTGATAATTAACCGGAAACCCGGACTTGTGGTAATCTTTGGCGATACCAACACCACGCTTGCGGGAGCAATGGCCGCTTCCAAGATCAATATTCCGCTGGTGCATGTGGAGGCCGGACTGAGAAGTTATAACCGGAACATGCCCGAAGAGATCAACAGGATTGTTGCCGACCATGTGTCTGATTACCTGTTTGCGCCTACGGAGACTGCCGAAGGAATACTTAAAGGGGAGGGGCTTTCTGATAAAACATATCTTACAGGCGACATAATGGTAGATACCCTTTCCAATTACCTGCCCGTGGCTCTCGAAAAATCGAAAATTACCCGCGAGCTGGAGGTGGAGGGGCGTGAATTCAACCTGCTGACGCTGCATCGCAACTACAATGTTGATAATCCTGAAGTTCTGGTAAACATACTCGATCAGCTTGACCTGCTCGGAGAGCTGATTATCTTCCCTGTGCACCCCCGCACCAGGAAAATGATCGTGCAGACAGATCTTTCATGGAAAAACATATCTCTTGTCGAACCCCTGGGATATATTGATTTTATTGCCGCCCAGCATTACAGCAAGAGGATCATAACCGACTCGGGCGGGATTCAGAAGGAGGCTTTCATCCTGGGACGGCCCTGCATTACATTGCGTACCGAGACCGAATGGGTTGAGACAGTGGATACCGGCTGGAACCTCCTGGTTGATCCCAGGGGCAGCAATATAGGTGATATGATAATGTCATTCAGGGTCCCCGGGTCGCAGGAAAATGTTTTCGGCGAAGAGGTTAGCTCCAAAATGGCTGCAATCATTGATTCAATCTGATCAGAAAACTTTTTTTTGAAAAAATTCTAAAAACTCATTTGGTTTATTGAGTTTTCATATTACTTTTGTGCCTTGTATTAATTCGCGGGGAACAGAGTGTACTGCCTTTTTTGCCGGGTACTTGGGTCCAATGCCCGGTAATATGAAGGCCTGGTTGTTTGCCGTGGGGACAAAATATCACACCGATGCATGTAGAGGAGAGAATTGTTGAAAAGGCTGCTGAGATGTTCATGAAATCGGGCATTAAAGCGATAACGATGGATGATATATCGCGCGAAGCCGGGGTTTCAAAACGTACAATCTATGAAACATTCAAAGATAAGGATGATCTTCTGAGGAGCTGCCTGAGCCACCTTGATGCAGTTTTCAGTAAAGACAAACTGCAGGCCCGGTCTGAAGCAAGAAACACTATTGACCTTGTATTCAGGTTTATCAAGCTCGGGGTCGCGGCGATCAAGACCATCAATCCGCTGTTTGCATCAGACCTGAAAAAATATCATTACCAGATATGGAAGGAGACCTACCGTAAATACGGTGATAAGCACCAGACCCATATAAGGGAAATACTGGATAAAGGAATTGAGGAAAAGCTGTTCAGGGGAAGTATTGACGTTGAGATTGTCGGCATGCTGCTTAATGAACAGCTCAGGATTATATCGGATGAGGATATCTTCCCTTCGATCCGCTTCCCGAGGGAGGCAGTGTATGAAAATGTGGTGATAAATTTTTTCAGGGGCATAGCCACAAAAAAGGGACTTGACCTGATTGAAAAGTACCTGGAAGACGAGGCCGATAATCTTGTGACCGTGGGATAAGGCTTAACAATAGAGATTTAAAGAACGGCATAAAAGACCTGCGCTTCTGGCGCGGGGTAGTTTACACAAATTAATAATTATGAGTATGTTGAAGTGGTTGAAAATAGTATTTATGATGTTTCTCCTGCTGCTTGTTACCTCCGGCAGACAGGTTCTTGCGCAGGAACCTTTGAGACTCGGACTTGAAGATGCCCGGAAATATGCCATCGAGCACAACAGGAACCTGATCAATGCCGGACTTGCCATAGATGAGGCGGGAGAGAGACTGAAGGAGACAATAGCCCAGGGGCTTCCGCAGGTAAATGCGACGGCAGACTACAGTAACTTTTTCGGATCCACCGCAACTCTGGGTGCGATGCCGGGATTCGAAATAGAGTTCAACCCGACCAGTAACCTGCAGATTTCCGTCGGGCAGCTCATTTTCAGCGGAAGCTATATTGTAGGTATCAGAACTGCCAGGTTGTTCAGGGAGGTTACCGAGGCAACCAGGGAGAGAACCGGACTTGAGATAAGGGCCCAGGTGACCCAGGCATATTATCTTGCACTAATCTCCGGGCAATCAGTGGGAATTGTAGAGGCAAACCTTGACAATGTAAGGGATATCCTTGAAAAGACCCGCGCCATGGTTGATGCTGGTGTTGCTGAGGAGGTCGACTACGATCAGTTATCGGTGCAGGTCACCATGCTTGAAAATGCCCTCAGGGCATCTGGAAGGCAGGTTGAGCTTTCACATAACATGCTCAGGCTGCAGTTGGGTCTGGAAGCAGAGGTCCCGGTGGTGCTGACCGACGACCTCTCCTCTATAGTTGAAAGGTCGGATTTTAACGGTAGCCTGCTCAGTCGGTTCAATATAAACGAGAATATCGATTACCAGCTGATGGAACTGCAGACCAGCATCGCCGGACAGCAGGTGGACCTCGAAAGGGCGGCTTACCTGCCCACCGTTATGGGGTTCTATAACTTTACCGAGAAGATTCTGAAGCCGGAATTTGATATCCAGCCTAACCACGTTATAGGGTTTAATGTGAGCATCCCGATCTTCTCGAGCGGTGCCCGCCAGTCCCGCGTCAAACAGGCACGGATAAACCTTGAGATGGCCGAGAACCAGAAGGCGTTGCTCTCCGAACAGCTCCTGATCCAGGAGAAGCAGCTGCGCTATAACCTGAATAACGCGATAGAGCAGTATGAGAGCCAAAAGTCCAATGTAGAAGTGTCCCGCAGGGTCTACCGCAATATCAGTAACCGGTATGAGCAGGGGATGGCATCAAGCCTCGACCTGACCACGGCAAACAATAATTACCTGCAGGCTGAGAACAGCTATATTTCTGCCCTCATGCAGCTTCTTGAGGCTCATGTGGCGATGGACAGGCTGCTAAATGAGATCTGATAATTTCAGAAATGGTTAAAACCGGGATAACCTGGTTATGATAAAACAGTAAACGGATAGAAAACAATTAAAAATATTCAAAATGGAATTCAACAGTAAATTAAAAGGCTTCGTGACCGTTGCCGCAGTTATATTGGCAGCTTACGGCTGCTCCTCTTCACCGGGCGATGAAACGGGTACTGCTTTTGAGGCCGGTGACCGGACTGAAGTCGTCAGGGTTCTTGAACTCGGCTACAGTGAGATAGCCCGGAGTATCAATTATACGGCTAACCTGCGTGCATTCAGGGAGGTTCACCTTGCCCCGGCACAACCCGGCAGGGTTGACAGAATTCATGTGGAGGCAGGCGACAGGATAGGGCGGGGACAACTGCTGGTGGAGATGGACCGTACACAGCTTCAGCAGGCCAGGTTACAGCTTGAAAGCATAGAGAAGGATTTAAGGCGGATGGATACACTAAGGAAGGTAGGGAGCGTAACTCAGCAGCAGTATGACCAGGTCAGAACTCAGTATGATCTGACAAAAACCAATGTTGGATTTTTAACAGAAAATACAACGCTTACGGCTCCGTTCGACGGAAGGGTGTCGGCAAAATATTTTGAGAACGGCGAGATGTTCTCCGGTGCACCCAACACCCCTGCCGGCAAGGCTGCGATCATTACCCTTTTTCAGACCGCAAGGCTGAAGGCTATGGTGAATGTTTCAGAAAGATACTATCCGCATATTTCCGAAGGGATGTCTTTTGCAATTACCGCCGACGTATGGCCTGGTGAGGTGTTTGGGGGGACGGTAACAACTGTATATCCGACAATTGACCCGGCCACCCGTACCTTCACCGTTGAGCTGGTTGTTCCCAACAGCGATGAGCGGCTGAGGCCCGGGATGTTTGCACGTGCCACCCTCGAACTGGAGCAGGTTGAAGCCTTTGTTGTACCGGCACTTGCATTGCTCAAGCTGCAGGGTTCCAATGAACGGTTCGTTTTTATTGAAGAGAACGGCAGGGCCAAACGGGTCGTAGTCGAGCTGGGAGAGAGGTTTGACGATATGGTTGAGATCGTATCCGATGAAATCAGTGAAGGCGACAGGCTGGTTTTCGCGGGACAGGCGAGGCTGGTTGACGGTGTTGCTATCGAAGTGCAGTGGTAAAGTCCCTTATGCAATAACAAATTTATCCATGTAATCACTATCAAGATGAGTATATACAAGAGCGCAGTAAACAAACCCATCACCACATTCATGATCTTTACGGCGGTGATCGTGATGGGTATATATTCGCTTATCTACATCCCTGTCGATCTGTATCCGGAGATGGAACCCCCGTTCATCTCTGTTATTACCAGCTATCCGGGCGCCAATGCCAGTGATATTGAAACCAATGTGACGCGGCCCCTGGAAGATGCATTCAACAGGGTTGACAACCTTAAGGAGATCACATCGGTATCGAGCGATAACCTTTCGCTCATATTTCTTGAATTCGAATGGGAGTCTGATATGAATGAGGCGTCGAATGATATTAGAGATGCCATAGACCTGCTTTATGACTACCTCCCTGATGAGGTGAGCCGTCCCACCATATTCAAGTTTGACATGAGCATGGTGCCGATAGTTTTCTATGCATTCACTGCAGATGAGAGTTATCCCGGACTTGCAAAAATACTGGAGGAGAGAATTATTAACCCCCTGAACCGTATTGACGGTATAGGGTCGGTAATGGTAATAGGTTCTCCCCAGAGAAGGATATATGTAGAAGCCGATCCCGTGCGCCTCGATGCCTACAATATCACCATTGAGCAGATAGGAAACGCGGTAAGGGCTGAGAACCTGAACATGCCCTCAGGAAACATCAGGATGGGAATGATGGATTACCAGCTCAGGGTAGAGGGGGAGATCAGGGAGAGTTATGAGCTGGAGGATCTTGTGGTTGGTCATTTTATGGGTAACTCAATACACCTCCGCGATGTTGCCCAGGTCCGTGACACACTCAGGGACGTATCGCTCGACTCCCGTATTACCGGGCGCCAGGGTGTGCGTATGATGGTTATGAAGCAGTCCGGCGCCAACACTGTCCGTGTTGCCAGTGATGTAAAGAGCGCCATTGAGGAGCTGCAGAGAGACCTTCCTCCTGATATTGAGGTGCGGGAGATAATAGATACTTCAGTTTTTATAAGCGATTCGGTAAGCAACCTGTCGCGGACTATGTTGTGGGCACTTTTCTTCGTGGTACTGGTGGTGCTGTTCTTTCTGGGCAAATGGAGGGCGACATTCATAGTCGTGCTCACGATACCGATATCATTAATTGTTTCTTTTATATATCTCTATATCACCGGCGGCTCACTTAACGTGATATCCCTTGCCTCCCTGTCAATTGCGCTGGGTATGGTAGTGGATGATGCCATAGTTGTACTGGAGAATATATCGCGACACGTAGAACGCGGAACCAGTCCCCGTGAAGCAGCCATATATGCCACTAACGAAGTTTGGCTTTCAGTGATAATAACCACCATGGTCATTGTGGCGGTATTCTTCCCGCTGACCCTGGTAGGTGGTATGACCGGTGTCCTTTTCAGGCAGCTTGGGTGGATAGTTACCATAACGGTTGTTACCTCGACCCTTGCGGCTATAACCCTTACCCCGATGATGGCGTCGCAGTTGCTGGAGTTGCGGAAAAAAAGCCTTGCTCCGGGCCTGCTCAGCCATTCGCGGATTGTAAATCCCATTATAGGGATGATCGAAGGGTTTTATGAGAAAAGCCTGCGTGTCGCCCTGCGTAACAAACGAAAAGTTCTGGCACTTGCGGTCATTGTGTTTGCCGGCTCGCTATTCCTTCTTAATTTCATAAGTACCGAGTTTATGCCGGAGACTGATGAGAGCAGAATTAATGCTGAAGCCGAGCTGACAACCGGACTGCGTGTTGAAGAGACCATGAAGGTAGCCAGGGAACTGGAGAGGATAATCGAAGAGAGGTATCCCGAGGTTGAGTTGTATGCTGTTTCTGCGGGTTCTGATGATGAGGGCGGTATGGCAGGATTGTTCGGGCAGTCAGGTTCCAATATGATCGATCTGGTAATGCGGTTGTCGCCTGTTGATAAACGTGACCGATCGGTATGGGAAATTGCTGATGACCTGAGGAGGCAGATGGAGCAGATACCCGAGATAGTCGAATATTCCGTAACTGCCGGGGGTGGAGGTATGGGAAGCACTACTGTTGATGTCGAGATATTCGGTTACGATTTCGAGGTTACATCCGGGCTGGCCAGTGAGATACATTCCAAAATAGAGGCTATCGCCGGTGCCGAGGATGTTCAGATCAGCCGTAAGGATGAGCGTCCTGAGCTCCAGGTAGTCCTTGACAGGAATAAACTGGCTGAAAACGGTCTGAATACTGCCATGGTATCCGGTGCCATCCGCAACAGGGTAGCGGGTATGACAGCTTCCATATTCCGGGAAGAAGGTGAGGAGTACGATATTATTGTAAGGTACGGTGAGGAGTTCAGGAGTTCTGTTTCAGATCTTGAAGCAATTACCATTACCAACCCGATGGGCAACAAGATCAGGCTAGCCGAGGTGGGCGAGGTGCGTGAATACTGGAATCCTCCCAACGTTGAGAGGAAAAGACGTGAAAGGGTCGTAACGGTTTCAGCGGTTCCTTCAGGTATAGCACTGGGTGACCTTGCTTCTGAGATCAACTCGATAGTTTCTTCAACCGAGATACCACCCGGAGTGATGGTAAATGTCGGCGGTGCCTATGAGGATATGATGGATTCATTTATGGATCTGGGATTGCTGTTGCTGATAAGCCTGATACTGGTGTTTCTTGTCATGGCATCCCAGTTCGAATCTTTCGTAATGCCTTTTGTGATAATGTTCTCCATACCCTTTTCCTTTACAGGTGTCCTGCTGGCCCTGTTTTTAACCAATACCACGCTCAGTGTTATCGCGGGACTTGGGGCGGTGCTTCTTATAGGGATAGTGGTCAAGAACGGCATTGTGCTTATTGATTACATTAACCTTATGCGTGACCGGGGACATGCCCTAAACGAGGCAATAGCCATGTCGGGCAGGTTAAGGCTCAGGCCGGTGCTAATGACAGCTATGACGACCATGATGGCTATGCTGCCTCTTGCACTCAGCCGGGGCGAAGGTTCGGAAATATGGAGCCCGATGGGAATTACGCTGATCGGGGGACTGCTGTTTTCGACTGCGGTAACCCTGATACTTGTCCCCGTAGTGTACGGCATCTTCTCCCGCAGGGGTGAAAGGGACAAGCTGCAGAAGATCAGGAATAAATTTACTTTTCTTAATTGTGAGGACAAATAACCGGATATTATGAAGGCTGTAATGATAATCTTCAACCAGGCTAACAGCGAAAGAGTTGAATTCATACTTGACAGGTTAAACATTAAAGGGTTTACCTGGTGGAGTGAGGTGAAGGGCCGGGGGTCAGACACCGGCGAGCCGCGCATGGGAACCCATACCTGGCCGGAGCTCAATTCGGCAGCTATGACCGTCATACCCGATGATATGGTTGATGAGCTGCTGGAATGTGTAAGGAAACTTGATGAGATAAACAAGGAGGTTGGTGTTAGGGCGTTTGTGTGGAACGTTGAAAAGAGCTACTGACCCTCACCTGTTCATAAACCGGTATTTAATACACCTGTTTTTTTTGGTCTTTACCTATTTTTGTTATTATTTGCAGATCAAACAGTAAACAGGGAGTAAAAGACGATGCTCAGAACAGGGTTGCTGGCTATACTGCTGCTTGTACGTGTAATTGAACCTGCGGCGCAGAACTGGAACAGGATTCATATGCTGGACCAGGATGCCGAATATATGATCATGAACAAGCTGTATGCCGATGCCGCCGCCAATTACATCAGGATACTCAATGAACTTCCCGGAAATGCAAACATACAGTTCAGGATCGGTTACTGTTACCTGAATGCCGGGGGACACATCGAAGATGCCGTTACCTACCTCGAAAAGGCTTCAGCCAATTCCTCTGCTGATGCTGATGTCCTGTCACTCCGGGAAGACCGGTCGCCGCCCGAGGTGTGGCTTCTTTTGGGAAAAGCATATCAGCGTGCCAACAGGTTTGATGCGGCTGCTGAAGCATACAACAGGTACCGCGGCATGATGCCGGGAGATGATGACGGGTATAGGCTGGCCGGCCAGTATATTCAGAGCATTGAAAATGCAAGGAGATTAACCGGCAGACCCCATCCCCTGGAACGGGAGAACCTCGGAAGAACAGTAAACAGCACCGATGCAGATGTGAATCCTGTTATCTCGGGTGATGGTTCAACCATGGCCTTTACACGGATAACCAGGAGAGGGTTTGATGTTTATGTTTCCCGCAGAAGAGGTGACGAATGGGGAAGACCGGTAAATATCAGCAGGCAGCTCAGAAGGGATTTTCTGATGACAACGGGTATCTCCTACAATGGCAATGAACTGTATCTCGTTTATTATGTGCCTGATGCATCTGATATCTATACCAGTAATTTTGAGAACGGTGAGTGGAGCAGGGCAAGGAGTATAGGCAGGCCCGTAAACAGCAGGAATAATGAGACACATGCATCGGTGAGCGCTGACGGCAGCAGGCTCTATTTTACAAGTGACCGGCCCGGAGGGTTGGGGGGACTTGATATATACCGTGCAACGCTCGACAGTAGGGGACGGTGGAGGGATGTGGTCAACATGGGCTCTTCCATCAACACCCCCTTCAACGAGGAAACCCCGTTTGTAACCACCGACGGAAGGTTCCTGTTCTTCAGCTCCGAAGGGCACAACAGTATGGGGGGGTATGATGTTTTCTACGTTGATCTTGAGAACCCTGCTGCCGTTCACAACCTGGGTTATCCTGTCAATGATGCAGGCGACAACCTCTTCTGGTTCCCGGTTGGTGACGGCCGTTCAGGCTATGTCTCACTGCATGATGAAAACGGTATTGGCAGAAGTGATATACACCGGGTGACCATGACAGACCCGGGGACTGTGTTCGCGCATCTTGCCGGAAAGGATGCCCCGGCAGAGCCGGTGCAGGAGAGGCTGCTTGCCGGTGAGACCAGACCTGCAGATGAAACTGATCCTTATGAACCTGATATTGATGACCTGCGTGTGCCTTCGGTATTGCCGGCCCATATAGCCGAAGGCAGGAGCTACAGCGTCCAGTTCCTGGCACTTGCTGAACCCGTAAGCGCCGATATTGCAGGGGCGCGCCCCGGTGTTATCATTCATTATGACAGGGATGGTATAAACAGGTTAATAACAGGTTATTACCGTACTGAAGCAGAGGCCCTTCCCGTGCTTGCTCATTTCCGGGAAACAGGATACCCTGAAGCTTTCATACGGATCAACAACTATGTTCCCATTTACACGATCCAGTTGATGGCAATGAACAATTACCTCGATGGCAGCCATTTCAGCAACCTTGACGAGGTGATGTGTATCAGGGGGGCTGACGGTCTGTACAGGTATTCCTATGGCCTCTTCTCAAGCCGCGATGAGGCGGAAAGTGAAGCCGGAAGGTTACGGGAGATCGGCTACGGCGACCTTTTTATCAGGCAGGTCGACTGGCAGGGCGGTAATTAATGACCCGCGGGCTTTACCGCCATAGGTTCAAGGTCGGTCAGGCCGGCGATATCCACAGGCCTTTTCTCTGCAATACTTTTTCTTGCTGCAACTCCTATAAGAATCGACATTACCCCATCCCTTACACCTGCCTGCTGCCCCAGCGGGTCAGGCATGTCAGGGTCTTTGAAAAGCTTGTCGTTCATGATCGGATCACCGCCCCAGTGACCTCCGCTGGCAAAATCCACCTTGATGACCTCTGCAGGCCGTTCATTGTATATCCCAACGGGAGTGAACACAAGGTCGACGTGGTTTTTCCTCGGGTATCCGAGTACCCTGGCTTCAAGCCTTCCCTTCGTACCGTTGAACGCTATCCAGTAACCGTCGAAATCGGTATCTGCGGTCAGCGAATAGTTCAGGCAGGCACCGTTGGCATATTCCACAATTGCCGAGTGTTTCTCATGTATGTCTATCTGGTGCCTGAACACGCAATTATCCCTTATGTAACCGTCGTAATGCTCATTGTCGGCGTAAAGCCTTTTGAGGTAGTTGTTTTCATTTATATTCCAGTAGTAAGGGCATTTAGCAGTGTATGCGCAGTTCCTGCAGTTCTTCCCCCGGAAGGGTCCCTTGCTTCCGAACCTTTCGAGTGTGCCGTATGCCTGTACCCGGGCCGGCTCTGAATTGATGAACCAGTTGGCCATGTCAAAGTGATGTGTGGCCTTGTGTACCCAGAGGGTGCCACCCCTGTTGCTCTCGCCGTGCCATCTCATCATGTACTGCTGAAGGTGCGCATGATGTATCTGCCAGTGGAACTCAACCGACCTTATATCGCCAATCATCCCGTCCATTATCAGTTCTTTCATTTTTGCCCTGTATGGCGGATAACGGTAGTTGAAAGTGACAATTACCCTCTTGCGGTATTTTCTTTCGGCGTCGATGATCGCCTGGGCCTTTTCCTCGTCAATGGTAAGCGGCTTCTCTGTTATGATGTCACAACCCATCTCCATCCCCTTGATTATCACTTCGTGGTGGGATGAATCCTCAGTTGTCACAATCAGTGTTTCAGGCTTCTGCCTTCTGATCATCTCCTCAAGGCTGGTAAAGGTGGGGCAGCCGGCACCTATGGCTTCGCTTGCCACTCTCAGCCTTCCCGGGTTAATGTCGCACAACCCGACAAGCTCAACGTAATCTGAATAGTCTCTTAGCAGATCCCTGCCGAACATCCCGATGCCCCTCACACCCGTTCCCACCAGTCCGAGTCTCTTTCTCGTCCCCGTATAACCTGCCGGCGGGGTCATGGCTGTGACCGGGTTTATAAACAATGATCCCGCTGCTGCGGCTCCTGTACGTGTTATGAATTTTCGTCTGTCCATTTTGTTGATATTTAAGTGTCGGTTTGGTGGTTAATCTTACAGAGAATATATATTTTCGTTGGATAAATGTGCCGGCTCCGATTGAGCATCCAATATAGCACAAAACCAACATTGAAACAATTAAAATTTGTCCATACTGCCGATCTGCACCTTGACACCCCGTTCAAGGGTCTTGCCACGTGGAACCCGTTACTGGCTGATAGACTGAGGGATGCCACCTACCGCAGCCTTGTCAATATTACAAACCTTTGCATTAACGAGAATGTTGATTTTCTGCTTGTCGCAGGCGATATTTTCGACAGCGAGAATGCCAGCCTTGCCGCACAGATAAGATTTCTGGATGAACTCAGGCGGTTAACGGAACATAATATTCCCGTCTATTTCATTTGCGGCAATCACGACCACCTGGGTGCATGGGACAGCAGCTTTGTTCTGCCCGAAGGTGTATACCGTTTCGGTTCATCACAGGTTGAAAAGATTACCTTCTTCAGGGGCGGTAAGCCGGCTGCCGACATTTACGGGATAAGCTACAGTTCAAGCCATATAAGGGAGAGCCTTGTCCCTCTCTACAAAAAACCCGGAGGAACCGCACCGGTATCGATCGCCATGCTTCACGGTATGGCTGATGTTGTGGGATATGATGAAAAATATGCACCCTTCAGGCTTGGTGAACTGCTCGATACCCCCTTTGATTACTGGGCACTGGGCCACGTTCACAGGCAAAGGGTCCTGAGTGAAGATCCAATGGTAGTCTATCCCGGGAATCCGCAGGGAAGGGATTTTGGTGAAACAGGTTCCAAAGGTTGTTATCTCGTTGAGATGAATGAAGGAGGTAAGCCTGTGGCCCGGTTTGTACCTGTTCATCATATCAGGTTTGAGGAGATTGGGATAGACCTGACAGGAGTTGATAGTTTATCTGATATGAATGACCTGGTCGGCGCTGAGCTGGATAGGGTCTTCTCTTCACTGGAGGCGGGGCGCTTTATGGTCAGGCTCCGGCTGACCGGGCGTACCAAACTGCACCGGAAGCTGGTGCGCAGCGGAGAGACTGAACAGATGACAGAGGAGCTTAACAGCAGGTACGGCGAAGGCGAAGATTTCCTGTTTGTTGACAGTATCGAGCTTATGACTTCACCCCCGGTTGATGTTGAAAAACTTGCCGGGAGAAAAGATTTTACCGGTGAGCTGGTACGCACGATCAGGCGTTACGAAGCGGATGACGACATGCTTGAACAACTTGTTGAGAAGCTTTTTAATGAGCTGCCTGCGGCACGGGTGTCGAGGGAGACAGGCGGACTGACCAGGCAGGAAAAGCGTGATGCACTTGACAGGGCGAAATGGTTATTGCTGGAAAGGCTTGCCGGTGATCAGGGAAACGGGCCGCTGTAATATTAATCATATTGAATGTACATACGGGAGATACATATTGACGGTTTTGGCTTATACAATGACTTCAGGTTGCGTGGACTGGAACAGGGGGTCAATGTGATACTCGGCCGGAATGAGGCGGGCAAGAGCACCCTTCACAGATTTCTCAGATATACGCTTTTCGGTTACCCGCATTACAGGGACCAGAGAATGGCCCCCTTAAAGGGAGGCGGCCACGGGGGAAGGATCATTGCGTCTCTGGAATCGGGCGATGAGCTGGTGGTTGACCGTAAAGGAAACGGACAATTGTCGGTATATTCAGGAGGTCAGGAGTTTGGAAGTGATAGCGGACTGAGCCGGTTACTGGGCAATACAAATGAATCTATCTACAATAAGGTGTACGCCTTCACCCTTGATGAGCTGGTAAGCCTTGAATCTCTTACCCAGTCCGGCGTGGAGGACAGGATGTTCAGCATAGGCATGGGACTGGGTGATATATCTCTCGCAGGGATCGAGGATGAGATCAGAAGTCTTATCGATAAGATACATAAGCCCGGAGGCAGGGGAAGGCTGATCAGCGAGATACTGAAAGGCAATAGTGAGCTTAAGGAGGAGATAGCAGCGAGGCAGGGACTTTTGCCCAGGCGAAGGGAGCTGAAGGAAGATCTTGAAAGGACCCGAAAGGAGACAAGCCGGATACAGGAGCTGGCCAGGGTGAAAAGGGCAGCCGCCGGCAGAGCCGGGAACCTTCTCAAATGCCACGAGAGCTGTGTCAGGTACCTGAAGGCAGCAGCGGAGCTGGAAAAGTTGCCCGGGCCTCTTCCATGGCCGGAAAGGGGAATGGAGCTGATGGAGAAATTTGAGGAAAGGATGGAAGAGCATGCCGGCAGGCTGCGTGCTCTCATCACAGGGGAAGGCGGGAACAAGGGCATAGAGAAGCTTAAGGATCTTGTTGCCGGTGCGGAATTCAACAGCAATATCGTAAATGAGGCCGGGAGAGTTGAATACCTGAAGAGCAACCTGAGCATGTATACAGGTATGGTCCGGGAATACAGGAAAGACGCTGCTTCGGTTTCTGCTCTCAGGGACCGGCTTACCGGGCTTGTGACGGGGATAGACCGGTCATGGACACCCGAAACCATAGTCAATATCAGGGGTGGGGATATTCACAGATCCGCCATAAGGTCATTTATATCAGATCTTGAAGAGGTAAGAAACAAAATTATTAAGGCTGAGGCACTCGCCGGCGCGAACCGGCGGGGAATGAGCATTCAGGATATCAGGAATATAGCGGTGCTGATATCGGTGAGCCTGTTCATAGCCGCCATACCTGCATTTTATTATTCCCTTCATGTTGCCGGAGGGGCTCTGGTATTGGCGGCACTGACTGTTCTTGCCGGAAGCAGGATGGCCGTGTCACGGTCACGGGACATAGATCCCCTTGATGAGATTAATGAATTCAGGGAGCAGGAGAAGAAGATCATCTCCTTATATAATGAATATATGTCCGGCAGAATTGGAATAAAGGGAACTGTCCCGGCCGGTAGTGCCTTACGGGTACTGGAAGAGATCGGTAATGCAGCCGGAATACTTGAACGCATCAGGGAAACCGAAGCAAAACAGGAGGAGAGGAAACAGTTTATTGATGAGTATGAAAAGGTTGTGATGTCAGTCGCTCCTGTTGCGGGCATCGATGATGTACCGGAAGGTAGCATGGAGCTGCACGCCAACCGGATAATAGAGATTTTCAAAGATGCTGACGATAAGCGTAAACTGAAAGAGAAGTATCGCGAAGAGCTGGAGCGGCGGACTAAAGAGATTGAAGATATTGAGAAAAGAGTTGAAGAGACTGAAAAAGAGATAGCCGGGTTGCTGGAAGCTGCAGGGGCAGATGACCCTGAAGATTTCAGGCGGAAACACCTGTTAAACGAGCGTATAAGGGAGTTAACCGGGGAAAGGGACAGGGCCGCAGATAATATAGAAATAATCATGGGATCCGGCCGGCTCGATGAGGTGGTTGAATGGTTCACAGGAACCGGTAAAGAAGAGACTGAGGCAGAGGTACGTGAACTGCAACAAAACATATCGGAGTTTGATGCCGCGATCAGTGAGCTTAATGTTAAAAGCGGAGAAATAAAGGCAAAGGTAGCCCGTATTGAGAAGGAGAGTGATATGGCCCCGCTTATGTCAGCGCTCGAAACAGGAAAAACCAGGCTGGGTAAGGTTGTCGGCCACTGGCTGGCGGGGCGCTTGGCCATAGAACTGCTTGCCGGTGTACGGACCAGCTATGAGGAGGAAAAGCAGCCTGCCGTAATAAACCATGCGGCCGGGTATTTTTCGGATGTAACCGGAGGAGCATATACCAGGTTACATGTATCGGCAGATACAAGAGAGGTTCGTGTGTACGACAATGAAGGGTCATGCAAAACCACCGGGGAACTGAGCAGGGGGACAAGGGAGCAGCTGCTCATCTGTATGAGGCTTGGATTTATTGAAGAATACGAGAGGCAGTCCGAGCCGCTTCCGCTTGTTATGGACGAGGTGCTTGTAAATTTTGACCCGGACAGGGCGGCACGGATGGCCGGTTTACTTCATAAATTCTGTTCCGGTAGGCAGATGATAGTATTCAGTTGCCATCCCGGGGTTGCCGGACTTTTTGAAGGTAAAAAGATAAATACCATAGAAATAGAAAATAGCTAAAAGAAAACGTGATATGGATGATAACAGAGGTAATATCTGCAGGACTTCCGCTACTGACCAAAGCCCGGAATACCGGTCCGCCCCGTTGAGTATGGTTAAGTTTGGCGGACTTGCCGCTGCCGTGATAATGCCGGCAACTATTATCATGTCATGTGGTCCTTCCGGTGACGAAACCCGCTTGCCTGTCCGTCCCAACCTTATCTATATAGTAGCCGATGACCTCGGGTACGGAGATCTGGGATGCTACGGGCAGGAGCACATTAAAACACCCAATATTGACAGGATGGCGGAGCTGGGTATGCTCTTCACACAGCACTATTCGGGAAGCACAGTGTCGGCCCCGGCAAGGTCGTCGCTCATGACGGGCCTTCATACCGGTAACACCCAGATACGCGGTAACAGGGAAATACTTCCAGAGGGACAGTTTCCGCTCGGGGCCGGTACCGTCACCATCTCGTCGCTTCTGAAGGAGGCCGGTTATGTGACCGGTGCTTTCGGGAAATGGGGACTTGGTTATCCGGGTTCTGAAGGCGACCCGCTCAACCAGGGCTTTGATGTGTTTTTCGGCTACAACTGCCAGCGTTTCGCCCACCGCTACTATCCGGAGTATATATGGGATAACGACAGCAGGTACTATCTGGAAGGCAACGACTGGCACAATACTGTTACCTTCGCACCTGATGTAATTCACGGGAGAACACTTGATTTTATCAGGGATAACGCCGATACTACCTTCTTCCTTTTTGTGCCCTCGCTTATTCCCCATGCGGAGCTTATTGTGCCTGAAGACGATATCCTTGAAATGTACCGGGGCAGGTTTGAGGAGACCCCATGGGAAGGAGTGCCTTACGGAGCGGACAGGTCTCATCTTTCACCCGGATTTTTCGGTTACTGTTCGCAGGATGAGCCAAGGGCGGTCCTTGCCGCAATGATAACAAGGCTTGACAGGCAGGTGGGGGAGATACTGGATCTGATAAAGGAACTTGGGATTGAAGAAAACACCTTCGTGATCTTTACAAGCGATAACGGGCCCCATTCAGAGGGAGGCGCTGACCCGGAATACTTTAACAGCAGCGGGGAATTCAGGGGACAAAAACGGGACCTTTATGAGGGCGGTATAAGGGTTCCCTTTATTGCATGGTGGCCCGGCGTGATTGAGGCGGGCTCGGTTAGCGGGCACATCTCTGCATACTGGGATATGATGCCAACATATGCTGAACTGGCCGGCATTGATCCTCCTGAGGATATTGACGGAATTTCAATGGTGCCGGAACTGACTGGAAAGGGAGAGCAGGCAGGGCATGAGTACCTTTACTGGGAGTTCCATGAGCACGGAGGCCGACAGGCGGTCCGGATGGGCAACTGGAAAGCTGTCCGTCTGAATATGGGCAACAACCCGGAAGCTCCCGTTGAACTGTACGACCTTGCAGCCGATCCGGGAGAGGAGAACGATATTGCCCCCATGCATCCGGAGGTCGTTGCCATGGCCGATTCAATAATGCAAAATGCGCGTACACGCAACCCCGATTTTACTTTTGCATTTGAGCGGACTGTTGACTGAAACTCTCAGACACAGGAAATTTATCCTGAATATCTGGAAGGAATGAATTATTGTGCAGGGATGACCAGCGCCGCCCACTGGCCGGGACCCGGGGTGCTGACCGTTACCTGTGTGCCAGTAACTGTGGCCTGGCTCTGGAGCCATTCTGACGCAGGTATATTAAGCCATCTTATTTTCATATCCTGTTCAGCTGCTGACAGGTCCAGCAATACCTCTCCGCCATCCGGAAAATAGAGCGCATATCGCTTCCCCTCAACAGCCAGGCAGTATGCTTCATTTGGCTCCCTGTCACCAAGCAGGTGATTTGAAGGGATGGATTTAAAAATGTCCATTTCATCTGTCAACATTCTCATACTTTTAATGTGTGCCAGGGCCGGTTCACTGAGACCGATACCAAAAAACTGGAAAGAGGGCCCCTCCCTGTGAAACCTCGACGAAGCCAGTCCCCCGAAAATATTCCTCCAGAATCTTCTTGTACCTTCCTCCACACTGGTTGTCCAGCTGCCAATGTTACCACCGTATATTTTTACGTTGTTCAGTGGTTTAGGCTGATCAATGACCTGGTCCCGTATGGCCATGATCTGGTCATAATGCCTCTGGTCGTTGTTGGCTGTATTCTGCGAAATCTCGAAGAAGTCATAATGCTCGCGGTCATGAAGCAGCCTGACCTGCTCCTCTGAGGTGAAATTGCTGTTACGCCGCATGTCGGCAAGAAAGACCTCTGCACCTTCACGTTCAGCCCTGTCACGGATATACCTTGCCCAGTACTCCCCCCATTCTGCCGGCTCGCCGATCTCATTGTTCATGCAGTACAAAACATTAGGATAACCCAGGGAAATAGAGAGGAGTTTATCAACAAATGCTTCCTGGTATTTTCTTATAAGGGGTATGTCCTTTAATTCTGGCACAGTATGAAAGAAAAGATGATCTGATGGTGCAGCCCCGGAGTAGTAATCGATGTCTGTCGCAAGGCCGGATTCCTCTGCTGTGTAATTGATATTCAGGATGGGATTGTATGGGCAGCTTTCCCATCCCACATTTTCCGGTCCGTATCCTATCGGGGCTTCCGTCATAAAATAGTCCCAGGGATCCCAGATCTCTACCTGCACAATGATATCCCTTTCCATGCATAGGCGAAGCAGGTCTTCAAACCGCTGCCAGTATTCTTCATCCCATTGGGCCAGGTCATAAAGTCCGTTCTCAAGTCTTTTGTGCGGCCAAGGGTTACCCGGATTTCGGCTGCTCATGGTATTCCTGATATAATTGCCTCCGACCGTTTTTAGCAGGTCAAGGTGCTCAGGGAGTCCTTCGGAATGATTAAAAAGATTGTCTTCTTTTGACCCTCCAAGCAACAAAACAGGCTCACCCAAATATTCCCAGTAAAAGGGATTTTCACTGTA
>SLOE01000154.1 GCA_007132715.1 Bacteroidales bacterium
CCCCAGTCCCTGTTCTCCTCGCCATAGGCTACCAGGGTAGGATCTTTGTAGAAACGGTCTGTTATGGCCTCGAAAATACCGTCGCGAAGCTGGTACTGCTTAAGCCTGGAAAACGGCTTCCCGTCGCTGTCAAACGCAAACCGCTCCTTTTTCCTGATCTGCTGAACCCTCGGGTTATTTTCAAGCGGCATCAGCGTTTCAGGTTCCCGCTCCTCCATCCTGTCGGCCGATCCGCCCGAAAACATCATTTTGCCAATAAGTTCAGGATCGGCAACAAGGTCCATTCTTGGGGAGACCTTATCATCTGAAGCGAGTCCTGTAGCTCTTACAACTATGTCAACAGCATTGCCTTTGATCTCTTCCAGGGTCTCACTGCCTGTTATCCCGGCCGACACGAGACTTTCACCGTAACCCTTTATGGAATCCACCTCCTGCCATGCCTCCAGCTCCTCTTTAGACCTGTACGACGAGGCATCTGACGGCGAGTGGCCTGAATAACGGTATGTCAGGGTATCCAGCAGAACGGGGCCGCCTTTTTCCTCAAGTATTTTCACCTTCCTTTTAAAGGCATCCATCACTGCCAGCGGGTTGTAACCATCAACCCTTTCCGCATGCATCATCTCGGGGTTAACTCCCGCACCGACCCGGGCAAGTATGTCATACCCCATTGTTTCACCCTGGGTCTGTCCCCCCATGCCGTACTGGTTATTCATGAAATTGAAGATCACGGGCATTCCTCCCCGGTATTCACCCCCCCACAGCGTGCGGAACTGATCCATGGCGGCAAAGCAAATGCCCTCCCAAACGGGGCCGCATCCCATTGATGCATCGCCTATATTTGCCACCACGATCCCGGGTTTAAGGTTAACCTTCTTATAGAGTGCAGCGCCAACCGCAATATCGCCCGAACCGCCCACAATGGCATTATTCGGGTAAACTCCAAACGGGGTAAAAAAGGCATGCATCGACCCCCCGAGTCCCCTGTTGAAACCTGTATCCCGTGCAAATATCTCAGCCAGGGTCCCGTAGAGCAGGAAATCGACTGCCAGTTCGCTGACGGTTCCCTCAAAGCCCTTCTCGACGATCTTAAGTATTGAGCCCTCAAAATAGGAGCTCATTATCTTCATCAGCTCCCTGTCGTCAAGCTTATGGATTGCCGACAGCCCCTTGGCAAGTATTTCGCCGTGACTGCGGTGCGAACCGAAAATATAGTCATCAACATCAAGGTGCCAGGCCATACCCACTGCAGCCGCCTCCTGGCCAATTGAAAGATGGGCGGGTCCGGGATGATTGTATTTAATTCCCCTGTACTCGTTCTGTGTTTTTATCTCGTGGAGCATTGTTTCAAACTCCCTTATGATTACCATATCCTTGTATACACGTACAAGATCGCTGTCAGTGTAGACTTTTCTCTCCTCCTCGATGGATATGTCATATGAATTCACAGGGATGGCACCGAACTCGATCTTCCCTGGCTGTCTCACCCTTACGGGATCAATTAACTGGTTCTTTGGCATAGTGATCTGTTTATAACATGCAATTATCAATTGTTTCTATCTCTTTCTTTACGCAGGCAAGGAATGCAGATGCAGGCGCCCCGTCTACCGCACGGTGATCGTATGTGAGTGACAATCCTATTACAGGGATAAACCCGATAACCCCTTCTCCAACATCGGCGGGACGGTATGTGATAGTATTGACTCCAAGTATGCCTGCCTGGGGCAGGTTAAGTACGGGGGTGAACATCTCCACTCCGTAGGCACCCAGGTTGGTAACGGTAAAAGTGGCGCTCTCACTCGCCAGCAGAGTGGGATCAACATTCCCCTTTCTGCACTCACCGGCAAGCTCCCTTATCCTCCCTGCCAGTCCCCCGGCATTCATATCACCGGCATCCCTGACGGCAGGCACCATCAGTCCCCGCTCCGTATCAACAGCAATACCGAGGTGGACCTTGTTGAATATCCTTATCTTGTCGCCAAGGTAATGAGCATTCATGTATGGATGTTTTTTGAGCGCCCTCACAACGGCGAAGCATACCATATCATTGATAGTGATGTCGTTGGTGGCGGACTTATCGCTGTTTTGCTTTATCTCCTTTCTCCATGCAAGCATCTTTCTTGCATCGGCGCTCATATGGTGAGTAAGCTGGGCTGAATTCTGCAGTGACTGCTCCATCCGTCCGGCTATTATCCTGCGCATGTTGCTCAGCTTAACGTCACGGTATCCGGCTCCGCCTGCTTGTGCGTGAGACGGACCTTCTGCTTCAGCCCTTTTCACATCACGACCTATTATCCGGCCTCCGGGACCCGTACCGTGCAGCTTTTCAGGCGGGACACCGAGTTCGCCGGCCAGTTTTCTTGCCAGCGGCGAGATACGGAGTTTCCCGGCGCCGGACACTGCTCCGCCTGCTCCCGCGTCTTCTGCTCCTTTGGCATACACTTTTTCCGCAGGCTCACTTTCTTCAGTCTTTCCTTCTGCAGTCTTGCTTTCGGGTGTTACCCCTTTGGCAGACACTCCTTCTGCAGTCTCTCCCGGGGCATCATCAGCAGAGCCGGTTTCCACTTCACTGGCCGGTCCAGGCTGCCGGTCATCATCTTTTGCCTTTGCGCCGTCCGGTCCCGGCACAAGCTCACCATAATCCTCGCCGGCCTCTCCTATCACGGCAACGGTAACGAGGACCGGCACCTCATCTCCTGCCTCAAAGAAAATATCCAGAAGGATGCCGCCTGTTTTCGCCTCTTCTTCAAAAGCGGCCTTGTCTGTTTCATAGGAGAAAAGAATATCCCCTGCCACAACCTTGTCGCCCTTATTTTTGTGCCAGCGGGTAATAATACAGGATTCCACACTCTGGCCCTGCCTTGGCATAACAACTGGTGTTGCCATAATTATTTCTTTTACTTGTAATTATAAGTATAGTTGAAGAAAAAATGCATTCTACCTGAATCACTGCTTAACAAATATATACAAATATAATACTTTTACTTGTAATTACAAGCAAAATCATCAAACTCCTGATGCACTTTTAACGGAATACTCACGGCCCGTACGTGTCTGTTGACCGGGGCCTGTCAGAATGTGCCGTAAATGGAATGGAAACGGGTATTGCAGTATATTGATGAATAGACTTTCAGATCCGGACGGTTCGTGACCATTTTTCTTTCCATATGCAGTACCGGATCACCAGGTCTGATCCTCAGCCAGGAACAGAGCTCATCATCAGCCTTGATTGCCCTTATCCTCTGCTCACCTCCCTTTATTTCCACCTGGTATTCCCTTCTCAGTATCTCGAACAGCGACCGGTTTTCATAGCTGCGGGATGTGAACCTGGGAAGGTTTATAGCCGGTATAAAGCTGATATCATAAAAGATGGGCTCATCATCAAGCAGCCTCAGACGGGTCATGTATATGCATCCCGATTCGAGCTCAAGATCGCTCAAACGGAACATAAACCCTTCAGGCCAGGGTCTCATGGCCGGCTTAACAATGATACGGGTCTTCAGGTTCTTGTTCTTAAGTGCGGAGGTGGTGCCCGAAACCGATAATATCCCGATCCCCTGGGGCAGCTTGTTCACAATGCTCCCCCTGCCCTGTTGCTTGCTTATATAGCCGTCACTGACCAGCTCCGACAGAGCCTGCCGGACAGTGGGCCTGGTAAGCCCGTAAACACTGCAAAGCTCATTTTCAGAAGGCAGAAGGTCCCCTTCATTGTATACGCCTTCGTTAATATGCCTGCGCAGCACCTCGTAAAGACGCCTGTATTGAGGCATACCCTTCTCCTGTCCCTTTTCCGGTCTGGCAACCATACTCGAATATTAGGTAAAGCAGCATAAAGATAGCACAAACAACTTGTATATACAAGCATGTATAATTTTCGTTCAGTTCAGAACCACCAGCCTCTTTACAGTCGAATTCACCCTTACCAGGTAAACGCCATTACCTCCAAGTTCGTCAACAGGTATAACAAGTTCTGCAGGCGGATCGGGATCGTGATAAACCAGGACGCCCGTCTGGTTGTAAATCCGGATCATGGCATCACCTGTACCGGTAATAATGGTCACATAACCTGATGCGGGATTGGGAAATATCATTATACCGTCGTCACCGGCAGGTTCAGCCTCATCAATAGCTGTTGGTGCAAGCACAACCAGTTCCCGTGAAACCTCCGGCGCAGCATTGAAGTTTTCATCGCCGTCCTGCATCGCAGTAATTGTGGCAGTTCCTGCCCCTGTTATCTGTATCATCCCGTCTGAAACAACGGCTACTTCGGTATCTGAGCTGGTATAGGTCACCTCCAGACCTGAACTGGCTGTCGCCCCGGCGGGAAAATCGGGATCGTCCACGCTCTTTTCAGGGAGCACGGGAAAACTGATGTCCTGACCGCTTTTGTTTACCGTCAGCGTCTGCGTGACAGGTTCTGCCCGGTTATACCTTGCATTGCCGTCCTGGCCGGCAGTTATCTCTGCAGTGCCTGCACCGTTTATGCTGATCCTTCCTTCAGTTTCTCCTGCTACACCATTGTCTGAACTGCTGAAATACAGCGGGAGTCCTGAAGATGATACCGCACTGATATAAAAGTCCTCATCGCCGTATGTCACATCACCGAAAGGTTCCATTTCGAGGGACTGGTCAGCCCTGAGCACTTTAAGTTCCCTGATTACCGGAGTCGCCGGAGCATATATGGAGTCGCCCTGCTGCAATGCGATAATCCCGCAGGTTCCCGCTCCGGTAATGGTAACAAGATCGTTTTTAACTTTTGCAACACCCGGATCGGTCGATGCAAACCTTACCGGCAGCCCGGAGCCCGCGGTGGCATAAACCCTGAAAACAGTGTCGGCAAATTGAAGCGGGGGTATGGAATCGAACAGGATTGTCTGCTCCTCAAGGTCTGCATCACCTTCAACAACAACAAACAGTGTAGCCAGTCCCGGAAGCTCCAGTTTTATTCCGTTCCCGGTCTCCGTGCCATAAGGTATAATATCCTCATAGTCATCCGGCCCCCCGCCTTCATAATCTGTGGTAATACCATTAACATATACTTTGCGGGAAAAATCACCATTATCATCCCCCCCGGTAAGGAGGTAATAGTAATACCGTTCACCAGCAGCAGAGCCTTCAATGTCAATACCGACAACCTGGTCATCTTTTCCCTTGTTCACCAGCACTATTCCTGAATGGCCGGAATAGAACCCTGACGCATAGGCCACAACATCACTGCTGCCGGTAACCGATGAGCCTACCATATGGTCGCCGAAAAATTTCTGGAAATAGTACATGTAGAAAAACGGTGCCCTGGGCGTGTAGCGGGGTATA
Organism: Bacteroidales bacterium; assembly: GCA_007132715.1. GTDB lineage: Bacteria > Bacteroidota > Bacteroidia > Bacteroidales > PUMT01 > PXAP01. The sequence goes on from SLOE01000154.1 coordinate 5,311, forward strand.
CCGGGTTCACCGTCTGCAAATATACCGTGGTTATCGCCGTCACTCCAGCCGTTCATCAGGTCCCACCTTATTGCCATGCCGAATCTGTTTTTGATTGCCTCGCCAAGAACGAGCACTGCATGCATGCCATTGATATATGAAACCTGCTGCATGCTTCCCTTGGCAAAGATGTTCCATTCGGTAAGTGCAATTGGCATCGGGTCAAGACCGGCGTGGGTTTTCAGGCCCTCATCAATGTATTTTTTTATCGCACTGATTTTTGTAGCTGAATTGAGGATGGTCGACACACCGGAATCCTGATTGTAGGGGGTAAAGTAGGTATGGGGCACAAGAAAATCCGCCTCACGGGCAGCCTGGCTCATCATGCCCCTGTTCCAGTTGTTCATTACATTATCAGTGTAGCTGACATGCTCATTTCTGGTAACCAGGCCAATCCTTATCTCATGTCCGATCTCTTCGGCAGCCTTTCGCATCTCCCTGATAAACACCCTGCTGTGCTCACCGTACAACTCACCTGAGATCACCCTTGGCTGTCCGTCCCGGTTAAGGGACTGGTCTATGGTATATCCCCGCTCCCACGACCCGTAGTTCTCATTTCCAATCTCCCAGTACCTGGTGCGCCCGTTATCATACCGCACCCAGTCAGCCGCATACCTGGCCGCCGTCAGAACCGGATCCTCGCCTGTACCATACCGTGCATATGAGTAATTGACGCTGATGCTTGCCTCTGAACCGGTCATCTCAAGCAGGTTATAAAAATTGTCGACCGACATTGTCCAGCTGTTGTTGTTCGAGCCGTACAAAAGAGCCCGGTATGGAAAATCGGGAGGCAGGTCGGCGGGAACATCGGCCCAGCCGGTGGCATCCCATAAATAATCATTTGACATGCTCCCCCCGGGCCAGCGCATGACATTGGGCGACAGGCTTTTTATGTGCCGTACGGCACGGGGGCTCTCATCAAGCTTCCCTCCCCAGGCGGCAGCATTGTGGCCGTACACATAACGGCTGACATTCGTTATTACAGAATCCCTGTTTACAGTTACATTGACCGTTGCCTCCTCAGTGGTTTGCGGCACCGGCTCGAAATCGTCTATTGCAATACTCTTTGGCGCCCAGTCATCCATAAAAAAGCCCTGATCGGGAGTGTCAAGCGTAATGGTGACCAGGTTGGGAAGATCGCTGTCATATGGGTTTTCCAGTTCAAAGGTCCCCGTGACCTCTGCCTCACCTGCCTTTACAATGTACCGGTAGGTCCCGAGGAAGCCGTCAAAGGAAGCTTCACCATCCCTGCCCGTGGTTTTTGTGGCCTCATCTGTCCACCACCTGTTGAATACCATCTCTTTATACACCTCACCGTGAGGCCGTATTGACCAGTCCGAGTTGAACATCGCTCCATCAGGCCGCCAGTGACTATCCTCCCAGAAACCCCAGAACATGAATGACTTTACAGACGGGTGGCTGAATACAATGGTCATCAGGTCCCTGGTGTATTCTGCCTGCACCTCACGCTGTGTAATATTTACATCGTGTTCTGTAATTTTTATCTCCTTTCCCAGTTCCGCAAACCGGTCCAGAATTGAATATACACGGGTAATGGGTGTAAGGTCGGTCGAAAAATGTCCCTGTATACCTATACCGTCAACCTCACCGCCAAGGTTATCTATGGATCGGACAAGATCATAGTAATAATCCTGCTTTACCCTGTTAAGTCCCCCGCCGCTTATTATACCATAATCATTAAGATACAGCTTCACAGCAGGGTCATTTTGGCGGACCCGTTTGAACCATTCAGCTATCACCTCCTCTCCAAGGATCGTCAGCAGATCATTCTGGGAATAGGGCTCATTCACCACATCCCAGTCATTCAGCCGGCCCTTTGTAAAAAGGGTGACCTCATCTATACGCTTTTCGACAGCGCGCCTGAGGGCATCAGGATCGTCCTCCAGGGTATGGAGTGAGGAAGGCAGCCACCTCCATGAGGGCCACACTATATTATGCCCCCTTACCGGTATCTGCCGGCGTTCAAGAGTATCCAGTGCCCGTCTGATAGTTGATGTGAAATCAGGGTTGAACTGCTGCCATTTGAGGTCATTCTCAAAAACAACCTCATTGAACAATTCGAAGACCTTGTTCCTGAACACTTCGTCCCTGTTGAACAGGCCGGCCGGTATTGCAGTGCCAAATCCGAAGCGGTGCCGGACCATTTCAATGGTCACATCTGCACCTTCAACCCGGTTGCCATGCTCATCAAAAATCACAAGATCAACATTTCCTTTCCTTATCCTGTTGATCCTCTCCTCTGCCGGGGCCCTCCATTCAGCATCGGGCTCCTGTCCCACATAGGTTATCTCTGTTACCGGCATATCATCTATCGAAAGCGAATCACCGTAATTAAGGAACCTTACATCGGCAACCTCAATTGTCTGTGAAGGATAACCTGTCTGAAATGCATACCGGACCCCGGTGGAAGATAAGGTGGAAACGCATACCGCTGAGGCATAGTATTCCTTCCAGTCACTTCCCAGTGAAAACTTAACTGACAGCTCCTTTGCATATGTTGTGGAATTTTCGATCACAACAGTCAGGGCCCCCTGACCGGTCTCGTCCTCAGCTGATACCGTCCTGGCATAGAAGGCGACCAGCACCACGTCGCCGGCAGCGATTCCCCGGGCGGACGGGAACTGTATCTGGGCGTCCCAGTAATTGGTAACGTCCGTCCCGGTAACTGCACGAAGTCCTTCTGTAAACGGCTGGTCCGACACCTCGATCTCTGTAACCGTACCCCTGCCGACCTTTCTCCATGTAACACCCGATTCGGCATTCAGCATAACCCCGCCTTCAGGAACCTGTGATCTCAGCAGCCCGGGCAAAAAAAATGAAATCAGTAAAAAAAAAGCAGTGAAACGTAATACTCTCATCTCTGATAATTAATGAAATTTACAGCACGAAGATAACAATTTTACCGGTCAGGTATTACGGCCGGCGCTGCCCAAAACAGACTGATCGCACAGATGTAATAAATTTCAGGGTATAATATTTTATCTTTACAGTCAGTTATTATATCATGCCTTTTGTGCAACAAACAGAGGGCCGTAAATTTCTTTCAGCCATGTACATCAAAGCTATAATAATTTTACTGACAATGACTGGCACCCTTAATGCCAGAGATACAGTATATTACTACGGGGTTAACGGCAAGCCGGTTGATGAACCCGGTAAGGCCATTGAGAAGATCACTGTTACAAGGTCCTCTGCCAGCCGTTACAGGGTGCATCACAACCTTATTACAGATGAGAGGCCTGTAAGGATAAGATCAGAGAGGATCAGAATTAATCAGGACGGCACACAGAATATCCGTTACAGGGAAGAAACTGTTTTTTCGAAAAGATATGTGCGGCATACTGAGGAGGTTGAACCCGGACTGTACCGTTTTACCGAAGAGATGTCGGGGCAGATCATTAGAACCGGCTACACATCCTCTCCTTACCATCTTCACCTTGAAGGGGAGGTAACCGAATACTATCCCGGGGGTGTAATTAAATCCGTTTCAACATACAATAACAATATGCTGGTTTTCAACAGAAACTATTACCCTGACGGTACCGAGTACATTCACGACATATTTTATTCTACTGACCAGCCTGCCACTTACTCCTTTGGCGATGAGTTTTTCAGGAGATTTGTCATGTCAAGGGTCGAAGAAGTGGATCTGCCTGAGATGCACCAGAGAATTATTATAGGTGCCGTGGTTATGGAAAACGGAGAATTGTCAGGAATAAGGGTACTTGAAGGCTCAATACCATCTGTCAATACCTTTTTCAGGGAAACGATCGAAATGCTTCCGGGACAGTGGGAACCCGCAAGGCTGCATGGAGAAACCGTCAGGTCGTTTATCCAGATCCCCTTCAATCTTAGTTCAAGCAGGGCAGAACTAAGATATCTCCACCTGACCAAAAACGGTCAGCTGCTGTTCCACGACTGACAGGCAGATTTGGTGACAGCGGCTGTATCCCTGCGACTACTGATCCTCGTACTCCTTAAGAATCTCTTTGACCCCGTCGGGAGCAACACGTCCGTAGGTTTTGTCCCCCACCAGCACCACCGGTGCAAGTCCGCATGCCCCAACGCACCTCAGTCCGGCGATAGAAAACTTGCCGTCGGGAGTGGTCTCTCCTACCGGCACCTTCAAAATGCGTTTGAATTCATCGAGTACCTTCTCGGCTCCGCGAACATAACAGGCAGTTCCCGTACAGACAGAGATGGGATATTTACCGCGCGGCACCATCGTGAAGAATGAATAGAAGGTGACCACGCCGTAAACCTTGGCAACAGATACATTTAGCTCCTGGGCCACCACTTCCTGCACCTCTGCAGGCAGGTATCCGAAAATCCCCTGTGCCTTGTGAAGCACGTTGATCAGCTCACCGGCCTCATTGTTGAATGATTTGCAGACCTCCTTCAGCTGCTGAAGGTCATTTTCCCTGAGTTTTATCTTGATTGCTGACATTTGTTGTTCTCCTGTTTGTTTCTTTATGTAATATTTTATCTGTTATATTATCTGTTTTCTTCTTTCACATCTGCCTCAATAACAATTTCCTTTCCCCTGTCAAAATAACTTGTATGCAGCAGGTGATGAGCCTTCTCACCAAGGGGCTCTCCAAGGAACTCCTTGTAAAGTTTAATGATTGACGGGTTTTCATGCGACTTTCTTATGGGCTTGCCGGAATCTTCCTGGTAGATGGCCTTCTGCCTTGCCTTCAGGATGGCTGAATTGCCGTGGTGCAAAGGTTGTCCGCCTCCTCCGATGCATCCACCGGGACAGGCCATGATCTCTATTGCGTGGAACTCGCTCTTGCCGGCACGGATATCTTCAAGAAGCTTCCGCGCGTTTCCAAGTCCGTGAGCAATACCAATCTTCAGGGAAAAGCCATCAAAATCAACCGTAGCCTCACGAATACCTTCCATGCCCCTTAACTGCTCAAAATCAACCTTGTCTAGTGTTTTTTTGGTATACATCTCATAGGCACTTCTGGTTGCTGCTTCAATTACACCACCGGTTGTACCAAAAATAACCGCTGCACCGGTTGATTCACCCATGGGTTTATCAAAATCCTCATCAGGCAGCTTATTGAAATCAATATTTGCCCTTTTTATCAGGTTGGCAAGCTCCCTTGTAGATAATGAGAAATCGACGTCGGGGTTATTGTCGGTGGCAAATTCTTCACGTGTGCACTCAAATTTTTTGGCGACACATGGCATAATAGATACCACCACCATATCCTTGCGGTCTCTCTTGATCTTTTCAGCAAACCAGGTTTTTGCAATTGAGCCGAACATCTGCTGAGGGGACCTTGCTGTTGAAGGGATGTCCCTCATATCAGGGAAATGATATTCGAAAAAGCTCACCCATCCGGGACAGCAGGATGTGAGGATCGGCAGCTTAACATCCTTGTCCCCCGCGAGAAACTTACCCAGTCTGTCGAGAATCTCCGCACCCTCTTCCATTATTGTAAGGTCGGCTGCAAAATCGGTATCAAAAACATAGTCAAACTCAAGCTGTTTAAGCGCAGCCACCATCTTGCCTGTTACCAGCGTTCCGGGTTTCATCCCGAACTCCTCTCCGAGAGCGGCCCTTACTGCAGGAGCCGTCTGTACCACCACTGTCTTGGTGGGATCAGCCAGCGCACGAAGCACCTGGTTTGTATGATCCACCTCGGTAAGTGCGGCTGTCGGACAAACTGCAACACACTGGCCGCAATAGGTGCACTCACTGTGGTCAAGATTGCGTTCAAAAGCGGGCGCTACTACCGATTCAAAACCTCTGTATATTGCCGAAAGCACACCGACAGTCTGCACATCGTTGCACATCGTCTCACAGCGGCGGCACATGATGCACTTGTCAACATCGCGAAGGATCGCCGGAGAAGTATCGGGCTTGTATGTTGATTTTTCACCTTCATAGGGTATATCCCTTATACCGAACTTGATGGCCATGCTTTGCAGATCACAATTGCCTGATTTGGCACAGGTAAGGCACTCGAACGGGTGATCTGAGAGCATCAGCTCCATGACCGTGCGGCGGGCGTTCAGAACCCTTATACTGTGGGTTTTAACCTCCATGCCATCATGACAATCAGTGGCACATGAGGGGGCAAGGTTCCTTCTGCCTTCAACCTCGACAACACAAATCCGGCACCCGCCCGGTTTATGTTCTATCCCCATATCACCAAGGTTCATGTAACAGAGGGTAGGTATATTGACATCTATTTTTCTGGCAGCTTCGAGGATAGTAGTTCCCTGTTCAACCTCAATCAGCCTGTTATCTATTTTGACTTTAAGTTTTCCCATTATATTTAAAATAATTTATGACACACTTATTGCATTAAACTTGCACTTCTCGAAGCAGGCTCCGCATTTGATACAGAGGCTCTGTTCTATGAAATGGACCTCTTTCCTCTCGCCGCTGATACAGTTTACGGGACAGTTGCGGGCACAGGCAGTGCAGCCTACGCAGTTCTCCTCGACAACCTCGTAGCGGATGAGCTCCTTGCACTGACCGGCAGGACATCTCTGATCGTCGACGTGTGAGAGATACTCATCCCAGAAATTATCCATTGTAGACAGAACAGGGTTCGGTGATGTCTGTCCCAGTCCGCACAGCGAAGTGTCCTTTATCACTTCACTCAGGTTCCTGAGCTTGTCAAGTTCGGCATGTGTTCCGTTGCCTTTGCTGATCAAGTCCAGCAGCTCATAAAGCCTTTTGTTACCGACCCTGCAGGGAGTGCACTTGCCGCAGGATTCCTCGACGGTAAAATCGAGGTAGAAACGGGCTACCGATACCATGCAGTCATCCTCGTCCATTACTATCATACCGCCCGATCCCATCATTGAACCGCTTGCCAGCAGGTTGTCAAAATCTATGGGCGTATCGAGGTGCTTCTCAGTGAGACAGCCTCCCGAGGGACCACCTGTCTGCACAGCCTTGAACTTCTTGCCATTCTTTATTCCTCCGCCGATCTCGAAGATAACCTCACGCAGGGTAGTACCCATTGGCACCTCTATCAGTCCCACGTTATTGATCTTCCCCGCAAGGGCAAATACCTTTGTCCCCTTCGACTTTTCGGTGCCTATTGATGCATACCATTCTGCTCCCTTGTTATATATAACCGGTATGTTGGCAAAAGTCTCAACATTGTTTACGTTGGTCGGCTTGCCGAGGTAACCCGACTGGGCCGGGAAAGGAGGCTTGAATGTAGGTTCGCCCCTGTGCCCCTCCATTGAATGGATTAGTGCCGTCTCCTCACCGCATACGAAGGCGCCGGCGCCGTAACGTATCTCAATGTCAAAATTGAAACCGGTACCGAGGATATCCTCACCCAGCAGGCCGTATTCCCTTGCCTGCCCGAGGGCTGTCTTCAGCCTATCGATGGCCAGCGGATACTCTGCCCTGATATAGACAAGCCCTTTGTCAGCCCCTATGCAATAGCCGTTTATGGCCATCGCCTCGATAACCGAATGCGGATCACCCTCAAGAATTGAGCGGTCCATGAATGCCCCGGGGTCACCCTCGTCGGCATTGCAGACCACGTATTTCTGGTCTGCTTCCACCTTCCTGGCAATATCCCATTTGAGACCCGTGGGGAAACCACCGCCGCCCCGGCCCCTTAGTCCGCTATCCATAACAACCTTTGTGGCCTCTTCAGGGGTCATATCCGCAAGCACATTTCCAAGCGCCTCATATCCGTCGGCAGCAATGTATTCATCAATATTCTCGGGATTGATAAAGCCGCAATTTCTCAGCGCTATCCTGAGCTGCTTCTTGTAGAACCCCATATCCCTGGAGTCGCTAATCACCTCTTTCCTGACCGGGTCCTTGTAAAGAAGCCTTTTGACCTGGCGGCCCTTGATAACATGCTCTGCCACAATATCAGGGGCATCTTCAGGTTTGACCTCCGTATAGAACGTATTATCGGGAATAATTTTCACTATCGGCCCCTTTTCGCAAAAACCGAAGCAACCGGTGGATATCACCTGCACTTCACCGGAAAGGTCCTTGTCAGCCACCTCCTTCTTGAGGTTTTCAAGAAGCTGGTTTGAGGCTGAGGCATGGCAGCCTGTTCCACCGCATACAAGGAGATGCATTTTATATTTAGACATTGTTCTGTTCCTTTTGAGTATTATTTATTATCAATAGTTTCATAATTAACCGGGATTATCCCGTCTACCAGCTCTCCCTGCTTGATATACTTTTCAATTATCTCGTCGGCCTTTTTCACGTCAACGAAACCATAGACGACAGGGTCCTGTCCGGGAAGCTTAACCTCAACGGTAGGCTCGGCATAGCAGTAGCCCATACAGCCGGTCTGCGTAACGATGGCCTCAACATTGCGCTTCTCAAGGTTGCCGGTAAAGAATTCCATTACATCCTTTGCTCCCGAAGCAATTCCGCATGTAGCCATGGCTACCTTGACCTGCACCATGCCCTCGGGGTGCTCGCTTTTCTCCCTGAGGGAGATCGATGACTGAAGCTGTTCCTTCATCTTCTTAAGATCAGCCAGTGACTTTACTTTTGCCATATCCTTATTTTTATAATGTTTAGAAACTTCTGCAATCTTTTCAGGGATGACAAAGCTATCCCATTAAATGCAAAAAATTAATGATTTTTATTATACTTTATAAAATGTTCTTCAAGCTCACCCAGATTCTCCCCGATCATCTCCTTCATATATCCGATCACCTTTGGCTCACTCAGCGGCACATTCTCCAGTACCTCTTTCACCTCACGGGTATCAAAGATATATTCAGCCTCTCCGCATTTGTGCCGGTAAACAAAATCTATTTCCGGATTGGCGCCTGCAAGCATGCTTATTACCCCTGCTATATCGCCTTTCGGCGGAAGGTCAATATGCGAAAGGCTGAAAACCGCCGTGACCCTGGTTCCATTGCCCGGTTCCGAGCTTATATCGATCCCGCCCCCGGCCTGAACTGCACTCTGCATCAGGAGGGGTATCCCCATTCCGACCCTTCGTGTTGTCCGCGACGTAAACCAGGGATCGGTCAGCTTCTGTACAGTTTCGCTGTCCATTCCGCAGCCGTTATCGGTTAAAGTCAGCGTAAACCTGTCCGATCCGCGACACTCTTTTGTCTCAATAACAATCAGTTCTGCACCGGCAACCACAGAATTCCGGGCTATGTCGAGTATATGCAATGCTATATCCTTCATGGCAAAACAACCCTCCTCCCATTTTTACCTGCCAGAGCCATTTTTATTTCATTAAAACTGGCCTCCTCCATTCTGAACATCGAAAACACCCTCCCGATATCACCGGGGAAATGGGCATCAGAGTTCTGCAGAAATGTGAAATCCGACAGGTACGGGTTATCGCCGAGGAACTCCTTTTTCCCGGTATGTCTGGATATCTCGAGGGCATCGGCCTTTATACCTTCCGGCACAAAACCAAGCTGGCTGATAAGACTGTTAATGCCCCTGTTAATATGTGCCGGTATGAACAGGCCGCCGAGACTGTGCACCATCTCCTCCACCTGGTCAATATCCCTGTCTATTGCGTAAACCAGCAGGTTTTCCACCTCGTCGAGAATATTGTCATTTTCGTCTACGACTACCTGGTGCCCGAACCTCTGAGGATCGTTTCTGAAAGGGATGAGAGAGGCATCCAGGAATTCCTGGAAAAGATGGAGTTGCCGGTCTGTTTCAAAGAACGCGAGGCAGTGGACCTCTTCCCTGGTGGTGACCTCGGCACCGGTAAGCACGAAGATCCCTTTCTCCTTTCCCAGTCTGCGCATAAGTGGCCCGTGCCTTGTTGAATTGTGATCGGTTATACCCAGAATATCTATCTGCTTTTCAACGGCATGGCTGATTATGTTTCGGGGACTCATATCCAGGTCCCCGCACGGGGAGAGGACTGAATGTATGTGCAAGTCTGCCCTGTAATCATTCATTGTTGCCCTGTTTTTCCCGGCGGATACCGGAAGATCTATTCCCTGTTTAACAGGTTGTGAAGTTTTCCGGCCACATCAAATGCCTGCATTCCGGTCCCCAGAACCGGTATACCCTCCCTGGCTGCCTGGTCGGCCATATCATTGTCGGGCACGAGCCCCTTGACAAGTATGATTGCTGCAAGATCCTTCAGAGATGCAACTGCGGTTACATTCCGGTGTGTCTGAAGGGTTATCCATATCATACCCTCAGCGGCGTTACCCATCACATCACTCAGCAGGTCGGAAACATAACCGCCCGCAACATTCGCGTGCAGGTTATCCTCACCTGAGAACACCTTCAAACCCAGCTCTTTTACTATATCTGCAACTGTCATTTTTCTCCTGTATTAATTATAAATAAACTGTTTGCACCATACCATTTACTGCCGGGCCGGTAATTCAGCAATTCTTGTCAAGCTTGTCACCCCCCCATACCTCTTTCATGATCCTGAGTGATTCCTCGCACGAGAGGATCCCCCTGTTCTCAAAGATACGCTGTACAAATACACACTGGTTGATCTTAGCATAACCCTGTACAATATCTTCGGCAAAAGCCTGGCAGTTGGGCGAGCCGCAAGCGGCACAGTCGACATCAGGGAGACACTTGGTTATCTCTTCAACCCTTTTCAGCTTTTTCATGGCCTCAGACATATCATCGTCAAGCTTGAGCATTGAACGGGGCTCAATGGGGCTGATGGTCATCTGCTTTTTCAGAAAATCTTCGTGCCTGCCGGGTCCTGAGGGTTTGCCTGATACCCCTGATTTGCCGGGTTTGCCGGGTTTGCCGTTCCCACCGGATCCCGGGGCTGCGCCGGATACTCCAGATCCCGGGGCTGCGCCGGATACTCCAGATCCCGGGGGCTCCCCGGATACTCCAGATCGCGAAACTTCTCCGGTTTTTCCGGCAGTTACCTCAAACTCCAATTTTTCAGCCAGTTTCCTGAGTCTTTCAACGGTAAAAAAGCGGTTTGCCGTGGTCAGGACTCCGCCTGCACAGCTCTCATCACAGGCCCGCAACTCAAGGAAGTCTATATCCTTCATCTCTTCGTTCTCAAGCTGTTCCAGGAAATTGATCACATTGTGTATCTCGTCAATGGCGAGGCTTCTACCGGGAGCATGGTCAGATTCTCCACCGGTAAGGCTCCACAGCAGGGATCTTGGTGTAAGCTGCCTCATCTCCGGCACTATGCAGGAATCGCCTTTTTCCTGCCTGATCCTGGTGTATGCCTTGTTGAATATAAAGTTCATGTTTATCACCCCTGTTATCGGAGAATCTATTTGTCCGACCGGACTTTTAACAGCGGCGATCTTGGCAGCACAGGGTGTTATATAGAATATCCCTATATCATTGCCGTCATATCCCTCCTCAATGAGTTGTTCCCTGAATCCCAATGCAGAAATGTCAAGAGGGGGCTTGAGATGGATCAGGTTCTCAACAAGGGCCGGGAACCTGACCTGTATCAGCCGCACTATTGCAGGGCAAAATGCCGATATGAGGGGACGGGTACCCTTCTGCTGCTCCATGTACTCCATCATCACCCCATAAAGTAATTCAACTCCCTGTTCAACCTCACATATATGGGTAAACCCCAGGGCAAGCAACTCACTGTGAATCTGCCTGAGTGAAACATTTTCGGGAAACTGCCCGGTAAGGACGGCAGGCATCAGGGCAACCCTGACCTTGTATTCAAAGATCCTGTTGAAGTCATCCTGCTCAACAATTATGGCATTGACCGGGCATACCCGGTAACAGAACCCGCAATCGACGCACCTGTTGTCAATCAGCACCGCTTTCCCGTTCCTGACCCTGATCGCTTCGGTGGGGCAAATATTCATGCAATGCGTGCAACCTATGCACACATCCCTGTCAATCTTCAGCGCATGATGGAAATCCGGTTTTCCCATAATCCCTCTCCCCGTTATAAATATGTTACCATTTCAACTTTTGTTCCCTGTCCTACCTCACTGGTTATATTGAGCTTGTCGACATTCTTCTTGATATTTGGCAGCCCCATTCCGGCTCCGAAGCCCATCTCCCTAACCTCGGGAGTGGCGGTTGAGTACCCCTCTTCCATAGCCTTGTCAATATCGGGTATGCCGGGGCCCTCATCATCTATTTCGAGCCTTATCCTGTCACGGTCTATATCAACCCTCATCTTGCCGCGCCAGGCATGAGCGACCACATTCACCTCCGCCTCATACAGAGCCACGACCACCCTCTTTATAACCTTCATGTCAACATTGAGCTGTCTTAGCCTTTTCTTGACTTCACTTGAGGCATAACCTGCCCTGGAGAAGTTTCCTCCTTCTATTTCATATTCAAAGTACATAGCATCAGTATACGGGTTTCAGACCGGCCTGATAGAGCAATCCGCTTGTTCTGAACATTGAATACCTGCACTCCACTATATCAATACCACTCTCATTTGCCAGCTCAACAATCTCAGGACTGATCTTTTTGTTCCTTACAAATATAATACAGTTTATGTCAGCCATCTCTGCTGTCCTGATCGTTTGCAGGGTGGCAAGCCCGGTAATAAGAACCACGTTGTCGTTGTTAAGTGTCAGAACATCGCTCATAAGGTCTGATGCAAAGGCAAGATTAAATCCATTACTGTTTACCTCTCCTGTCGTCCCGTTCCACCCCGGGGCTGCACTTCCGTTACCGTTGCCCGTAACCAGCCTGCCGTCAATCGTCTCCAGAATTTTCTGCAAAGTCATTGAGATAGGATTTGTTATATTCATTACTGTTAATTAATTCACAATACAAAAGTAATTATAAAAACAAAATGCACAAACTTTTTTGTGATTTTTTTAACACTGTTATATCTTTCACACTCAATTTATAATAATTCTTCTTAACAGGATGGTCCCAACCCTGTCACTGTATCAATCATAGCTTTTAAAGTCCGGTGATATAAACCCTGGGCATTAAGGAAAATCCGGCCTGAAGAGGACCGGATTCTGTAGTATATAAGCTTGTTGGTATTCGATGAGCTTTCGGGCTCACAGCAACTCATGAAGAGGACCGGATTCTTTAGTATATACGTTTGTCGGAAACTAAAATCAGAACACCCTTTTTACAATCTCGACTATATTGTCGGGGCGACTCATCGTATAGTAATGGATTGCAGGAACGCCGGCTTTTTTGAGCCCGGCCGACTGCATTGAGGCCCATTCAATACCGAGTCTGTAAACATCTTTGTCAGATTTGCATGCCCGTATCTGCCCGGCCAGTTCATCCGGTATGGTTACCCCAAAAACCCCGGGCAGCAGATCAAGATGTTTCTTTATCGCAACCGGTTTAAGTCCGGGCACAACCGGTACGTTAATCCCTGCTTCGCGGCAGCGCCTGACAAACCCGAAAAAAACACTGTTGTCGAAAAACATCTGGGTTACGATATATTCAGCTCCCGCATCGACTTTCATCTTCAGGTAATAGAGGTCGCTTTCCATGCCTGGTGCCTCATAATGCTTTTCAGGATACCCGGCAACGCCTAACGAAAAAGTTGTCGGAGAGGGATTATCAAGATAATTGTCAAGATAATTGTCAAGATATATACCCCTGTTCATATCCATGATCTGCCTCACAAGGTCTACCGCATATGTGTGACCGTCGGGCCGGGCCCTGAAAACTCCGGTCCCCTTATCTCCGTCACCCCTCAGGACCAGCAAGTTATGAATGCCAAGAAAATCGAGGTCTATCAGTGCATCCTCGGTCTCCTGCTTAGAAAAACCGCCGCATATGATATGTGGGACCACGTCAATCCCGTATTTGTGATGTATAGCTGCAGCAATACCTACAGTGCCGGGTCTTTTCTTGATAATCCTGTTCTCGATGGAGCCGTCAGGCCTTTGAATGGTTACCCTCTCCTCCCTGTGGTACGTGATATTGATACAGGCAGGATTGAACTCCTTCAGCCGGTCTATCGTGCTGTAAACAGCACCGATACTGCTTCCCCTTAACGGGGGAAGCAGCTCGAACGACAGCCTTGTTGCCTTGCCGTCATAATAGTCGGTGATCTTCATAATCTATCCATTTGCCGCAAGGTACTTCACTTTTCTGAATCCCTGCTGCAGATCAGCAATTATATCATCATAATGTTCAATGCCGACAGAAAGACGGATAAGTCCGCTTACAACACCTGAAGACCGTCTTTCATCCTCTGAAAGCTGTTGGTGGGTTGTGGAGGCGGGATGAATGATAAGCGTCTTGGCATCGCCTACGTTGGCGAGGTGACTGATAAGCTCAAGACTATTGATCAGTCCGTCGGCAGCTTCCGTTCCTCCCTTTACGATAAACGACAGTACGCCGCCGAATCCGTTCCTGAGGTATTTCCCGGCAAGAGAATGGTAGGGACTGGAAGGCAGTCCGGGATAATTTACCTTCTCAACCTGCGGATGCCCCTCAAGCCACCTGGCAACAGCAAGTGCATTGTCGGTATGCCTCTGCACCCGCAGCGACAGGGTCTCAAGTCCCTGCAGCAGGAGAAATGCATTGAAAGGGCTCAATGCTGCACCGTAGTCACGTAACCCCTCTACCCTCGCCCTGATGCTGAAGGCTATGTTACCAAAAGGGCCGTCACTGCCAAAAACCTCCCAGAACCTGAGTCCGTGATAACCCTCCGAGGGCTCCGTGAACTGGGGAAATTTACCGTTGCCCCAGTTGTAGTTTCCGCCGTCGACAATGACCCCGCCAATAGAGGTGCCATGTCCCCCGATCCATTTGGTGGCGGACTGCACTACGATATTTGCTCCGAGCTCCAGGGGCCTGCACAGGTACCCGCAGGCACCGAATGTATTGTCAACAATCAGGGGAATATCATATTTCTTTGCCACTCCAGCAATTGCCTCAAAGTCGGGGACATTAAACCCGGGATTACCAATCGTCTCCAGGTAAATGGCTTTTGTCCTCTCATCAATCTCCTTCTCAAAATCGCCTGCCCTGTCGCCGCTTACAAACCTGACCCCGATACCCAGCCGCCTGAACTGAACCTTGAACTGGTTGTACGTGCCGCCGTACAGAAATGAGGTGGAGACCAGGTTGTCGCCCGATTCCAGTATGTTGGTCAGTGCAGTAAACTGAGCAGCCTGACCCGAAGATGTCGCAACGGCGGCAACTCCCCCCTCCAGGGCTGCCACCCTTTTTTCAAACACATCGGTGGTAGGGTTCATTATCCTGGTATATATGTTCCCAAACTCCTTCAGCTCAAAAAGCGAGGCTGCATGAGCAGCATCTTTGAAAACGTAAGATGTGGTCTGGTATAT
Source organism: Bacteroidales bacterium (assembly GCA_007132715.1). Taxonomy (GTDB): domain Bacteria; phylum Bacteroidota; class Bacteroidia; order Bacteroidales; family PUMT01; genus PXAP01. The sequence continues at coordinate 20,578 of SLOE01000154.1, forward strand.
AGGTACGGCCCTTGACCCTGTAGCCGGGTCAGGCACCTGCCCTGCATGCAGTTGCAGGGTTTCGAACGAAAATTTCTTCTCTTTTTCCATGATCATTATTTTAAAGTACAACTGATGTAAGGTCTGAATGGTGTTGCAGTAATGTTTGCCTTTCATTGCCGAAAAAATAGCTGTGTGTGGCCATGACTGCCCTGTTGCAATCATTTTCCTTCACCACAAAATAGATGGCAGCCGTTGATGCTCCTGCAGCGATGATCTCAACATTGATATTCTCAGCTGCCACTGCCTGGAAGGCCCGGGCGGCAACGCCGTGCCTTTTTGTGATACCTTCACCTACAAGTGCAACGAGTGCAATATCGTTTATGGTCTCAACATCGCTTATAAGTGACGGGGCATGGACCTTTACAGCCCTGGTGGCCTTTTTCAGGTCCCCGCTTTGCAGCAGGAAGCAGATGGCTGTCTGCGATGTAAAGACCGAAGATATATTTACTCCTGCGGCATCCATTATTCCGGCCGCCCTGGCAAGGATGCCGGGTTTGATCCCGACGCCTGGTCCCTTTAACTTCAATACCGAAAAGTGCCGGCTGAAGGTTATGCTTTTGGGACTTGTATAGCCATTGTCAGGCTCCGGTCCTATTATTGTAGCAGGCTCACCGGATGATGAACCTACGTTAAACACCCTTACCGGTATATTTTTGGGTTGGAGCGGTTCAACCGTTCTGGGATGCAGGATCCGTGCACCGAAATATGAGAGCTCAGCAGCCTCACTGTAGGACAGTCTCTTTATTGTTTGCGGGTCACTGACAACCTTAGGGTCTCCGGTCTGAAAGCCGTCAACATCCTTCCAGACATCGAGGCTTGAAGCATCCAGAAGGTAAGCGAGCGCCGCAGCCGAATAGTCGGTTCCCCCCCGACCCAGAAGGGTTATCTTATCCTCATCAGAAACACCGTAAAAACCCGGGACCACAAAATACCGGTTGCCGGCAAAATGTTTCCCTGCCTTTTTGGCAGATTCCTTCAGAAGGATGCTGGCTGAACCGAATTCGCCATCTGTCACCAGTCCGATCTGCTCCGGCAGCCGGAGAACCGAATCGAGTCCCCGCGAAACCATTACTCCGTTAAATATTACGGCACTTATCCTTTCACCGAAACTGAGGATTGAGTCATGGATGCTCAGGGGCAGTTCGCCTATCGCATGAATACCCCTGTACAGATCAGAAAGCCTGTCCAGCAGGGCCTGTACCTCTTTTCCCGTGTCGGCAGCAACCCGGTCATCATCAATATTCAGCTTTATATGCTCAAAGCATGAATCGGTAAGCACCTCAATATAACCGGAAGGAAATTTACCGGAGTCAGCCGCATCGAATGCAGCCTGCCTGAGCTTGTCAGTTACCCCGTAAAAAGCTGATACTACTATCACACAGGGCGTGCTGTATTGTTCAGCAATCCCGGCGCATCTGCCCGGGTCATTTACTGTCTGGAGGTTTGAGCCTCCGAATTTAATTACCTTGTAAGACATGACAATATGATTTATTAATGGGAAATCAGGAATAAAATAATCACCCCCTCACCGGCAGCCTTGGCCGGAGATAAGGCATTACCACCCTTGTTAAGGCTGATATCAGGAAAGCATGCTGCGCATGCCGCGCATAAACATATGCTTCGGGATGAGTAGCGGAAATTGCGGTATATGTATAAATGCAGGAACCGGAGCGGTCGGCCGCCCTGGCTTGTAAGCATTTAAACTGCAACCTGAATTGTTCATGATCTACGGTTTTGAGTTTATAATCCCCCTGGGGGGCAGGTATTAGCACCATTTCTCCGGTGAGAGGGTTGCTAGAGCTTCATCGAGCCTGTTCTCTCAGCTCTTCTTTATAAGTCAAACCCTTTGTAAAACGGGAATGAAATTTTCCAGCTGTAAAAGTAATTGTTTTCCGTAAAAACCCAAAACATCACCGGAGCTTTTTTTATATTTCACTTTCACATCATCCCATGTCCGTATCTATGACATCAGGCTCCCAATGCTTTTCAGACCTTTCAGACCTGCAGCCGAAAGGATTTTTTTACCTGCACTGTACCGGGCCGGAGGTTTGTCTCTCAGGTTAAAATCAAGACTCATAGACTGGGCGTATGCCCCGCAGGAGAGTATCTGAATAAGATCACCGCGGGAAGTTGCCGGTAAAAGGATATCTTTCCCAAACACATCGGTCGATTCACAAACAGGTCCGACAACATCATACAGTTCCGGGTCACCGGAAGAGCTTATATTCTTTATGCGATGTGTTGCCTGGTACAGGGACGGTCTCATCAGCTCGGTCATTCCGGCATCAGTTATCACAAATTTCCTTCCAGCTCCCTGCTTGGTATAAAGCACTTTGGTGACAATCCTTCCACACTGTCCCACAAGGCTCCTGCCCAGTTCAAACCGCAACTCAGTCCCCGAAGGCAGATCAAGGGTCTCCTTAAAAACAGCAAAAAATGAGCTGAAGTCAGGTACCGGGTTCTGCTCAGGATCATTGTAATCAATCCCCAGACCACCTCCCAGGTTGACCATTCTTCCTCCGTATGTCTCTATGCCAAACTCCTTCCAGATGATGTTAACCCTTTCACAGAGCCTTCTGTAGGGCTCCAGTGATGTTATCTGGCTCCCTATATGAAAATGAAGCCCCATAAAATCGACATGGCCGGAACCGGCACAAATATCGAGAGCCTTCCTCAGATGCGGGAGACTTATTCCAAATTTATTCTCATTAAGTCCGGTAGTTATATACTGGTGGGTTTCCGCTTCAACGGAAGGATTCACCCTTAATGCGACCCGGGCTCTCATTCCGTATAAATCAGCTATCTCCTGTATCACTTCAAGTTCTTCGACAGATTCGACGTTCATGCAGAAAATGTCTTCGGCGAGTGCAAGCTTTATCTCATCATCAGTCTTTCCAACACCTGCAAAAACAATCCCTTCAGGGGCGAAACCGTATTCAAGTGACCGGCGCACCTCATTGCCGCTAACACAATCGGCCCCAAGGCCCATATCCCTGATTACCGCCGAAACAACGGGATCATTGTTGGCCTTTATCGCATAGTGTATCGAATACCCGTAACGGGCTGCACCTGCTGCTGCTTCTGAGACCGTCTTCTTCAGAAGATCAAGGTCATACAGGTAATATGGTGTTCTTAATCCTGTGAGATCATCCATCTGTCACTTGCTTTAGAACGGTCCCGAAAAGCAATGTGTTGAGTGACCGCAAAATATCCTTAACCTGTTCTGCGGGCACAACAACGGTAATATTGTTCCTGCTGCCACCGTATGATATCATCTTGACATTAAAGTGCCTCAGAGAATCAATTATCCGGCCGGCCCTGTCAGTATGTTGCTCCAGCACATCGCCTACAACACATACTATTGCCTGTGCGGATTCGATCTCCACCTTCCCGAGCTTTTCAAGTTTCGGCACAATCGCCGGGAGGCATGTGTCATCATCGATGGTAACCGACACCGCAACCTCTGATGTGGTAATTACATCGATAGGCGTTTTGTTTTTTTCAAAGATAGCGAATATCCGGCTCAGAAAACCATAAGCATTAAGCATCCTGTCAGATCTTATCCTGATCACGGTAATTCCATCCTTTGCCGCAACAGCAGTGATACCCTTCCTGGTGGTACCTGACCGGATCATGGTACCGGGGGCATCGGGTTCAAGGGTGTTTTTGAGCTGAATAGGAATATTGTCGCTGCTGGCCGGCCATACGCATGCCGGGTGCAGGATCTTTGCACCGAAATATGCCAGCTCGGCAGCTTCGTCAAACGAAAGTTCCCTTATCGGGAATGTATCCTCCACAAACCTGGGATCGTTATTGCGAACACCGTCAATATCGGTCCAAATCTCAATGGCGGCTGCTTCGAGAGCTGCTCCGGCAAGAGTGGCCGTATAATCGCTCCCTCCCCTCCTGAGGTTGGAGGTATTGCCTTCGTGATCAATACAGATATAACCCTGGGTCAGGAACCGTCCCGATGGATTATCGCCAATCATAGCAGAGAGTCTCTGTCTCATATCGGTCACCGATGGTTCACCGTCACTGCCGGTCAGCGTAAAGTCAAGAGCATTGAGCCATGTTACCGCAATACCACATGAATTAAGATAAAGGGCGATTATCTCTGAAGTGATTATCTCACCACGGGCAAGCAGCCAGTTTTCATTATGGATACTGTAATCTTCACCCATGCGGCCGGTTATCAATTCAAAATGACCGGAAACAATGGAGGTTGCCTCCAACGTAGCCTTTTCATTGTCAAACAGGTCGTAGCATGTCAGCTCAAAATGCTTTTTAAGGCCGGCAACAATCTCTGCAACCCCTTCGTGGTTACCGGCCTTCCAGTGACCGGATGTATCAACGAGCGAGTTTGTTACCCCGCTCATAGCCGAGCATATTATGAAACTATCATCCCTTCTTTTGATCAGTTCGGCTACCTGCTTTATTCTCTCTGCATTTCCGAGGGAAGTTCCCCCGAACTTCATTACTATCATAACAAAAATTTCCTGCAAAGAAAACAAAGCAACCATTCATTGTGAAATATATTTCACAATTTCACCATTATTATACTTATTGTTAAAATTTAAACACTGCAGGGCAACCACTTAATAAAAACGTTTAATCCGGATCATGTTTTGACCGTTGGCAGACATATTACATTTATGTCAGATCGTTATCGTGCCGGTGACCGTGCGAAAGGCGTTTGTACAGGATCCTTTACTCACTGCTGGACGTCATCTGCCAACAGCTCTGTACCGGTAAAGGGAAAAAGGTCAGGATCTTCAGGCTCATCGAGGTAAACCAGGTCTCCATCTTCCAGCCCCTGTTCGACAATCACGAAATTCTCATTCGAATCGCCTGTTATCACTACCTGCCTCGTTCCGTCACTGCTGTATACATATGATATCCCGTCCTGCTCATGGAGTGCGGCCAGGGGCACATATTCAACATCGTCGTACGAAGCGACAATTATGGAATTGCCTGAGGTCATTGCAGGGCGCAATATATAGTCAACCCGGTCAATGTGCAGCAGCACTTCAAATACTTTAGCCTCCGTGCCGGGCAGTTCCTGTCCGACATTTGAAACTTCCACAACCGTCCCCGAATATGTGCGACCGGGATATGAATCAACCCCGATCCTTGCCGGCTGTCCGGGAGCAACTCTGGTAACGTCGATCTCACTTACCCATGCACGCGAAACCAGGGATGCCAGATCAGGCATTACGGCTACCGTCAGATCACGGGGATTTATATTTGAACCGACAGTTCTTTTCTGACCGCTCCATTCGCGGTGATAGATCACCATACCCGACTGCGGGGCGGTTATGACGAACTTATCCATCACATGTTCAAGAGCCTGGAAGCGCCGAATGCGCCGTTCCAGGTTAATGGCGGCTTCTCTTACAGTCTCTGAAGCTCTTTTTTCATAGAGATCGTAATTTACCCTGGCCTGCTCAAGATCACTGATCGCCCTTTCAAGATTTATTTCAGCCTGCCTTATAGTGGCGGGCGGCTCGTAGGCCGACTGCTCGAGGATCAGTCTTCTCTCTTCGACAGCATGTTCAAGGTTTATAAGCTCATCACGCCGCCTGCTCATCTGGATTGTCGTGTCAAGGATTGCAGAATTGTACTGCGCCTCCTCCCTCAGCATCTGATCTTCGAGATCCCGCAATGACAACTCTGCCTCGGTCCTGTCGAGTGTTGCCACCCAGTCACCCCTGCCTACCTCTGAACCTTCCGGAATAAGATCCTGGATGGGAATACTTCTGAGCCTTATATTCCGGCTCTGCAATTCGCGGGGGGCCTCGATCAGAACCTGATTTTCCGATTCCAGTTCCCCGGTAACGGTCACAAGTACCTCAAACTTGCCGCTTGAAACCTCAAAAAAATTATGTTCACTACTGTCACTTCCTGTAGCAAGAAAAACTACAATTAATACCAAAAGAACTGAGATTCCTGAACCGATCGCGATATTTTTCCTGGTGATCTTCATTTTTACTGTATTTTATACAATTTCCATTACAACCGGCTGGCAGGACCGGTCCAGTAAAACATATCCGGCCGTTACATCATATTTAATTAAAACGACAAGGTTCCGGGAAGATTGCCCCGGAACCTGAAACTGCCTGGTCCCATAAGTCGGGTATGCCACCGTATCCCCTTGCACGGGCAGGTGGCCTGTCAAACGGTTCAATGTTGCCCGAGTGTACATCAAACAAACGTTTTGCGGTGACCGACATTGCCTCCACCTGGTAAGGATAAGGTCTGTCGGTCACATCCACCAGTCCGCAATTATAATTCTCACCATCGTACCCCCTGCCTGTCAGATCCTGGTCAGCCCACTGAAAATAGGCGGTGCCAATCAGACCCGGATGGGCATAGGCCTTCTCGGTATAGTACCGGTAAGCAGTACCCCGCTCTTCCTGACTGTCAACCTGCCAGAGCGACTGTGCCATACCCCTGTCCACAGTACCGAAATGATACTCACCTATGATCATCGGCAGGCCCGAAACCTCAAGTATCCTGTCCATGGTCTCCTGTGGCGGGTACAGGTCATAACAGTTGAAGCTGAAAACATCAAAAACGTTGGCGCATATCTCAAGTATCTCCCGGTTTGGCACACCGCCAAAACGCATGCCCAGGTTGAGGTGGCCCGGACTGTGTCGCTTAACCGCCTCGTCAACTGTTTCAAGAAATATCCTGAAAGTCTCATATATGAACTGCTCCCTTCTTTCAGGTGTGTCGCCATTGTCAAGGTATCTCACAAGCTCCCTCCTGATGGCCCTCTCCTCATCAAGTCCCAGTATGATATCGCAGAGCCTCTCCTCCTGGCCCAGCCATGCCGGCTCATTGGCGGTAAAATAGCCGATGAGCCAGGGGTTGTTCCTGTAGGGGCGGGTAAACCGGCTGACCGCTTCATCGATGCCCGACCTGAAATCACTTGCATATACATCGGCAAGTCCCATCAGTTCGCCCTCAATCCCAAGTCCCCGCAACTGCAGCATAAAGGCTTTCCTGTTACGGTTAATCACCTCCATGGAAGACCAGTTCCCTATCGTATTTATCCCCCACCGATCCATCCGGGTAAAAATGTTTTCAATCGACTGCTCCATGTAGTCGTCACCGTACCTGCGGTAAAGGTTCCATGTACCGAAATTTGCCACACCGGGCCTTTCCGGATTGAACCCCCTCCCTTCCGGAGGAAGCACACCATACATATTCCTGCGCTCGTTTATCCTTACAGCATTGCCTCCCTGTCCCGGACCTATGCAGTTTACGGCCACAGAAAGGAATTTATAGCCATCCGGATCGACAAACCACCACCGCCCGTTGATCTGCCCGGTCCTGAAGAAACCGGTCCCCTCATCAATCCTGACGTGGCTGTATCCGCCGTACCTGGAATAACCGTATTCCCCTGAAGGGATACCGGCACTATCTTCGGCCTCCCATTCGCTGCGAAGCTGCTCTTCCGAGTAGATCTTCCCTTCCCAGTCGCCCAGGTTCCACTGCCCGAATTTGTCCATTACAGGAACATCTCCAAGATAGATGTCGCCCGGATCTTCAACATGCAGGGAGACGGACCTGAGCCTTAGCACCTGGTCGCCTATCGGTGCCCTCATCCGTATTCCAATAGAATCAACGCCGCGAAGAGGCCCGCGCTGTCCTCCCAAATTTATCCAGCCGGTATTACGCGGCTGGTTGTATGTGCCGGCAAGGTCGTGCCAGGCTCCCGGCGGTTCGCGGTAAAACCTCAACGGTATGGCAAGCCTGCTCCAGCCGTTCGCTGTATAGCTCATCACCCTCAGTTCATTGTAACCGGTTTCGGTTGTAAAACCTACATGGAATCTCTGAGGTGTTGTTATCATGAACTCCAGCACCACGTATTCATACCCGTCCCAGTCACCCGGCAACCCGGGGGCAATATCCTCGAGCGCGAATTTCCTGCCCGACACCTCGCTGCTGCTGTCGAACCTGATCTCCACATAATCGCTTTTGCATGAAACTATTGCAGTCAAAGTGACCAGCAATGCCAATAGCCTTACTTTTTGAGCCAGGCGCGGAATATTACACTGTATAGACCTTTCCATAAATTGTAGTTTTATATACTGTGAATAATTCACTATAAATCAATTGCGGGAGGAGAGCTTTTAAGTGAGCTGCTGACGGCCCCATCGAATGAGTAAACATCATCAGCCCAGTAAACATGCCCGTCCTCACCTGTCTTCGCCGTAATATACATAATTTTAACAGGCATAGGATCGCTGAGGAGGATAAATATATTTTCACCATCTTCTGACTCTGCTGCAAGCCTCTCCCCTGTCCAATCCTCATCATATTCAAGCA
>SLOE01000087.1 GCA_007132715.1 Bacteroidales bacterium
GTACCCGGGGCCGGGATCGAACCGGCACGGCATTGCTGCCACTGGTGTTTGAGACCAGCGCGTCTACCAATTCCGCCACCCGGGCATGGTAATCAAACTCGCGGGGATGCGAATATAAATATTTGTTGAATAACTGACAAAAAATTCCATGCGCTTGTGCCGGCTTGCCGTCAGCCGGTTGAAGAGAGGACCCTTTTGCCCACCAGTTTTTTTGCTGACTTGACAATCCCTGCCTTATCGAAGCCGCACTCGGCATAGAGTTCCTGCAAGGTTCCCTGGTCTGTGAACCTGTCCGGTATACCCAGTCGCACCACTCTTGCCCTGTAATTATGGTCAGCCATGAACTCCAGTACAGCAGATCCAAAACCACCCGTAATCATGCCGTCTTCAATGGTAATTACTTTGGAAAACTTGCTGAAAACGGAGTGAAGAAGATCCTCGTCAAGGGGTTTTACGAAGCGCATGTCATAGTGTGCCGCGCTGATATTGTCTTTTTTGAGCTCTTCGCAGGCTTCTGCCGCAAAGTTGCCCGGGTGTCCCAGGCTGAGGATGGCCAGATCGACACCATCGCGCAGCTTCCTTCCCCGGCCGACAGGGATCTCCCTGAAAGACTTCTTCCAGTCCGCCATAACCCCGGCACCCCTGGGATAGCGTATCACAAAAGGACCCTTATCTTTCAGTTGGGCTGTATACATCAGGTTCCTGAGCTCCTCCTCATTCATGGGTGCTGATACGGTCATATTTGGGATGGCCCTCATATAGGTGATATCAAAAAAGCCGTGATGGGTTGCCCCGTCATCTCCAACCAGTCCCCCACGATCCAGACAGAAAACGACATTGAGGTTCTGCAGGGCAACGTCATGAATGACCTGGTCATAGGCCCTCTGGATGAAAGAGGAGTAGATGTTGCAGAAGGGCAGAAGTCCCTTGACTGCAAGCCCGGCAGAAAAAGTTACTGCATGCTGCTCGGCAATGCCCACATCAAAGGTGCGGTCGGGCATCTTTTCCATCATGATGTTGAGGGAACAACCGGTAGGCATTGCTGGTGTGATGCCCACTATCGCTTCATTCTTTTCAGCAAGTTCAAGGATCGTGTGACCAAAAACATCCTGGTACCGGGGAGGCAGGGGTTCATCAGAATGTACCCTGAATATCTCACCTGTTTTTTTGTCGAACAGACCCGGTGCATGCCACATCGTCTGGTTCTTTTCGGCATGCGGGAACCCTTTGCCCTTTATGGTCCTTACATGCAGCAATTTCGGACCGGGGATATGCTTAAGGTCCTTCAACACCTTTGTAAGGTATACTACATCGTGTCCGTCAACCGGTCCGAAATACCTGAAATTCATTGATTCAAACAGGTTGCTGTGCTTGAGCAGCGCTGTTTTAAGTCCGTGCTCTATCTTCTGGGCCGCTTCTCTTGCATTTGGCCCGAGCTTACTTATCTTTCCGAGAAGATGCCACAGTTCGTCCTTTATCTTGTTGTAGGTTTGCGATGTCGTGATATCCAGCAGGTACTCCTTGAGGGCGCCGACGTTAGGATCAATGGCTATATTGTTGTCGTTGAGGATGACAAGCAAATTGGAGTTCCTTATACCTGCGTTGTTAAGTCCCTCGAATGCAAGTCCCCCGGTCATTGAACCGTCGCCTATAACCGAGACAAACTGCCTTTCGCTCTCTTTTTTGAGTTCTGAGGCAACCGCCATACCCAGTGCGGCAGATATCGAGGTGGAGGAGTGTCCTACACCGAAACAGTCGTGAACACTCTCATTCAGCTTGGGAAAACCGCTGATGCCCTTGTACTTTCTGTTGGTATGGAATACTTTTCTCCGGCCCGTTAGTATCTTGTGCCCGTATGCCTGGTGTCCAACATCCCAGATGATAGTATCCCTGGGTGTAGTGAACACATAATGGAGTGCAACGGTCAGCTCGACAACGCCAAGGCTGGCCCCGAAATGTCCGGGGTTGGCAGAAACCACATCAATAATAAATTTCCTGATCTCATCGCTAACCCCAATGAGTTCTTCGGGCGATAGTTTCTGCAGGTCTGCAGGATATTCTATCCTGTCCAGAAACGAATAATCGGTATTTGTCGGGTTCATTTTTAAGTCCCTGCCTCCGGTAAAAATCAAACAAACCTACTAGTTTTTTACAAGATGGCCAAACGGCTTTGATCAAAAAGTGTTCAAGACCGGTTAAACGATAATATTAGAGGTTAAAGCCCGTTTTATCTCTTAATTGACGAGTTACTTCTTATATTTGCAGGCATAAGTAATAACAAACTTTTTTCAATGAGCAATTATAGATCAATCTTTGTATTTGCCGTCATTATGCTGGCGGTTTCATGTGTTCCCGCAAAACACTTTCAGGAGATGCGTGATGAGAAGATCCGTTCGGAACAGGAACGTGATTCACTGCTTATTGAGAATAAAAGAATGGATGTAGCCCTGACTGAGATGCAAGCCCGGATCTCGGTGTTGAATAATGAAATAGAGCAACTTGTTAAAGACAGCACAGACAGGGCGCTTTTACTGCGGAACACGAGGGCCGAGCTGGAGAGGACACAGCTCCGGTACAATGAGTTGCATGAGACGCAGGAGGCAGTGCTCAAGGGGAGTGCCCGGGAGACCACCAGGTTGCTTCAGCAGCTTCAGACCACCCAGGAAGATCTGATGGCACGGGAGGACCGCCTGAAAGAGATGGAAAAGGATCTTACAGAGAAGGAGCAGGCCCTTGGCACTATGAAAGCTGACCTGGACCGGAGAAATGAAAGGCTGATGGAGCTGGAGGACATTCTTGCCCGTCAGGACTCGGTTGTCAACGCCCTGCACAATACAATCTCGGCGGCACTGAGGGGATTTGAGGGACAGGGGTTGACCGTGCATGAAAAAAACGGCAAGGTTTACGTGTCGCTTGAGGAGCAGTTGCTTTTCCAGACCGGCAGCACCGTGGTTGATCCGGAAGGAGAAAGGGCGCTGAAGGATCTGGCGAAAGTGCTTGAGGCGAATCCCGAGATTAATATTATGATAGAGGGGCATACTGATAATGTACCCGTTATACCCGGTCCGCGGATGAGGGACAACTGGGACCTTAGCGTTCTAAGGGCAACATCAATCGTAAGGATACTGCTTGACGGCACCGGAATCGATCCCACCAGGCTTCTGGTAGCAGGCAGAGGCGAGTATATGCCGCTTGAGCAGGGTGATACCCCTGAAGCGCGGAGAAGAAACCGGCGCACTGAGATCATCCTCTCTCCTCAGCTGGATGAGCTGTTCAGGATCATAGAGGCAAACTGATGGTCAGAACTTTTTACCGATAATCAACACATCGTCAAGCTGCTCGTAATCGTTACCCATCCACTCAAGCAACGTTTTTTCCAGGACAACTTTTTGCTCTGGCAACGGTCTGGAGCTGATATCAGTGAGAAGCCGTTTGAGATTTTTGGACATGAACTTCTTTCCCCTGTCGCCGCCAAACTGGTCGGCAAAGCCGTCGGAGAATATATATAAGGTATCTCCCGGCTTTATCTCTATTTCATGATTGCTGTAATTCTGTTCTCCGGGCTCGTGACCTATGGCCAGTTTATCGGCCTTGTATTCTGCAAGTTCGCCATTCCTCACCAGGTAAAGAGAGTTATATGCTCCTGCATATTCTACGATATCATTATCCTGGTTATAGACTATCAGCGACATATCCATCCCGTCCCTTACACCTTCGCTTATTTCCACATTCTGGTGAAGTGTATGGTAAACCTCTTCGTTAAGTTTGTCCAGTATCTCTCCGGGCCGTGTTATCTTCATCTCTTTCACAACCTTGTTCAGGCCGTTGTGACCGATAAGCGACATGAAGGCCCCCGGAACTCCGTGACCGGTACAGTCGACGGCAGCGATCATATCTGTGCCGTTGCTCCTCAGCATCCAGTAGAAATCGCCGCTCACAATATCTTTGGGCCTGAAAAGCACAAAAATGTCATCGATCATCTCTTCTGCCGGGAGTATGGCATCCTGGAGTCTTTTTGCATAGTTTATGCTGTCTGTAATATCCTTGTTCTTCATTGCCAGAAGGATGTTTTTTTCTGATATCTCCCTGGTTCTTTCCGCCACCTTCACTTCAAGTACCCGTTTTTCCCTGATCAGGTTTTCTTCCCTGATTTTAATGTAGAGGACTATTGTGATAATGCCTGCAATTATAAACGAGGTGATCCCCCACCAGCTTGCATACCATGGGGGTCTGATTCTGAAGCTGAAGCTTGCCGGTTCAGTGTTCCAAACATCCTGGCTGTTGGTCGCCATCACCCTGAAGGTGTATCGTCCCGGAGAAAGACCCGGATATATGGCACTTGTCTCCCGGGTCACCGGGCGCCAGTCCGGGTCAGCTCCCTCGAGTATCACCCTGAATCTCACTGCATCGGGATTGGTAAGGCTTATGCTGTTATAATCGAAGATCAGTGAATTTTCCCGGTAACTCAGCTGAAGCCCCTCCTGAAGGGCCCTGTCAACATAGTTGACCCTGAGACGGGTGAAATGGGTGTATGATTCTGCAGGTTCAACGGGCGATACTGCCGGCTCATATACCATTGCACCCATAACGGTCCCGAACCACAACCTGCCGCCTTTATCTCTGTAGGCAGCATTTCTTACCGCTTCAATACCCGTGAAGCCGTTATGCCTTGTATAGGTGAAAATCCTGTCCTCCTTCAGGTTATACCTGTTGAGTCCCCTGCTGGCACCAATATAGATATTTTCATCATCAGATATTATGAGACTGATGTAATTACCAAGGAGACCGTCGGCCACTTCGAGTCTCTTTACTATGCCACCGCCGTCCGTTACAATTACGCCGTGCGATTCTGTTCCTATCCATATATTCCCGGAGGCATCCTCCGTCATGCACAGGGGAGTGAAATGTTCGTCAAGTTCAACAGGTGAGGCAGTCATGTTTTCGGCGATTACGGAAATACCCCTTCCTGCCGAACCAACCCAGAGCCTGCCCTGTGTGTCGTAAAACAGAGATGAAATGTCATTACCGGCTATACCGGCTCCCTGGGTGAATATACCGCTATCACCCGTATCTATGTTATACCAGGCTACAAAGGAGTTGGTCCCGAGCCACAGGTTGTTGTTGTCGTCAATCTCCATTGCGGTGGGACTGACCGAGCCAGTGGGAAGCAGGTCGCCAAGTATGAAATCTGTTGTATAATCCCTGAAGCTGCCTGTCGAGGTGTTGTACATGCCCACACCGGCAACATCGGTGCTTATCCAGATATTGCCGTTTTGATCTTCCCTGATGAACCTGACCCTGTCGAGCGAAAAGTGATCAAACGAGGTAAAGCTGGAAAATGCCTCATTGTCGGTCAGAGAAGGGTCAAACAGGGTGATCCCGGCCTGGGTCCCTATCCAGAACCGCTGAGACCTGTCCTGGTAAACGGCCCATACCTGATTATCAACCAGTCCGTCTGCCACCTGGTATGAAACAAGGTGTTCTCCCTTGAATATGGCAATGCCGTTCTCATTGGTCCCGATCAGCACATTACCTTCCCTGTCGCCGGCAAATGCCCTTATCATATTATCGGTCATCCCGTTATCAACGTCGTAAATCGTTATTTCCTGCTCCCTGATCCTTGTTATTCCTCCTCCCCAGGTGCCGATCCAGATTGTGCCTTCATCGTCTTCGAAGATACAGCTTATCCAGTTGTGGGATAATCCGTCACGGGCATCGTATATGGTCAGTTCGTCATCTCTGCTGTTGTATTTGTAAAGGCCGCCGTTATATGTCCCGAACCACAGATTGTTGCGGCTGTCCTCGAACATAGAGGTGATTTGGAAATAACGTGGCAGCCATTCGGGTCTGAAAGGGATAAAGATATTTTCCTGCCGGTTGTATGTACTGATACCCATGTCAGTAATAAAATAGAGGGTTCCGTCCCTGCCTTTGTGGGATTCAAAGATGCGGGGACTGATGGTACCGCCGCTGTGGTGCTCCCAGGTAAAATCGTCGGGGTTATCATACGGGTTAATGATTTTAATAGTACCGTTACCAACAGTAGTTATCCAGATCTCTCCCGTTTCTGTTTCAATGAGTGAGGTTATATGTGTACTTAATTCATTGCCGCTGAACTGAGGAATGTGGAAGCTCTCGCCGTCGAAAAGGGATACCTGGCCATCGTGATGTCCTGACCATAAACGTCCCTCCCTGTCCTCCAGCAGCACCCGGACTGCCCCCGGTGCAAGTCCGTCACCGGCGGAAAAGTTTCTGAAGACATGCCCGTCAAATGATGACACACCGGCATCCGTTGCCATCCATATATAGCCCCTCTGGTCCTGCAGCAGATCATATATCTTGGACTGGGCCAGTCCGTCGGCCACCCCGTAGCTGTCAAAAAAATATGTCTGCGACAATGCGGGTCGGACTGCCATGATGCAGACAAAAACTAAAAAGACCAGCAGGCCTGATGGCTTGCCGATCTTTTTTGGCTGACTTTCTTTAAGGTTTCGCATAATGGTATTTATTGCAGCAGGCTGCCTCCTTCCATATTGCCGGCAACTTGTGGTTAAACGGATGTTAAGATACCTGCCGGTATACAGGTCCTGGAATTGCAGAATACCGGAAGTGACATGACTACTGCTCCCGTGACACGAAGAAGAAGGTGCCGCCTTCATCCTCAAGTCCGGCGATCTTTCCAAACCTGGGCCTGGCCTGGTTATTGCGTGATGCAGCTATCGTTACCTGGGTAACTATGTTCTCTATCGGCAGGCAGGGATTGGCGTTATTTGCCAGGGCACTTGCAAAAGTATTTGTAAAGGCTGAATTCTCGGTGGCGAATTCGTAACCTGAAGAGGTAAGCACCTGCGATGACCTTGCCGATCCGGACATCAACTCACTGCAACTCCTGTCGGTAGGTATTGAACGCATAGCCTGGTAAAATGTGGGGCCCGACTCACAGGCATCCGTCACTACCAGGGTGTTCGTTACCGATTCGGAGTATTCACTGAGCGACTGCCTGAGCGAATTCATGTTATAGTAGGTGAACTCGTTATCAAGTGTGGCGTCTACAGGTATCCAGTAACCTATGTTGTTAATGAATTTACCATGCCCGGCATACCATACCATGATAGCGTTCACCTCATTTTCCACCACAAGGTTACGGAATTCTTTTGCGAAGAAATCTTCCATCTCCTGTTTTGTCATGTTCTTGACATGAATGACCCTGTCAATCAAATAGCCCTGGAGAGAGCTCTTCATAAGCTCAATATCGGTCGTGGGACCGGTGAGGCTGGCAAAAGATTCGTAATCGGTGTTTTCAATGAAGACCACCCATGTTTTTCCCATGGGATTGAATTCCTCCTGTGCAAACAGCAGCGGAGAAAGACAGAGCAGCATTAATATCAATCTTAGTTTCTTCATAATGAATAGATTTGTTTTATTGCCACTTTTATTCCCTAAACTGAAGCAGGTCAAATAATAATGATATAAATCAAAAATACAGAAAATCAGGCACGAATCCAACACAATTGGATCAGATAGCTATGAGCATACAGATTACCAGTCATTTATAGTTTGTGAAGGGATAAATTCCGATGAGCTGTTATATATAAACTGCAAATGGCTGTTACCGGTCTCCAGTTGCCTGACGATTTTTCCCTGCAATGACGGTGCCCTGACTCCATCGTAGAAATGTTTTTGTCCGGTAAAGATTCGTGCTTCATCCCACAGGCCTTTTTCAATAAACCTCGACAAAGTGTATGCCCCCCCCTCAATAATAAGCGACTGGATATCCTGTGAATGCAGATAGTTTAGCATTTGCATCTCGACAGCATCGTCAAATACCAGGGGTACATACCTGATGTTGGTCCCTTCTGTCAGGGCGGACTGTCCATTATCAGTTAGCGTTTTGTCTGCCGTGGTAAAGACCACTGTACTGATACTGTTGTCAAGGACATGATGCTGACTGCCCAGTTTCAGGCTCCTGTCGATGACTACCCTGAGGGGATCCCGGCCTGACCACAACCGCACGTTAAGACCGGGATTATCCTTGAGAACTGTATTTGTACCTGCAAGTATGGCCTGCTCTTCAGCCCTCCATTTGTGAACCAGGATGCGCGCAGTCTTTGAGGTTATCCAGTTTGGCCCGACAGGTGAGCCGGGTGCTCGCACAAGATCAATAAAACCGTCGGCCGACTGTGCCCATTTGAGTATTATCCATGGCCTCTTATGGAGGTGCCAGGTAAAAAAGCGCCGGTTGATATGCCTGCAATCAGTTTCCAGCAGGCCGCAGGTCACTCTAATGCCGTTCTCTTTGAGCCGGGATATTCCCTGTCCTGAAACAAGGGGGTTGGGGTCTGCAGTCCCGATGACAACACGGGGGATCCCGCATTTAATAATAAGATCGGAGCAGGGTGGGGTTTTCCCGAAATGGGAGCAGGGTTCAAGGTTAACATAGAGGGTTGAATCTTTGAGGGTTTCGGGGGTTTTTACGCTCCCGATTGCATTTGTCTCTGCATGCGAGTCGCCGTATATTTTATGGTATCCTTCCCCTGTTATGCCGCCGCGGTGCACTATAACAGCTCCCACCATTGGGTTTGGCGCCGTGTATCCTTTTCCTCTAAGCGAAATTTCAAGACAGCGGCGCATAAATTTTACTTCTTCAGCGGGTTGCGGCATCAACTTTTTTTATTTGTTTTGTGATTATTTAACAAAAAATATTAATCTTTGGTGAATGAACCGGGAAGCCCCCGTTGTTGGCGATGCGATCAGATTTATCAGGAATGAGCTTGCCGGCATCTATCCGGCCGGGGAGATCAGGGGTTTTACCGAACTTATATTCGAGCATCTTTTCAAATATTCCAAAACCGATTTGCTGATACATAACGATACAAAATTATTTAATTCTGCGTTTTTTCAAATAGAGGATTTTGTAAGGCAGTTAAAACAACATAAGCCGGTTCAGTATATCCTTGGAGAGGCATGGTTCTATGGCCTTAAGCTTGAAGTCAATGCGAGGGTACTCATCCCGAGGCAGGAGACAGAGGAGCTTGTCAGGTGGATAATTGACGATACCGGAAGCAGTTCTGTTAAGATACTTGATATAGGAACGGGCAGCGGTTGCATAGCTATTGCCCTTGATCTGAATTTACCCCTTTCAGATGTTAAGGCAATTGATAAATCGGCCGGGGCTGTGGAGGTTGCTGCAAGAAATGCTGTCAGGACAGGCGCCTCTGTCAGTTGTTCCTGTGATGATATTTTAAATCCGGTTGTTGTAAATACAGCCAAATATGATATTATTGTAAGCAATCCTCCGTATGTGACCGAATCGGAAAGATTGCTGATGGACAGGAATGTCGTCTGTTATGAGCCCGTTGAAGCACTGTTTGTGCGTGACAACCAGGCGCTGGTCTATTACGAGGCTATTGCCGGGTTCGGTTGTGAATATCTTGAAAAAGGCGGAAGGCTCTACCTGGAAATTAACGAGGCGAAACATGAGGAGGTATTGCAATTGCTTAAAAGATACCTGTACAGGGATGTTGAATTAAGAAAGGATATTAACGGAAAATACAGGATGGTAAAAGCTGTTAGATGAACAGGTGCAGGGTTAGTTTTATCCCTGCCCGTTAAATGGTTATGTTCACAATATTGTAATTGATAAAAACAGATGAGTACGAAGAAGGTCATCAACCATTCAGAGGCACTTGACAAGATTCAAAAATTTTGTGCTGCCGAGGAGAAATGCCGGTATGATGTGAGAAAGAAACTTTTTGACTGGGGAGTTAGCTCAGGTGATACAGAGAAGATAATCAACTCGCTGGTGGACGACAAATTTGTTGATGAGTGGAGGTTTGCAAGACTGTTTGCAGTAAGCAAGTTCCGCAATAACAAATGGGGCAAGATCAAGATATCTTACGAGCTTACCAGGAAAAACATCGCCCGGAACATTATTGAGGATGCGCTGATAAGGATTGATGAGACAGAATACCTTGAACTGCTGACAAAAGAACTCAGGAAAAAACAGAGATCGGTTTCGGCCGATGATGAATGGACGCTGAGGGCCAAGCTTCACCGTTACGCAAGCAGCAAGGGCTATGAAAATGAGATCATCAACAAGGTGCTTGATGATATGATAACATTAAAAACCAGTTAAACTATTCGATATGATAACATCAGATAACCTTAAAGATCTTGTAAGGCGGAGTGATGCGCTGAGGAGGCATCTTTGACATAGACAGGAGGGTATTACAGATTGAAGAACAGGAGGAGAAGACACAGGATCCCGATTTCTGGAATGACCCGAAAGAGGCTGAGAAACACCTGAAGGCGATATCTTCTTTGAAAAGCTGGACCGAAGGTTATGCAAAGGTTCGGAATGCGGTCGAAGAGCTGGAGATCTTTTACGAATATTACCACGAAGACGAGGCTGATGAGAAGGAGGTCGATCAGCAATACAGAAAGGCCCTTAAGCTTATTGAAGACCTCGAGTTCAGGAATATGCTCAGCCTGGAAGAGGATGTACTAGGCGCCATACTTAAGATAAATGCCGGTGCCGGCGGCACCGAAAGCCTTGACTGGGCAGAGATGCTGATGCGTATGTACCTGAGGTGGGGGGAGAAGAACGGGTATCAGGTCAAACAGCTTGATTACCAGGACGGGGAGGAGGCGGGTATCAAGACCGCTACTTTTGAGTTTACAGGCGATTTTGCTTACGGCTATCTTAAGAGCGAATCGGGTGTTCACAGGCTGGTGCGGCTGTCGCCTTTTGATGCCAACCACAAAAGACATACATCATTCGCCTCGGTCTTTGTTTCGCCGCTTGTCGATGAAAATATAAATATAGTAGTTAACCAGGCAGATATAACCTGGGAAACATACCGGGCGAGCGGTGCAGGGGGTCAGAATGTTAACAAGGTCGAGACGGCGGTAAGGCTCAGGCACCTTCCCAGCGGGATCGTGATAGAGAACCAGGAAGACCGCTCACAGTTGAAGAACAAGGAGAATGCGATGAAGATCCTCAGGTCGCAGCTTTATGAGATGGAGCTTGAAAAACGCCGGCAGGCCCAGGCCGAGATAGAAAGCGGAAAGAAGAAGATAGAGTGGGGTTCTCAGATCAGGAACTATGTGCTTCACCCGTACAAGCTCGTGAAAGATGTAAGGACCAGTCACGAGACATCGAATGTACAGGATGTGCTTGACGGGGAGCTGGATGACTTCATCAAGGCTTATTTGATGGAGTTCGGGTCGCAGTAAAGAGTGAAATACGCGATATCAAAACCAAAAACTCCTCAGACTATGTCCTCTCCAGTTTTCAGATTTCAGAAACAATTCCCCCTGGGGGAAGAAAAAACTGATTATTACCTCCTTACGGCAGATCATGTAACCACCGCGATCTTTGAAGGCAAAGAGATGCTGGTGATCGCCGCAGAAGGCCTGACAGAGCTGGCCCGGGCAGCCATGCATGACTGCTCTTTTATGCTGCGTACCGGACATATCAGTCAGGTGGCTGCAATTCTGGATGATCCTGAAGCCAGTGAAAATGACAAATACGTGGCACTGACAATGCTCAGGAATGCTGAAATTTCTGCAAAAGGGGTACTCCCTTTCTGCCAGGATACCGGCACGGCCACGATCATTGCTAAAAAGGGTCAGCAGGTATGGACTGGCGGAGGTGATGAAGAGGCCCTGGCGAAGGGTGTTTTCAAGACCTTTACCGAAGAGAATCTCAGGTATTCGCAGACCGTGCCGCTCGACATGTACACTGAGAAGAATTCAGGGAACAACCTGCCGGCGCAGACCGACATCTATGCTGCTGACGGCAGCGAGTACAATTTCCTTTTCCTGGCCAAGGGGGGAGGATCGGCCAATAAGACCAATCTCTACCAGGAGACCAAGGCTCTGCTTAACGCGGAAAAGCTCGAAAAATTCCTGGTTGAAAAGATGCGGTCTCTGGGTACCGCTGCCTGCCCTCCGTATCATATCGCCTTTGTTATTGGAGGCACTTCGGCCGAGGCCTGCCTCAAGACGGTAAAGCTGGCCTCTGCAAAATACCTGGATGCACTTCCCCGAAAGGGAAACCAGGACGGACAGGCATTCAGGGATGTTGACCTGGAGGAAAAGATACTTAAAGCTTCAAGGGAGCTGGGGATAGGCGCCCAGTTCGGGGGAAAATATTTTGCACTCGACATCCGGATCATAAGACTGCCCAGACACGGGGCCTCATGTTGTGTAGGCATGGGTGTGTCGTGCGCGGCTGACAGGAACATAAAGGCAAAGATAAACAGGGAGGGTATCTGGATCGAGAAGCTGGAGAGGGACCCGGGAAGGTTCATACCCGAATCGTACCGGAAGGAACAAGGGAATGGTGCAGTTAAGGTTAACCTTGACAGGCCGATGAAAGAGATACTCACCACCTTATCGGCCCATCCGGTTGGTACGCGTCTCTCGCTCAACGGCACCATAATTGTCGGCCGCGATATAGCACATGCCAGGCTCAAGGAGAGGATTGACAGGGGCGAAGACCTTCCTCAGTATATTAACGACCATCCGATATATTATGCCGGTCCGGCAAAGACCCCCGAAGGCATGCCTTCAGGATCGTTCGGCCCCACTACTGCAGGGCGCATGGATTCTTATGTTGACCTTTTCCAGAGCCATGGCGGGAGCATGATAATGATTGCCAAGGGTAACCGGAGCAAGCAGGTTACCGATGCATGCAAAAAGCATGGCGGCTTCTACCTGGGCAGTATAGGAGGGCCCGCTGCGGTTCTTGCCCAGGAGAACATAAAAAAGGTCGAGCTGCTGGAGTACCCTGAACTGGGTATGGAGGCGATCTACCGTATTGAGGTGGAAAATTTTCCGGCCTTTATTCTTGTCGACGACAAAGGGAACGACTTCTACGCGCAAAACTGCTGAGGTGAAGGGTTAGCCGGCCGGGGGCACGGGCCGGTTTTGCGATCTGGCAGTTGCATTCCCGATACGCCCCGGTAGTCACCGATCCTCCGGGGCATTGATGGGAACGGCAGGCAAACGGGATCCGCCCGCTGGGACCAGAAGCCGGTTTGGCAGCCTGCCCCTGCCCGGCGTCAGAATGAGATCGTCATGGTGCTTCCGCCGCCGCTGCCGAACCGGGGGTTGACCACGTTGGTGTAGATGGACCCGAAGGTGTAGGTCAGTCCGAATGACATGAAATACCTGTACTGCGTTTCAAGTTCTTTTCTGCGAAGAAGGATCTCCTCCGATGTGGCGCCTCCCTTGACAAGGGAAAGCTGATCGTTTACCAGCCAGACACCGCCGCCCATATTTACTGACAGTCCCCGTAATAGCCTCACACTCAGTGACCCGTTTAGGCCGAGGTTCCTTTTGGAGAAATCGTGCAGGTAGTTCCTGTAACTGCCGGACAGGTTCACCGAACCCCATTTCTGGACCACCTGATATGCCATAAGCAATGAATGCATTCCCAGTGTCTCCTCTGTCTTGTCGTAGATAGTGGTGTCTATGTAATTATTGTATTCCAGCCCGACCCGGTAAAGTATCCTGAACTGTCGCCTGGTGGACTCTGCGTAGGGGTATATATTGTACTCTATGCCGGGAAGGAGTGTATATCTCATATTGATGTTGTTGAAACTGGAAGAGCTAATACTGGTTGAGCCGCCGGCAGACCAGTGGTCGCCCAGTCCGTGAACGTAGAGCACACTGGCACCCCAGGAGCTGTTGATGCTCTTTAGCTGCTCATCGTCTATGAGGAAATTGTCCTCGCTGCGGTTGTAATAGAGGGAGGTTTCAAGCTTGGATGTTTCGGTCACCCTGTTTGCCGAGAACCTTCCAAAAAGATAATTCTGGTTATATGTTTTCTGGCCGCTCAGATAGCCGTTGATGCTTGACCGGAAGACCCAGCTGTCCCATTTGTCGGTCGCCACCGTTTGCGATACCGGCTGGTTGAACCGGATCTCCATATAGCGGGCAAGCGGGGTCCTGGCCACATACCGCATGAGTCCCATATGCAGTGTATGGATCTCCTTGTTGCGGACAGCATCGCTGGTGTCGTCGGGATAGGCTGTGAAGCTCAGGGTATCTGCCATTCCTGCAAACCGTCGCTGCCCGTTAAAAAAGAATGTATGCTCGGTGCCGCCTGCCCCTGTCGGCTGATAGGTCCTGATCACATACACATCAGCTTCCCTGATCTCCCTTACATAGTTGACATAGTTTATCTGCTGCCTGATATGATCGCTCACCTGCATGTAAAGGTTAAGGGCGTCCTGTCTGATGGTGTCGGTTGCCGGGCCGGTTTCCTGTGCGCAGAGGCAGAAGCTGCAGCTCAATACACAGAAAACCGCCATTAATATTTTCTTCATCCGGTTGGTTGATTTTGTCTGCCAAAGGCTGACGGAGGTTAGTCAATACTCAGGTTTGATTAATGCTCCTTTTTAAATTTTTTTCTCAAATGTAGAAAAAATATCATATGCAACTAAAAAATTAGGTTAAAAATTATCAATATTCAGGTATATGCCCGCGAATGTGCTCCCCCGGTTCATCACAAGTATGGCTGGACAATGACCATCTTGGTCATTGTCCATACCGGGCTGAGCTATGAAGTGCCGCGGGTGGGACCGGCGAAACCATTAACCCTCTTTGACAATAAAAAATGTACGGGTTTCAAACCTTTGGCGTCCGGTTTTGTTATCTGTACAAACAGATTTTTTGATTATGTACAGAACAGAATATGATTCCATGGGGCCAGTTGAGGTTCCTGCAGATAAGTACTGGGGAGCCCAGACACAGCGCTCAATAAATAATTTCAGGATAGGCGGCGATAAGATGCCGGTTGAGGTGATCAGGGCATTTGCCATTCTGAAGAAAGCAGCTGCCCTTACCAATAATGAACTTGGCGTGCTGGCTGATGATAAAACAGATCTTATCTGCCGGGTATGCGACGAGATATCTGAAGGACTGCTGGATGAGCATTTCCCTCTTGTTGTGTGGCAGACCGGGTCGGGTACGCAGACCAACATGAATGTAAACGAGGTGATCGCCAACAGGGCCCATGTGCTTGCCGGTGGAAAGCCGGGAGAGGGAACGCCTCCGGTCCATCCCAATGACGACGTCAACAGGTCGCAGTCCTCCAACGACACTTTTCCCACAGCAATGCATATTGCCGCCTACAGAATGCTGATGGAGGTGACCATACCCGGACTTGAAAAACTGAGGGAGACGCTGGCTGCCAAATCGAAAGAGTTCGACGGTGTAGTGAAGACCGGCCGCACCCACTGGATGGATGCAACTCCGCTTACCCTGGGGCAGGAGTTTTCGGGCTATGTATCACAGATCGACCATCAGATGAAGGCCCTGCGCAGCACCATGCCCCATCTTGCCGAGCTGGCACTCGGAGGCACTGCTGTGGGGACGGGGATAAATGCCCCTAAGGGGTATGACGGAGTCGTAGCGGCAAAGATCGCCGATCTGACCGGTTACCCGTTCATCAGCGCACTCAATAAGTTCGAGGCCCTCTCTGCCAATGATGCGGTGGTTAAGGTTTCGGGTGCGCTTAAGGGACTTGCTGTAAGCCTTATGAAGATTGCCAATGACCTCAGGGCCCTGGCCTCCGGTCCACGATCCGGCATAGGCGAGATCATTCTGCCTGCCAACGAGCCTGGCTCGTCAATTATGCCCGGCAAGGTCAACCCTACGCAGATAGAGGCCCTTACAATGGTTTGTGCCCAGGTTATCGGCAATGACCTGGCCATCACCATCGGTGGAATGCAGGGACACTTTCAGCTCAACGTGTTCAAGCCGGTAATGATATATAACCTGCTTAATTCGGCCCGGTTGCTGGGTGACGCTTCTGTTTCGTTCAACGACAATTGCGTTGCCGGCGTTGAGCCTGACAGGGATAAGATAGCACGCAACCTGGAAAACTCTTTGATGCTTGTAACGGCCCTGAACCCGCATATCGGTTATGATAATGCCGCGAGAATAGCGAAGAAGGCATACACTGAGAACAAAACCCTCAGGCAGGCTGCCCTGGAGCTGGAGCTGCTGACCGATGAGCAGTTCAGCGAATGGGTGGATCCTGAAAAGATGATATGACCCCTTTCGGGGAAGTGAACGGCAAAACAGGCCGGCACCTGTGATTTAACCGGGTTCGCCTTGCCGGTTATTCCGGGTCCCGGGGGAGAAGCAGGCGGCAAAACAGCCGGGGGCTGAAGTGTTGCCGTAACCTGAAGTGTTGCCGGGATCAGAACCGGACCTTTTCCTTGACAAAACGGGTGATCAGTTCAGCTGATCTTTCCGGCTCCTCTGCAAAACCAATATGGCCCGAATTTTCAAGTGCCTCAAACTGCCCGTTGCCGGGGAGCTTTACCTTTTTTGCGGCATCTTCAAACGGTATATAGTTATCATGCTTACCGACAATAAGGAGTACAGGTTTGTCGGTTCCGGCAAGCAGCTCTTCCCTCGAAGGCCTTCTCATCATGCCGTTAAGACAGGCCACAATGCCCTCATCGGGTGTTAAAGTTGCAATTGCAGTAGCCCTCTCAACCTGGTGTGCCAGCCGTTCAAGATTCACGGAAGCAAATGCACGTGGAATGTTTATTTTTGATATCAGCTCCTTTTTGCCCTGGTTTACAAGCACTATCTCACGGCATCTGTTGTTCATCACCTGATTTGTATCGGCGAACGGGTGTGAGTGAAAGAGGCAGAGCCCTGCAAGCCGGTCAGGATAAAGCTCAAGGAATGCCAGTGCCCCATAGCCCCCCATCGAATGTCCCACGATAAAACATTTGTCAGCTTTGCAGTGGTCAAGCACTGCGGCAACTCCTTCGGCAAGCAGCTCCATCTCATGTACATCGCCGGTTACACCCGATTTCCCGTGGCCCGGGAGGTCGGGGCAGATAACCCTGAAATCATTCTCCAGCCGTTCCCTGAAACCGTCCCATATTTCAAGCGATTCGAGGTATCCGTGCAGGAGCACCAATGCATGCCCGCTGCCGCTGTCGGTAAATCTGAGGCCGGTATTGCGGAATGGTATAGTATGAATCATGGCGGTCATATTTTTGTTATGGTCATTCCTGGTACCTCGCAAATTTATCAAAAGTTGAAAATATAAATGGAATTAATATAAATTAACTGTAGCTGACCTTTTTATGTTGAAAATATGTTCTGAACGGAATATATTTGTTTAACCGGCATTTTCCCGGCAGAAGTTCTCGATAACAGTTCTAATACCAAGCCTATGAGTAGCTTTTTGAATGCATCGGTTGGCAGGAAATTCCTTGTAAGCATTTCCGGCCTGTTCCTGATAACCTTTCTGGCCGTGCACCTTGCCGTCAACCTGTTTTTGCTGGCGGGCCAGGAAGCATATAATATGGCTGCACACTTTATGGCAACCAATCCTGCCATCAAGATTATGGAGCCGGCGCTGGCACTTGGATTTCTTCTGCATATTGTGGTTTCCGCCTACCTTACCGTGACCAATCAGGGTACGAGGCCACAGAAATATTCAATGGTTGATCAGAGAAAGACAAGCAGCTGGCCTTCACGCAACATGTTTGTACTGGGGCTGCTTATCCTGATATTCCTGGCGCTGCATCTGTCCAATTTCTGGTATAAAATGAAATTCGGAGGGGTGGCCTATATTGAATATGACGGGGTACAGGTCCAGGATGCCTATACCCTGGTAACCGGAAAGTTCGTTATCTGGTGGTATGCTTTGATCTATGTTGCAGGCGCGGTATTCCTGAGGCTCCATCTGCTGCACGGTTTTCAGTCGGCTTTCCAGACCCTGGGTCTGAGCAATCAATTGTGGTACAAACGGCTTACTGTAATAGGTACTGTATATGCATTGATAATAGCTGCCGGATTTGCCATCATTCCGGTTTGGTTCCTTGCCGGAACCTTTTTAAACTGATCCGCTGCTTACTATCATTAAACGTTATTAACCAATCACTCCAATAAGATATGAGCAAATTAGAGGCAAAGATCCCCGGAGGCCCGCTGGCTGATAAATGGAGCAATCACAAAAACAGCGTAAGACTCGTTAACCCGGCCAATAAGGCAAAACTTGACATAATTATGGTCGGTACCGGTCTTGCAGGAGCATCTGCCGCTGCAACCCTGGCTGAACTGGGCTATAACGTCAAGGCGTTCTGTTTCCAGGACTCTCCGCGCAGGGCCCACTCTGTCGCTGCGCAGGGAGGCATTAATGCTGCCAAGAATTACAAGAATGACGGCGACAGCGTTTTCCGCCTTTTCAACGATATTATCAAAGGAGGCGACTACCGGTCGCGGGAGGCCAACGTGTACCGTGCCGCCGAGGTCAGCAATCAGACGATTGACCAGATGGTTGCCGCGGGTGTGCCTTTTGCACGTGAATACAGCGGATACCTGGATAACAGGTCCTTCGGAGGCGTTCAGGTATCACGTACGTTCTATGCGAGGGGGCAGACGGGACAGCAGTGTCTCCTTGGTGCTTACAGCGGAATGATAAGGCAGATGGCAAAAGGCAAGGTAACGATGTACAGCAGGAGGGATATGCTCGACCTGGTTGTGGTTGATGGCCGGGCCAGGGGGATTATCACCCGTAACCTGGTTACCGGGGAGATAGAGCGACACTCGGCGCATGCAGTCGTACTTGCATCGGGGGGCTACGGTACCATCTATTACCTGTCAACCCTGGCTGTAGGCTCCAATGCCACAGCAGCCTGGACAGCCCATAAAAAGGGCGCCTTCTTTTCCAACCCAAGCTTTGTGCAGATACACCCTACAAGCCTTCCCCAGCTTAACGATTACCAGGCCAAGCTCACGCTGATGTCTGAATCGCTCAGGAACGACGGGCGTATATGGGTGCCGAAAGCGAAGGGGGACAAGAGGCATCCCAGCCAGATACCTGAAGAGGAGAGGGACTATTACTTGGAGAGACGTTACCCGGCATTCGGCAACCTGGTGCCAAGGGATGTTGCGTCAAGGGCCGCCAAGGAGAGATGCGATGCAGGTTATGGGGTTGGCGATACGGGGCTTTCTGTCTATCTTGATTTCAGCCGGGCTATAGAAAAACAGGGTAAAAAGGCTATTGAGGCCAAGTATGGCAACCTTTTCGAGATGTATGAAAAGATAACGGGAACAAATCCCTACAATGAACCTATGAGGATATACCCGGCAGGCCACTATACCATGGGGGGACTCTGGGTTGATTATAACCTGATGACTACCATACCGGGTCTATTCGCCATAGGGGAGTCAAATTTTTCCGATCACGGGGCAAACAGGCTGGGAGCAGGATCGCTCATGCAGTGTTCGGGTGACGGTTATTTCATATTGCCGGTTACCATAGGTGATTATCTTGCCGATGAGATAAGGACACCGCGCATACCCACCGACCTGCCTGAGTTTGAAGCAGCCGAAAAAGAGGCGATTGACAGGCTGCATAGCCTGTTGGCAATAAACGGAAAACAGACAGTAACTTCCTTCCATAAGAGGCTTGGCAGGATAATGTGGGATCAGTGCGGCATGGTTCGTAACGAGGAGAGCCTGAAAAAGGCGCTTGGCATGATTGAAGAGCTGAAGGAAGAGTTCTGGAAGGATGTGAGGATACCCGGAACAGCAGGGGAGCTGAACCAGGAGCTTGAGAAAGCGGTTAAAGTGGCTGATTTCTTTGAGCTGGGACGGCTGATGTGCCAGGACGGACTGGACAGGAAGGAATCGTGCGGCGCCCATTTCCGTGAAGAGAGCCAGACACCCGAAGGGGAAGCACAAAGGATAGACAGCGAATATTCATATGTAGCAACGTGGGAATATAATGGAGAGGGCAAAGACCATAAGCTTCATAAGGAGGAGCTGAAATTTGAGAATGCCAGAATTCAGCAAAGAAGTTACAAATAACGGTGTTTCAATTACCAGGTGAACGCTTGCAACTGTAGTGTACAGGTACGCCAATAAAACATTACCAATATGGATATCAAACTCAAAATCTGGAGGCAGGAGGGCCCGAAAAGCGAGGGCAGTTTCGTCGACTATAATCTGACAGGTGTTTCGAAGGATATGTCCTTCCTCGAAATGCTTGATTTCCTTAATAAGAAACTCATTGAGAACGGAGATGATCCGGTGGTATTTGAGCATGATTGCCGTGAAGGTATTTGCGGGTCATGTGCCCTCTTTATCAATGGCAGGCCTCACGGGCCCGACGACCTGGTTACCACCTGTGAGCTCAGGATGACAAAATTCAATGATGGAGATACAATTGTGATCGAGCCCTGGAGAGCAAAATCTTTTCCTGTGATAAAGGATCTGGTAGCCGACAGGCACGCATTTGACAAGATAATGGAGGCGGGAGGGTTTATCTCGGTCAATACCGGCTCCGCCCCTGAGGCCAATTCCATTCCCGTGCCCCGGGAAAAAGCTGATGAGGCCTTCGATGCCGCTGTCTGTATCGGCTGCGGTGCGTGTGTGGCAGCCTGTAAAAACTCCTCGGCAATGCTTTTCGTGGCGGCAAAGGTCTCTCACCTGGCACTGCTGCCCCAGGGCAGGGCCGAATCGGGAAAGAGGGCGCGGGCCATGCTGGCCAAAATGGATGAGCTTGGCTTTGGCAGCTGCACCAATACGGGAGCCTGTGAAGCCGAATGTCCCAAAGGGATATCACTTGCACATATAGCAAGACTCAACCGGGAGTTCCTGAAAGAAGGCTTCAGGAGCTGACGGCCGGGACCATTTAAATTTGGATACCTTCAGGAGCTGACAGGCTGTTGCATGGTGGATTCTATCTCCGCCACAGTTTTAGGTATCGGTCTGCCCAGAACCCTGCATCCGTCAGCAGTAACCAGTATATCATCCTCAATACGAATTCCCCCGAAATTTTTCCAGGGTTCAACCTTGCCGTAATCGATGAAATCTTTGAATTTCCCCTCATCTCTCCATTTGTCAATGAGGGCAGGGATGAAATAGATGCCCGGCTCGGAGGTAAGCACAAATCCCTTTTGCAGCCTTCTTCCCAGTCTCAGAAATGCGAGTCCGAACTGTTCAGACCTCTTTATCTCATCATCATATCCCACGTTGTCCTCTCCAAGGTCTTCCATATCATGGGCATCAAGACCCAGCATATGTCCCAGGCCATGGGGGAAGAACAGTGCATGGGCGCCTTGATGAACGGCCTCTTCTGGATCCCCCTTCATCAGCCCCATATCAGTGAGTCCCCGTGCAATTATCCCGGCAGACCTGAGGTGGATGTCCCGGTAGGGCGCACCTGGTTTTATCGAATCGATAGAGGATTGCAATGCGGCCAGCACTATCTCATACACATCCTTCTGATGCTGCAGGAATTTTCCGCCGACAGGCACCGAACGGGTAATATCGCTTGAGTAACGCATTGAGGTCTCACTGCCTGCGTCGGTGACCATTATCTGCCCCTTTTTCAGGACATTGCCGTGGTAATGGTTATGAAGGGTCTGACCCTGCACGCTCAGTATGACAGGGAAGGAGACAGGGTTGCCATGGGACAGTGAGATGCCCTCCACACGGCCGGCAATCTCTCTTTCATATACCCCGGGCATTGCCATTTTCATGGCGGTGGTGTGCATCTCGCAGGCTATGTCAACTGCCTTTTCTATCTGCTGGATCTCTTCATCAGATTTGACCGATCGCTGACTTACAACTGCCTTTATAAGTGCCCTTGAAGCCTTTTGCTGTACCTCTGAGTGATGGATGCCCAGCCAGTTTTCCAGGCGCAATACCCTCTCCTCACGGTACGGCGGCAGGTAGTGAACTTCTCTTTTCGAGTCAACGGCCTGTTTCAGTATTTTCCCCAGCTCTTTGTATGGCATAGTCTTATCAGTCCCCGCCTTTTCGCCCAGTGAACGGATTGAGGGCCGGGGACCCATCCAGATAATGTCGTCAATCCCTGCATCGTCGCCAAACAGCATGTGGACATTCTCATCCAGGTCAATAAGACCGGCCAATCCCTGCTGGTCAATGCCGAAGAAATACAGGAACGTGCTGTCCTGCCTGAAGTGATAGGTGTTGGCCCTGTAATTCATTGAGGCATCTTCATTGCCGGGTAAAAGCACAAGACCCTTTCCGGTATTTTTTACAAGTCTGTTCCGTCTTTGCCTGTATACGTCTGGTTTGAACATGGTTATAGTGGTTTTTTGGGACAGGTGGGTCGCAGACCGCCTGTTACCCGGTTAAAGGCATTTGCCAGGTGCTAAAATAACATCAAAATAATTTTAGTCAAAATTATTGCGAATAGCTATTGTTTTTTAATATAAAATTTTATATTCGCAGAACTGGCTCCTTTATCAACAGGTTATTAACGCATCTCTGTTAATTATGCCCTACCGGCGTCTTCCTAACACGGACAAAGCGCGTCTTAAGGCGATGAATATTGCCCTTTCCAAGGGTAAGGAGCTTCCGCCATTCAAGCTGGCCTACAGCCAGAAGACATTCCAGAACCTGCAGTCTTTCCTGAGCACATATGATAATGCGATTTTGTTCTACAGGCAGTCCTATACCATGCAGACAAAAAAGAACAAGGAGTATTTGGTAAGTCTCAAAAAGGCGAAGATGTACATCTCCCATTTTATCCAGGTGATGAATATGGCAATTTTACGCGGCGATCTGCAGCCGGCAGTAAGAAAATATTTCGGTATTGATGTAAATGAAACTAAAACGCCTTCTCTCAGCACTGAGAGTGATGTGATAGAGTGGGGAGCCCGGCTGATTGACGGCGAGGCGAAGCGGGTCATCGAGGGGAACACCCCGGTAACAAATCCAACCATCGCACTTGTTCGTGTCAGGTATGAGACTTTCATTGACAAGCACCACCACCAGAAAACCCTTCAGAAGAACACGGCAAGGGCGCTCGAAAATCTCACTGAACTGCGGAATGAGGCAGACAGGATCATACTCCATATTTGGAACGAGGTGGAGGACTCATTCAAGGACCTGCCCGGCGACCTGATGAGAGAAAAGGCAAAGGAGTACGGCCTGGTATACGTCTACCGGAAGAATGAGATTGGCAGCATTAATTTTTTCAAATCCACAAAAACGGGAATCGGGTAGGTAAGTAATCCGGAGGCTGCGCAGAAATTCATGAAAGGTACGGTCAACTGACCCGTATCCTCTCCCTCTTATAAAAAGCGACAATAAAGAACAGGAATACCAGCATGCTGATAAGGGCATATATCCAGTCGCCCTCCCCGGCTCCTATAGTCTCTATTTCTTCACTCAGCTGGTTCCTGTGAATAAAATAATAGACGAATACTGCCGCCGCATTGTTTACGAAATGTGCCAGAACAGGCACCCACATTGTCCCGCTCCACACAAGCAGGTAGCCGAACAACGCCCCCAGGACGGTGCGCGGCAGGAAGCCGTAAAACTGAAGGTGCATGGCGCTGAAGATTATGGCGGCGATCCATATTCCCAGGTGGTGATTTCTTGTCCATTCCGAAAACAGACGCTGAATGATGCCCCTGAACAGCAGCTCCTCACCAACGGCAGGGATGACAGCTATCATCACAAGGTTTAAGAACAGGCCGGTTATCGTGTCAACCCTCAGGAACCTCTTTATCAGGGTTTCAGCAGTCTCTTCGGTCGTTTTCATCCACTCTTCGAGCCCTGAAAGCGCTTCCGGCAGAGAAAGCTGGGCATTGAACCAGGCAAGCAGGTTGATCAGGGGTATGGCCGAGAGCATCAGCAAGGCGGTAAGAATTGCAGCCCTGCCGCTTATTCCCCTGTCCATATTGAGGTAACCTGAAACACTGCCCCCGAAGAACCAGGCCAGTATGAAAGGGGGTATAACGAAAAGACCCACTGACTGTACTATCTGGAAATACCTGAGCAGGTCAAGGTACCTCGGATGGGCGATATTGGACAGGCTGTCAAATAACTCTTTCAATCCCAGGCCAAACAAGGGTATTGCCAGTACCAGTCCGATCACCAGGGTGATCAGAAAAACGGAGATGACGATAAATGCAGAAAAGACCAGTTTAACGAATGGTCCTGTATCTTGAAGAGGTCCGTTGCGCATACCGGCAAAAATATGAAATTATGGCCAATCGTTCATACAGAACAAAAAAACCTCTTAATTTTGCTGGTCCAAAAATTCAGTATCCCGGTGAAGATCGATAACATAGAGTTCAAAGAGAGGCCCCTGTTCCTTGCTCCGATGGAGGACATTACCGATCCGTCTTTCAGGTTTATGTGCAAGAAATTCGGGGCAGATATGATGTACACTGAATTCATATCGAGCGACGGACTGATACGGGATGGCAGAAAGAGCCTGAGGAAACTTGACATATTCGATTATGAGAGACCTATGGGCATTCAGCTTTACGGACACATAACAGAGTCTATGGTTGCTGCAGCCCGAATGGCTGAAAGGTCCGCTCCCGACCTTCTGGATATAAATTTCGGCTGCCCGGTAAGGAAAATATCCAACAGGGGAGCCGGTTCGGGTATGCTCCGCAATATACCCCTTATGATCAGTATGACCGGTGAGATTGTCAGATGCACCTCCCTTCCGGTAACCGTCAAGACCCGTCTCGGGTGGGACGAGAACAGCAAACCCATTGTTGAAGTTGCCGAGCGCCTCCAGGATCAAGGGATAAAGGCCATCACCATTCACGGCCGCACGCGGTCGCAGATGTACAAGGGGGTGGCGGACTGGACACTGATAGGGGCGGTAAGGAACAATTCACGTATGAAGATCCCGGTGATAGGTAACGGCGATATAGGTTCTCCCGAAAGGGCTGCAGAGATGTTTGACAGGTATGGTGTTGACGGCATAATGATAGGACGTGCCACCATTGGCAGGCCCTGGATATTCAGGGAGATAAGACACTACCTGGATACGGGTGAACTGTTGCCGCCGCCAACACTGCCGGAGAAGGCTCAGATCGCACGCGAGCATTTCCTCAAATCGCTCGAATGGAAAGGGGAGAAAGTGGGTATTCTGCAGATGAGAAGACATTTTGTGGCATACTTCAAAAGTCTGGCCCATTTCAGGGAAACCAGGCTGACGCTCCTGACATCGCTCGACCCGGAAGAGATCCTTTCCATAATTGATAAAATACCGGAACAGTTCAGGGAAATAAAGCAGTAGAAACTGCTAATCGCCGCCGCCGCTTCGCCAAGCCGCCAATCGCTGCCTGAGTGACCAGGCCTGCGGCTTCCTGTGGGTCAACAAGGTGCTGTCGCCGCCGATACGGCCTGCGGCCGCCAGCCCTTCT
This sequence comes from Bacteroidales bacterium, assembly GCA_007132715.1. Lineage (GTDB taxonomy): Bacteria > Bacteroidota > Bacteroidia > Bacteroidales > PUMT01 > PXAP01. The sequence continues at coordinate 25,197 of SLOE01000087.1, forward strand.
ATGAACATTTTTTTGTATTTTGCGTGCTGTTAACGAACCAACTGCATTTACGACATGACAAAAAGAGCTCTTACCATCCTGATGGCAATATGCCTTTCAGCCCTGCCGGGATCACTGTTTGCACAGCCCTCCCCGCTGTCCCTTGAAGACATTATGAAGGGTGATGAATGGACCGGCTGGCAGCCGTCCGCCATAAGCTGGTGTGACGAAGGCAGACTTGTTTATTTCCGGTGGAACCCCGATAACAATCCTTCCGATTCGCTATATATATATGATACTGAAAAAAAACAGGTGGGGCAGGCAACCCCGGAGCAGAGAAGGCAGCTTGCTCCCCGGCAGGCTGTCTATAATGAGGAGCGGACAAAAAAAGTATATACAAGGAACGGCGATCTTTTCATAACTGACCTTATCTCTTCACAGACCATGCAGCTGACCGAAACACTGCAGTCCGTCTCCTCGCCTGCCTTCACCGGCGATGAGACGGGGGTAACCTATGTATCCGCCAATAACCTTTTTCTGTATGACCTGGAAAACGGCACGACCAGGCAACTGACCGATTTTCGCCGGGGCCGGGAACCTTCAGAAGCCCGCAAAAGTGAACAGGACCAGTGGCTGGAGAACCAGCAGACCGATCTTTTTGATGTGCTGCGGGAAAGGAAGGAGCTTGAGGAGTTACGCAGGGAACAGCGTGAGAAAGATCAGCCCGAAAGACCGCTGGCGATCTATACCGGCAATGCTGCCGTAAGGGATATCCGGTTATGTCCCCGTAGCCGGTTCATATCCTATATGCTTACCGTAAGCGCCGATGCCCGGCAGACAATGATGCCCGACTATGTCACCATGTCAGGGTACACAGAGGAAAGGACGTTAAGGCCGAAGGTGGGTGCTCCCCAGATGCAGGTCTCTCTCGGCATCTACGACATGGAAAAGAGGGAAAGCTATGATGCAGGCAAAGAAAACATACCCGGCCTGAGGGATGTCCCTGCCTACATGAGGGAATACGGCTTTGAGGCTGAGGAGCTGGAATCCGACAGGGAGGTCTCTTTTACGGCCCTTTTCTGGTCGCCTGACGGCAGCAGGGCGGTTGTCAACATAAGGTCAGGAGACAACAAGGACCGCTGGATCATGCTTCTCGATCCGGAAACGGGAACACTGAGTCTGCTCGACAGGCAGAGGGACGAAGCATGGGTAGCAGGGCCCGGCATCAATGTATGGGGCCGGTCGGGCATGGGCTGGCTGCCCGACAACAAGACGATCTGGTTCCAGAGCGAGGAGTCGGGCTATTCGCATCTCTACACCCTTGATGTTAAAACCGGCAGCAAAACGGCCCTGACCTCCGGCAGGTTTGAGGTGTACAACCCGCAGTTATCGAAAGATAAGGAGTACTGGTACTTTGCATCCAATGAGGTTCATCCCGGTGAGCGTCATTTTTACAGGATGCCTTTCGGCGGAGGTCGCCGTACACAGATCACTTCGACAGAGGGGAGGCACGATGTGACCCTCTCACCCGATGAAAAGACGCTTGCAATAAGGTATTCATATTACAATAAGCCGTGGGAGCTCTATATAAAGGAAAACAAACCTGGTTCGAAGCTGGAGAGGGTTACCAGTTCGGCCAGCACTGGGTTCCAGGCATACGAATGGAGGGTGCCTGAGCTTATCACCTATACGGCGGAAGACGGTGAAGAGGTGTGGGCCAGGCTTTACAGGCCCGAAAACCCTGAACCGGGGGGCCCGGCGGTAATCTTTGTGCACGGGGCAGGATACCTTCAGAATGCGCACAAGTGGTGGAGCAGCTACCACAGGGAGTATATGTTCCACAATCTGCTTGTTGATTTGGGATACACGGTACTAGACGCGGACTTCCGGGCCAGCGCAGGTTATGGCAGGGACTGGCGCACGGGCATATACAGGCACATGGGAGGCAAGGACCTGTCAGACAATGTTGACGGAGCCCGTTTCCTGGTTGAGGAGTACGATATTGATCCCGGCAGGATAGGTATCTATGGCGGGTCATACGGAGGGTTTATAACCCTTATGGCCATGTTCAACCACCCTGACGTTTTCGCAGCGGGTGCGGCGCTGCGGTCGGTAACCGACTGGGCACATTACAGCCACGGATACACCTCCAATATACTGAACACTCCGGTATGTGACAGCCTGGCGTATGTTCGCAGCTCACCCATATACTTTGCCGAGGGCCTCGAAGGGGCGCTGCTGATGTGTCACGGGATGGTGGATGACAATGTTCATTTTCAGGATATAGTAAGGCTTACACAGCGTCTTATCGAGCTTGGCAAGGAGAACTGGGAGCTGGCGGTTTACCCCGTCGAGCGGCATACATTTACCGAAACCAGCAGCTGGGTAGACGAGTACAGGAGAATACTCAGGTTATTCAAGAAACTGTAAAATATGAAAGGGACAGGGATATGAAAATACTGATGGTGCTGGACCACGAGTTTCCGCCTGATGTAAGGGTGGAGAATGAGGCTCTTGCACTTGTCAAAGCCGGCCACGAGGTACATCTGGCTTGTTATACAAGAAAGGACCGCCCGCGCAGGGATCTTTTCAGGGGCATCATTATTCACCGTACCCCGCTGTCAACCCTGCTGTACAAGGCAAGTGTTGCCGCGCTGACGTTCCCGTTGTACTTCAGTTTCTGGGAGCGGTTCCTCGATAAGGTAGTCCGCGATAACGATATAGAGGCCCTCCACATACATGACCTGCCACTTGCACAGGTCGGGAAGATCCTGAAATACCGGTATGATCTGAAGCTGGTAGTTGACCTTCATGAAAACTGGCCGGCCCTGCTGAAAGTATCGGCCCATACCAGATCAGTTGCCGGACGGCTGCTTTCCCCGGGCTTCCTGTGGGAGCGCTATGAAAGGAGGGTTTTACGCCATGCAGATTCAATTATTGTAGTCGTGGAGGAAGCCATGGAGCGGTTAACCGCTGAAGGGCATGACAGAGAACGTATAGCTGTTGTAAGCAATACCCTGAACAGGGACAGCTTTCAGTTGCCTGATAAAGCTCCCGACCCTGATCATTATACATTGTATTATGCCGGGGGCATTACTTATCACAGGGGACTGCACACTGTAATAGAGGCGCTTTCCAATGTCTGCGACAGGATCCCCGGTATCCGCTTCCGGATCGCAGGATCCGGAAAATACCTGGAGCCACTGAAGGACCTTGTCAGCAAAAAAAACCTGGGCTCCCTTGTTGAGTTTACCGGGCACCTGACCCTTGAAGAGGTAGCCGGCTATCTGGCACAGGCAGATGCTGCACTTATCCCGCACCTTAAAACCGGTCACACAGACAGTACGATCCCTCATAAACTTTTTCAGTACATGTATGCCAACAAACCGGTAATTGCAAGTGACTGCCTTCCCCTGGAAAGGATCATAACAGAGACGCAGTCGGGTGTTATTTTCAGGTCGGGTTCAGCCGGAGACCTTGCAGACAAACTGGTGGCGCTTTACGAAAAGAGGGCAACAGTTCTTCCTGCCAGAAAGTGGGTTGAAGAAAAGTATAACTGGGAGGCAGATGCCGGAACCCTGGTTTCGCTTTACGGCAGGTTGCATGCCACTGCCGCAGACATGAATGATCAGCTTAATGGTTAGCCCGGACCCTGGTTTCGCTGTAAGAAAAATGACAGGCCCCGTCACCGGCGTCAA